>LNEO01000123.1 GCA_001465015.1 Deltaproteobacteria bacterium Ga0077539 | reverse complement strand
CCCGAGCTGCGCGTCGTGCTGCTTCACGGAGATCGTCGAATCGAGCGACAGGCCCTCGCGCGCAAGGCTGATCTGGTGATTACGAGCTACGGCGTGCTGCGAAGCGACGTGGATTTTCTCTCGACGATCGACTGGCGCGTCGTCGCGATGGACGAAGCGCAGACCATCAAGAACGCCGGTTAGAACACGAGCGAGAGCGCCCGCCGACTCAAGGCCGAGCAGCGCCTCGCGCTCTCGGGGACGCCCGTCGAGAACCGACTCGGCGAGCTCTGGGCGATCATGGACTTCGTCAACCCGAAGCTCCTGGGAACGCTGCGCGATTTCGAGAACCGCTACGAGGCTCCGATCACGCACGACGGCGATCCTGCGGCGGCGTCGAGGCTTCGCTCCGTGGTTCGACCCTTTGTGTTGCGGCGCACCAAGCGCGAGGTGCTCACCGAGCTTCCGCCGAAGCAAGAGGTCACCCGCGTGGTGTCGCTCTCTGCTGGGCAACGAAAGCTCTACGATGCGATGGCGTCGATCCTGCGCGACGAAGTGGGTCGCGAAGTGAAGGCGAAGGGGACGGGGCGCTCGGCCTTCCACGTGCTGACGGCGCTGCTTCGACTGCGACAGATGTCGTGCGATCCGCGCCTCGTGGATCCGGCGGCCGAGCCGAGCTTGAGCGCCAAGCGCGAGACCTTTCTCGAGCTCGTTCGTCAGTTGAAGGACGAGGGGCGAAGGGCCTTGGTGTTCAGCGGGTTTCGGCAGCTGCTCGAGCTGTGGCGCGCCGACCTCGACAAAGAAGGCATCGCGTACGAGTACCTCGACGGGACGACCACCGACCGCGACGCGCGCGTGCATCGATTTCAGACGGGCACTGCCACGCTGTTTCTCATCTCGCTCAAAGCGGGAGGCACTGGCCTCAACCTCACGGGCGCCGACACGGTGATCCACCTCGACCCGTGGTGGAACCCCGCGGTCGAAGAGCAGGCCACCGATCGCGCTCATCGAATGGGGCAGACGCGAAGCGTGACCGTCTATCGACTCGTCGCCGAGGGTACGGTCGAAGAGAAGATCCAGAGCTTGAAGGCTCGCAAGCGAGACCTCGCGGACGCCGTCGTTCGCGAGGATCAGGGAGCGCTGCGCGGGCTGAGCGAGGACGACGTCCGGATGCTCCTCGGCGAAATCGGCGAGGAGGGCACGGTGGACGCTGCCGTGTTGGCGGCGGGAGTCGTTCCCGATGGAGGGGCGCGCGGAGACGAGGGCGAGCTCGCGCCGCTCGCGCCGATCACCGTCGACTCGACGCCCGAACCTTCGGCCCCACCGACGCCAACGCTAACGATCGAGCCCGCGCCGGTCGCGTCCGTCGCGTCTGCGACGTTGATCGAACCGACCGCGCCCGACGCCCCAACGCGCATCGAGCCACCGCGTACAGAGCCGCCGCGCGCCGAGCCCTCACGGGTCGAGCCGCCCCCGCGCGTGGAGCCGGCGATGACAGGGCTCGCGAGCGCGATGTCGAGCGCGCTTGGACGAGCCGAGAGCAAGCGCGACGAAGAGCCTCAAGTGCGTCCCGAACGCGCCCACGAGACCGTCGTCGAGAAACCCGCGCGCGAAGCGCGGGCGTCGGCAGAGGGTGACGCGAAGCCCAAGTCGTCGAGCGTCGCCAAAGCCGACGGCGAGTTCGTCTCGGGACCGATGGTCGATCGCGCGCAAAAGAGCGCCTCGTCCTGGATCGCTCGAACTGGCTCGAGCACCCGCGATCTCGCAGCAAAGATCGGGTGGAACGCCGCGCACATCGACCAGCTCATCACCGGAAAGAAGAAGTACATCCCCGCCTCCGTGGCCGCGGCGTTGATCGCGCTCGATCGCGAGAAGTGATCGGCTCGAGCTCGACGATCGCGGGCTCCGACGCGCTGTCGGCCGCCATGTCGATCGCTGGCAGCCGAGAGAAGTGAGACGCTCTACACAATGAGCGAAGCGCGCAAAGACGAGCTCGACATCGACCGACGCACGAAGAAGGCCTCGCGCAACGCGTGGATCTTTCTGATGGCAGGCCTCGTCGGCGTCGTGCTCGGCGCCATGCTCGGGGGAGCCGTGGGAGCTGGGCTCCTTGCGGGCGGGGTCTTCGCTGTGCTGATCGGCGTTCGTATGCGTCGCATGCTCGGCGTGGTCGGGAGCATCCGCGCCGCGACGCAGGCCAACGCGCGCGCGGATCACGCGCAGCTCGAGGCGCTGCTCGCCGCGGAGCTCGGGCGAGGACAGGCGGTGGGGCTCAAGCTGCCGATCCTCGAGATGCTCACGCAGTCGTTGCTCCGCCGCGGCGCGATGGCGGAGATCGACGCGGTGCTCAGCAAGCAGCTCGGCGAAGGTTCGCGTGGCGATCGCGGGGCGTTGGCGGACTCGTACGCGAGGCTCTATTCGATCTGGGCGCTGGCGCGCGCTTCGATCGGCGCCGCCTCGGTGGAGCCTGAAGCAGCCCGCATCGAATCGAGCGGAGCGATGGACTCGCGGGCGGCGACGAGGTTGATGCTGGCCCGCGCGATCTGCGCGGCCCGCGCGAAGGACTCTGCGACGTTGGTGTCGGTGCTCGAGCCGCTCGAGCGCGTGTCCATGGACGCAACGATGCAAGAGCGCGCGCTCGGTCGCGCGCTGCGGGCGCTCGGCGAGCGCGGCGAGCTCGTCGAGGGCTATCGCGCCGGCAGCGCCGCGCAGCATCGCGGTCCCTTGGGGCAGTGGGTGTCTTCGGTGTTCGCGTCGGCGGCGCCGTTCGTCGACGAGCAGAGCTCGCTCGCGGTGGGTGAGTCGACATGGAGCCGTGTTCCAGAAGCCGTGCCCGCGCCGCTCCCGACGACGCGCGCTGGTCGCAGGCCGCTCGTGTTCATTCAGCGGTGGACCACCGTGAGCGCGGCGGCGCTCGTCGTGTTGGCCTTCGGGTTCGTGACCTATTCGACGTTGCCGCTCGCTTTTGCTCTCGCGGCCGCGAGCCTCGTGTTGTCGCTGACCTCCATCGCGCTCGCGATCGGGCGGCGCGTCGCTGCTCGAAAGCAGGTCGACGCTCTGCGCAAGAGCGTGACGCGAAGCCTCGAGGGACGCCTCGACGAGGCTGTCGAGCTCGTCACGCCAGTCATCGACGCGCGCGATCCGGTGCTGTCGGCGCTCGCGCTCATGCGTCGGATTCAGCCAACGTTCTGCGAGCGCGCTCCGAGCGAGCACCTGGCGGATCTGGAGCTGGCTGTTCAGCGGCTCGCGTGGCTTCCGTCTGCTGGAGCGAACACGCTCGTCTGGGCCAACGCCGTGCTCTGGCGTCCGCAATTGCTAGCGATGGCGGGTCGGGAAGCCGAAGCGGAAGCTGCGCTCGCGTTCGCGTTGAAGACCGTGATCGAAGTGAGCGCGGGCAGGGGGCTGTCGTTCATGGTGCGGTTCTGGACCGCGCTTGCGCAGGGCAAACGAGAGTTGGCGATCGAACACGCGCGGTCGTTCGACGCGAATGTTCCGATCGACGGACGGACGGAGTTCGCGCGGGACATCGTGCTCGCGCTGGGCGATCCGTCGGCGTCGATCCGGATTCGCGAGCGGATGCGGAGACACCCGCGGGACGAAGCGCTGCTTCGAATGGTGTGTCCGTGGTTGCTCGACGCGCTCGCCGAGGGCGCGGCCACGGGCGTTCGCGTCGAAGTCGCGGCCGATCGGCGGCCCGAGTCAGAGAGCGCTGAATCTCGTTCAGCGCCGGGCGATCTCGCCGCTCACGATCGCGGCGGCTCGACGCCATGAGGAAACCAGATCCCGTCGTAGTCCTCTTTGGCGAACGGTAGATCGAGCCACGGGCCGCGCTCGTGCGTCGCGGGATAGGGGCTGATGCGCTCGGAGAACCGCGTCGGGTAATAGTTCTGCATGAACAACAGCGCCGCTGCGCGCTCGAACTCGTTTTCGAAGCCGAGCATCTCTCGCCGAGCGTCGTCGCTCTTGCATGCGCGGATCGCGCGCGCGAGCTCGCCGTGGTCCCACCTGGTCGGCTCGAAGTCTTGCTCTGCTGTGTCGCCGAGGTAGGGCGTTGGCCAGTTTCCGTTGCGCCATAGCGAAACGCCGCCTGGTTTGGCGAAGGGATCGACGTACCTGCCGTCGAGCCAGGTGTTGTAGTGCACGTGCGGCGTTCCCCACGGAAACGTGATGACCGCATCGAGTCCGCTGTAGCCCGAGAGCGCGACGGGCTGACCGCGCTCGACGAAGTCGCCGGGCTTCACGAGGGCGCGGGCGAGGTGGTTGCTCGTGGTGATCAATCCGCGGCCGTGATCGATGAACACTTTGAGTCCACCGCGATTGAATTCGCTCGATACGCGCACGACGAGGCCAGGCGCCGCCGAGGTCACGATCGTGCCTGGCGGAACGGCGAAGTCCGTCGCGTTGTGGCTGTCATAGGTGAGCTTGGTGCCGAGAAAGTCTTCGACGTTGGTGATCCGCACGCTCCAACCGAGCTCGGGCGGGGGTTGCCGATAGTTGAAGAGGTTGTAGATCGGAACGAGCCGTCCCTTCGGCGCACGACCGAGCCACAGCGGAAACGCCAGCGCCGGACGCAACATCTTGAGACTCGACGGTCCCCAGAGGGATTTCGGCGTGTCCTTGTCGCCGCCGAGCGCGAGGCGAACCTCTGCCAATCGCCGCGACAGCGGGGCGGTGACGCCGAACATCTCGGGAATAGACACGGACTCTGGCGGGCGAGGCTTGTCGTTCATGCGGGTGGGCGTCCGGGCTGCGGCGGGTATACTGCGCGCATGCGAAGATTTCGAAGCGCCGCATGGAAGGCGCTGGTCGTGCTGCTCGCGGCAGCGTGTGCATCGTACGTGACGATCGCGAACAAGGGGGCGGGGTTCGGGTTTCACTTTACGGTTCGCGCCGGGCAAAACGCGACCGCGCAGACGCGCAACGAGCTTCCGACGCGGCCGCGGCGAGAGCGAAATCCCCAGTACGATCTCACGCGGATGGTCGCGCTGCGCTTCGCGCTGCTCGAGATCAACAACTCGTACGTCGATCCGACCCGCGTTCATCCGAGGCAGATGCTCTTGAAGGGCCTCGAGGCGATCCAGCGCGCGGTCGCGCAGGTGCTCGTTCGGCACGAAGAGGGCGCGCAGCGCGTGACCGTGGTGGCCGACACGGCCGAGCGGACCTTCGATCTCGCGAACGTCGATTCGCCTTGGAAACTCCAGGCTAAGTGGGGCGAGATCTTCGCGTTCTTGGAGGGCCAGCTCCGGTCGCACACCGAGGTCGACCTGCAGAACGTCGAGTACGCCGCGGCCAACGGCATGCTTCGCACGCTCGACCCGCACTCGATCTTGCTGTCGCCCGAGCAGTTCTACGAGATGCGCATCCAGAACGGCGGCGCGTTCGGCGGTCTCGGAATCGTGATTTCGCTGCGAGACAGCGTGCTCACGGTGATGAACATCATGCCCGGAACGCCCGCGGCGACGCAGGGGCTTCGTCAACACGACCGGATTCTTCGGATCAACGACGAGAGCACGATGAACATGACGCTCACCGAGGCGGTCAACCGACTCCGCGGTGAGCCGGGCACCACGGTGGACGTGTGGATTCGCCGCGAGGGCGCTGGAGGCTGGCAAGAAGCGCGTAAATTCACGCTGACGCGCGCGGAGATCCACGTCGATTCGGTCGAGTCGCGGATGCTCGCGAACAACGTCGGCTACGCTCGCATCAAGACGTTCGCCGAGGACACCGGGGCCGAGCTCGCGCGCGCGCTGGACCGTCTTCGCAACCAGAACATGCGCGGGCTCGTGCTCGATCTCCGTGGAAATCCTGGGGGCTTTCTCGATCAGGCCGTCGAGGTCAGCGACCTGTTCTTGCGCTCGGGCACGATCGTCGTGACCGCCGGAAACCGCCGCGAGGGCCGCGACGAGCGCTCTGCCGAAGAGCGCGGAACAGAGCCCAACTACCCGATGGTCGTGCTGATCGACGGCGGCTCTGCGAGCGCGAGCGAGATCGTCGCCGGCGCGCTCAAGGCCAACAATCGCGCGCTCATCGTGGGGCAGCAGTCCTTCGGAAAGGGCAGCGTTCAGACCATCCGACCCGTCGGCGACGGCGGCGCGCTGAAGATCACGATCGCGCAGTACCTGACGCCAGGCGACGTGAGCATTCAGGGCGTCGGGATTACGCCGGACATCGAGCTTCGGCCGATGACCGTCGACGCGCTCGACATGGACCTCGAAGCGGACAAGGCTTACTTGCGCGAGTCCGACCTCTCGGCGCACCTCACGAGCAACCGCGCTCGAGACGCGGGCCGCGCCGCGGAGGTGCTCAACTACTACTTCTCGGTCGAAGAGCGAGAGACCCTGCGCAACCTCGGACCCGACGAGGCTCGCGAGAACCAGCGCGAGGATTTCTCGATGCGGTTCGGACGCGAGCTGCTCGCCGCTGGGCTTCGCTCGACGCGCCTCGACGGGCTGGCCGACGCCAGGCCCCACATCGAGCGCATCCGGCAGCAGGAGCTTCAGTCGACCGTCCGCGCGCTCGCGGCGCTCTCGCAGCGCGTCGATTGGTCCGACGGAAGCGACGGCGGCGCGGCGAACCTCGAAGTGACCGCGACGGCCTCGCGTCCCGCGGTGCTTCCGGGCGAGACGTACGACATCACCGTGACCGTGACCAACCGCGGCCGCAGTCCCGTCTACCGCCTTCGCGGGACGACCAAGAGCGACAACCCGCTCTTCGAGAACCGCGAGCTGGTGTTCGGCCGCGTCGATCCGGGACAGAGCCGCTCTTGGACCGTTCCGATGGGGCTCTGCCAGATCGACGGATGGCGGCCGGGCACGACGACGCGCCCTCCGCCCAACGCCCGTCGCGTGTGCACGGTGCCTCGCGGATCGCTCTCGCGCGTCGACGGAGTGCGCTTCGAGTGGAGCGCGTCGCACAATCGCGTTCCTACGCGCTCGCCGACGTTGAGGGCCGAGGTGCGGGGACTCGAGCGGCCGATGTTCGCGTATGGCTGGCAGCTCGCGGACAACCTCCGCGGAAACGGCGACGGCCGCCTGCAGCGTGGCGAGCAGGCGACGTTGTTCGTCCGTGTCCGCAACACGGGGCGCGGTCGTGGGTTCGGGACGAACATCAACCTCAAGAACCTGTCGGGGCAGGGCGTCCTGCTCGGGGCAGGGCGCTTTCATTTCGATCGATTCGACGTCGGAGCAGATCAGTATCTCGCCTTCACGTTTCAGGTCGAAAACAACTTCCGAGCCAACGAGCGCGAGGTGAAGCTCGAGCTGCAGATCGAAGACGAAGACCTTCGTGAGTTCGTGACGCACAAGATCGTGCTCCCGTTGTCCGACGCTGGCGCGGTCACAGCGACCACCGGCGCCTGGACCGCCAACGCCGACGCGCGCGGCTTCGAGACGTTCGGCGCCAACGCCCGCGCGGTCGCGCGATTCTCCGCGGGAATGCGCTTTTCGATCAGCGCGCAGTCCGGCGATTGGGTTCGCGTCGAGGCCGTTCGCGGTCACCCCGTGTGGGTTCGTCGTCAGGACGGTGGAAGCGCCCCTGCCGCCCCGCCGACGGCCCGCGTCGACTGGCTGCTGCACAACGAGCCGCCGATCATCGAGGCGAACATCGGCGATGCGCTCGCGGTTCGCACCGGCACGCTGCGCCTCACGGGCTCGATCCGCGACGAGTCTCGCGTCCTCGACTACTTCGTCTTCGTCGGGCCGCGAAAGCTCGTCTACCGATCCAACCGCAACGCGGCCGACCCGCGCCAGGCTCAGATCGCGACGGAGGTCTCGCTCCGGCCGGGAAGCAACGTCGTGACCATCGTCGCTCGTGAGGACGAAGACACGGTCGCGCGCCGGTCGTTTGTGATCCGCCGAGACGGCCCGAACGGTGAGCTCCTCGCGACCCCGCGCGCTGGAGAAAACCACGACGAAAGCGCTGACGACGAAGACTGAACCCGGCGGCGCTCGGCCGTCGAGCGCCGATGTTCTGTCGATTCGCCGCGTAATTGACAGCACGCAAAGGTATTTTTGTGTGCGTCATTTAGTGGACGTCTGCGAGGGTCGAGTGCTATGACTATGCAGAAGTCACGGCTTTTTCCGGGGCGGGCCCCGATTTTGTTAACGGCGTGCGCCCCCAAAGGTATCGACCATGGGCAAGGGCGACGCAACAAAGTCAGGTAAAAACCCAAAGGCCGGAGCCTCGAGCGCGAAGGCCAGCGGTAAATCTGCAGCTCCTGCGGCCAAACCCGCAGCGGCAGCGAGCAAGGGCACGAAGGAGCCCGAGAAGAAGGCACCCGCAGCCGCCAAGCCGGCGGCCAAGTCTGCGAAGGAGCCCGAGAAGAAGGCAGCTGCAGGGAAACCTGCGCCCGCAAAGGCTGCCCCCAAGGCCGAGCCGGCGAAACCCGCTGGCAAGGCTGCGGCGAGCGACGCAAAGGCCGCTGCGAAGCCCGGAGCTCCCGCGGCGCCCACGACCTCTGCCGAGGTCGCTGGGGTCGTTCGCAAGAAGAAGAACGTCAAGCGCGGCGCTCCGCCGATGCTCCCGCGCCGCAACTTGAAGCGGGACATCCCCCCGCCCGGCTCGCCGCCGCCACCGCCGCGCGCGCCGATGATGCCCGGATCGCTCCACGCGCCGGCTCGGGCTCCGGAAGACGCGGATCAGAAGAAGAAGAAGCTGAGCCAGATCAACAATCTGCTCACCCAGCTCAAGGGGATGAAGCGCTCGATCGGGCGTCAGTTCTTCGAGGTAGGCTTGATCCTGACCAAGCTCTCGGATCCCGATCTTTACAAGACGCGCAACTACCCTTCGTTCGACCAGTTCGTCGAGCGAGAGATCGAGCGCGAGATCAACATCGGTCGCTCGGAGGTCGCTGCGCTGATCAAGATCGTGAAGCTCTTTCAGCAGAAGCCCGCTGAAGAGATCGGTCTCGAGCGTCTTCGCGCCGCGCTGAAGGCGATCTACCCAGAAAACGCCTCGACGGCCTGACGGCGAAACCGCGAAAACTCGGGGGAAACTCTCGCGAATCCCAGGGGGGTGCTGGGCGTCGCTGCAAATCTTTGGTGCGGACGCTACAATCCCCGCCCCCCATGAGGGTCTGCCGCGTCACCGATGCTCGGCGACGCGTTCTCCCCCGACTGTTGCTGTAATGACCGCCAACGACCCGTACCCTGCCGGATTGACCCATCTCTCGGACTGCATCAGTTCCATATCGACGCGAGTCCGCGTTGGTGAAGCAGGGGGACGCCGTTGATCCTCGGGCTCGCCCTCACTGCCGTCTTCGTCTTTCTCAACGGCTTCTTCGTCGCAGGCGAGTTCGCGCTCGTGAAGCTGCGGGCGACGCAGGTCGATCGCCTCGCGAAGCTCGATACCGCCGCCGCCAAGGCCACCGTTGATGTGTGTCGACGGTTGGATCGCTACCTCTCCGCCACGCAGCTCGGCATCACGCTGGCGTCGCTCGGACTGGGCTCTGTCGCCGAGCCTGCGGTCGCGCACGCGATGGAGGGGATGTTCATTCGAATCGGGCTTCCTGCGCCGATCTGGGGACGCGTCGCGCACGCGATCTCGTTCACGATCCTGACGGCCGCGCACATCTTGTTCGGTGAGCTGCTCCCGAAGCTCATCGCGATCACCTCGGCCGAGAAGGTCGCGTTGACCGTCTCTCGACCGCTGCGGGTCTTCTACTGGCTGTCTTTGCCCGGCCTCGTGATCTTGAACGGGGCGTCGACGGTGTTGCTCAAGCTCCTCGGGTTTCCGTTGTTGCACGACGCCGAGGGAGCGCTGTCCGAAGAAGAGATCCTCGGCATGTTCGCGCAGGCGTACGTGAAGGGCGCGCTCTCGGACGAGAAGAAGAAGCTGCTCGAGCGCGTGATGCGCTTCTCCGACGCGACCGCGCGTCAGGTGATGGTCCCTCGCTTGGACGTGGTCTACGTCGACGTCGACACGAGCGTCGAAAACGCGATCGGCAAGGCGAGGCAGCACGGATTTACGCGGTACCCCGTCGTCGAAGCGCAAAACCTCGACAAGGTGCTCGGCTACGTCACGATCAAGGACCTGACCAACGAGCCTCGCCCCGCGTCGCTTCGCGCGGTCATGCGCGACGCCATCGTGACGCCCGAGGGAAAGCCGCTCTTCGAGCTGATGCGCGAGATGCAGCGAGGCAGGCAGCACTTCGCGCTGGTGCTCGATGAGTACGGCGGAACGAGCGGCATCGTCACGCTCGAGGACGTGCTCGAAGAGATCGTCGGAGAAATCGACGACGAGCACGACGAGGCGAGCGCCAAGGTGGTTCCGCTCACCGACGGGGCGTTCAGCGCGGACGGGCTCGCGTCGATCAACGACCTCGCGGACGCTGGGATTCAGCTCCCGCCCGACCACGAGGGCGACACCGCAGGCGGAATGGTTCTTTCGTCGCTCGGCCGGATGCCGCGTCCTGGCGACGCGGTGCACATCGGCGCGTTCATCTTCACGGTGGACGCCGTTCGTCGTCGCCGCGTTTCGCGGGTAACGATCCGACCGCGACCGATGAGCGAGCGTCCTGCACCGACCCAGTGAGGCGCGCAACGCTCAGCGTCGGAGGTCTTTGTCGCTCTCGCCGGCCTCGTCGGTGATCGCCAGCGGCTGCGCGGCGGGTTCGGGCGTGGCGGGGTCCTCTGCGATGGCTTCGCGCTCGTGCTCTCGCGCTGGGGCTTGCGCGACCATGTCGATCCATCGGGACATCGCGGCGACCGAGAGCGCGAAATCTCCCGCGTGAAACCGCGACTTGGCGATGAAGAACAGCACCTCAGTGTGCTGCGTGGCCCAGGGCAGCTCGTCGCGCGCGAGGCGCTCGAGGTACTCAGCGGCCTGCGTGAACTGCGGCGCGGCTCCGGGTTGCGTGCTCACTTTGTACAGCAAATATCCTCGCAAAAGTCGCACGGACGGACCCGCGTGATCGCGCACTTGCGAGGGCAGGCCGTCGAGCGTCGAGAGCGCGGTGCGAAACGAGCCTTGCCGCATTTGCTCGGTCGCTCGGCTGAACGCCGCGTTGAGCTCGCGCTCTCCCTCCGCTGAGAGGTCCGGCGCTGCGCGCGCCGAGTCGAGGCGCAGAGGTGGCTCTCGTTCGGTCGTGAGGGCCGTAAAGAGATCCGACGCGCGCTCGAGCTCGGGCGGCGCGGCGCGGCTCGCGAGGACGTTGGTCGCCTGCTCGAGGACGGTGAGCACGCGATCGGGCCGCCCGTTCGCGAGCAACGCCGTGGCGATGCGACCATAGGATCGAGCGCGCTCGATCGGGTCCACCGACAGGACGACGTCGTTCATGACGCGCGCGTAGGGCCAGCGCTCGTCGTAGAGCGTCTCGACGTAGCCAGCGAACGCGTCGTAGCCGATGAGGTCTCGCGGCGCGGCGAACTCGATGCGAGCGTTGTCGTCGGTGTTGAGCGGCGCCGGGACGCGTCTGCACGTCGCGGCGGGGCAATCATCGTGGTTGGTCGCGAACATCTTTCGCACCCACCGGCCCTCTTCGAGGCGCTCTTCGTACTGCGCGTAGCGGACGACCTCGTCTCGCGACGCGAAGAGGTTGCGAGCGATGATGTCCTCGGCCCGCTCGACGCGCGCTGGAGCCAGCGCGGCGCGACCTCGCTCGCTCTCGTCGATGAAGCGTTGAATTCGTGGGACGTCCAGCGTGATCGGTCGAAACGAGGCGAGCACGACGGTGTCCGACGAGAACGCGTCCGCGGCGAACACGCGCACGTGCGGAAACACCTCGGCGATGGTGCGATAGATCGTCCGGATGTTGTCCGGTGAGAGCTCGTAGAGCTGCACCCACTGGACGAAGACTCCGTCTGGCGCGAGCGACTGCGACGCGGCGCGAAAGTGATCGACGGTGAAGAGGTTCGAGACGCCGGTGATCCAGGGGTTGGACGGCTCGGAGATGACGACGTCGTACTTTCGCCGGGTCGTCGCGAGAAAGTTTCGGCCGTCGTTGTTGATGACCGTGAGCCGCGGCGTCTGGACGTACGGAAAGTCCCTGAGCGTGTACTCGAGGTGATTGACCGACGAGAAGTACCGCGAGGCGTCGAGCGTCGCGCGCTCGAGCTCGATGACGTCGACGCGGCGCACGGGCCACTGCAACACGGTTCCGACGGTGACACCCGAGCCCCACCCGACGATGCTGACGTCGAGGTCTCGAGGCCCTCGCGGGTGCACGAGCAGCGGCAGCGCGCCGACGAGCACCTGCGTGGGCATGTCGTCGCCGTTGGACGCGTCCACCTTGCCGTTGTTCTTGAGGGCGAGGTGCGAGGTCGTGCCTGTCGTCCAGCGCTCGACGGTGACGGTGGTGGTGACGCCGTCGCGGTAGTAGATCGGGTTTCCTTCGTCGAGTCCGCGCTCGCGGTCGGACTCGCGGTTCTCGAAGCACTGGTTGTTCTCGCGGCGGATCATCGAGTCCGCGAGGCTCAAGCGAAACACGCCGAGCGTCATGCGCTCTTGGTTCCACGGCTTGGGAAAGACCGTGAACCGCCCGTGCGATCGCGCGAGGCGGCCATCGCGGCCGAGCACGACGCCGGTCGCGGCGATCGCGAGCAAGATCGCGGCGACCGGGACGATCACGTATTTCACCGGCTCTTCGCCGGGCGACGCGAGGAGCAGATACAGCGCGATCGCGAGGTTCACCGCGACCGCGACGTAGAACGCGGTCTCGAGCCCGACCGCGGGCATGATCAAGAAGCCCGTCAGAAACGAGCCCAAGATCGAGCCGATCGTGTTCATCGAGTACACGCGACCGGTGTCGCCGCCGACGGCGTCGCCGTGCCTCGCGAACGCACGCACCGCGAGCGGAAAAGTGGCGCCCATGCCCAGCGTCGGCGGAAGCGCGGTCGCCAGCGCCGTAAAGAACGAGACGAACTGCACCGTCCCGATGTCGTTCGAGAACTTCAGGTCCGCGCCGCGGCCGCAGGAGTCCGTCGCGACCATCGCGAGGTACAAGAACATCTGCGGGATCTTGTCCTGAAAGTAGTAGACGCAGACCGCGCCGACCGCGATCAGCAGCTGCACGGTTCCGAGGGCGAGGGTGGGCTTGCGATAGGTGCCCGCGATGGCGAGGCCCAGGGTCGCGACCATGGCGGTCGCGACGAAGATCATCATCGAGACGCGCGTGCCGTAGATCGCGAGCTGCAAGAGCGCGACGGCCACGAACGCGATGGCGACCGCGGCGGCCTGCGTGATCTTGGGCCTGGCCTTGAGGACCGCGCCGGCGAGGGCGCTGCCTCCGCCGATTCCCACAAGAAACGCCGACAAAATGATGGTGAACGAGTAGACCGAGCTGCCGATCACCATGTCGAGCGCTCGCGAGAGGATCACCTCGTACGAGAGCGCGGCGAACCCAGAGCCCGCCGCCGCGATGAGCGTCGCGACGCGGATGGCGCGGCTCGTGGGCTCGTCGATCGTGTCGCTCTGGTCGTCGCGCTCTGCCTCGGTCTCGGGGTCGTTGTCGTCTTTCGAGCGGTCGTCTTTGTCCGACCGCTTGCTGTCGGTCGCGTCTCGTTGCGTCGCCTCGGTCGCTGCGCTCTCGGCTTTGCGACGCTTCTTCGCCGCGCGTTTGGCGCGCTTGGATCGATCGCCGTCCTCTGAGTCGGTCTCGGCGTCTGCCGCCTCTCGAACCTCAGGCTTGTCCTCAGCCTTCGGCTCGCTTTGGGGCTCGGTCTCAGCCTTGGGTTCAGCGCCCTGCGCCTCGGGGGTTTGGGGCGCAGGTGCGGGAGTCGGCAAGAGATCTCGCCAACTGTCGGGCCATTTTCCGTCGAGCAGCGGCTTGCGAAAGAGCAGGACGAGCGACGCCAGCACGATGTTGGTCATCGCGGCGATCGCGTTGGTCCAGCGCAGTCCCACGCCGGGCAACAGGATGAATCCTGCCGTGAGCGTCCCTGCGACGGCGCCGAACGTGTTGACCGCGTACAGCGCGCCGACGCGCTGACCGAGATCGCCTCCGCGGCGCACGAAGTGCCGCGTGAGCAGCGGCAGCGTCGCGCCCATGAGCACCGTCGGCGGGAGCAACACGAGCGCGACGACGAAGAAGCGCAGCAGGGTGAACACGTCGAAGCGATTGCCGGCGTTGATCGAGATCCAGCGCCCGATCGGCGGGTACACGGTGTCGACGATGAAGGGCACTGCGAGGGCGAAGAGCCCGACGAACACCTCCATCACGGCGTAGGTGAGCAGCGGAAACTTCAGTCGATCGACTCGTTTGCCGATGACATACGAGCCGAGCGCCAGGCCGCCCATGAACGCGCTGAGCACCGTCGAGATCGCCGGGGTGCTCGCGCCGAACACGAGCGTGAGCTTCCTCGTCCAGATGACCTCGAACACGAGGCTCGAGGCTCCCGACAGAAAGAAGCACACGAACGGCACCAGCCACTCTGCGGGCGATGGCCGAGGGAGCTCGACGTTACCGTCGTTGCCGTCGATCTCGGCGCTCTCCGACTTGGACCTGACACTTGCAGAACCGACAGAACCCACGCTGGACACTCCGCGGCGCCGCCATTGGACCGTTTCCGAGCCGAGCCGCGCCGGTTGCTATACCGCTCCCGAGCGTTTCGTCCCATACCCTGCGCGCTCGACGGCGCTGTCACCGTCGCAGTCCATCGGGCGATCGGTGCTACGGTCACTGCGTCCCGTGCGACCCGCGTTGGCGGCAACTTTTCTCTGCGTTTCGCTGGTATTCACCGCGTCGGAAGCGCTCGCTCAATCCGCGGGAGACGTTCGCGCGCTGGCGAGGACGGTGGCCGAGGGGTACATCGACCGCGCTCGAACGGCCGAGCGCGACGGGCGGCCGATCGCGGCGGAGGGGCTGTTCTCGCGCGCGGTCGAGGCCGATCGCGGCTTTCTCGAGGGCTACCTCGGGCTGGCTCGGGTGCTCGTCGCACGCGGACGCGCTGCGGAGGCCGCCCGTGTGCTCGAGATCGCGTCGGTTCACGCGCTGTCGAGCGACGAAGACGTCGCGCAGTGGGCGAGGGCGATGGCCGCGCTCGGCGCGATCGACGCGGCGATCGCGAGCGTCGAGCACCGCGGGACCACCGCGCGCGCGCAGCGACTCGCGGCCGAGCTGTGCGCGGCTGCGTCGCGCTTGCCCGAGGCCCTCGCGCACGCGCGACGCGCGCTCGAGCTGACCTCCGGTGACAGCAGCGCAGAGCGCGACGCCAGGAGGCTCGTGCGCGCCCTCTCGTTGCTGGTGGGCGAGGCAGACCCGGTGCGCTCCCCGGGCGCGGGCGCCTCGCTCTTGCGCAGACTGCTCGCGCGATAGCGCGAAGCGTCGTTAGCGGCGGCGGGCGCGGCGGGTGATCGCTGCGGCGAGCGCGGCGAGCGCGGCGAGGGCCAGCGGACTCGATTTGCTGTGCGTAGAATCAACGGCCCTGCAGCCGCAGCCGCCAGCCATCACGCCGGGGTCGAACGTCGGTCGCGCGTCTCCGCCGCGACCGTCGGCGCGGCCGCCGTCCATGGTGGTCACGCCCGAGTCCATGGTGGCCGCGCCCGAGTCGAGCTCTCCGCCGTCGGTCGCGGGAGGCTCGGGCCGCGGACGGGCGACGCACTCGCCGGCGCGGCACTCTTGTCCGCTGGGGCACGAGATGCCCTGGCAACGGTCGACGACGCAGGCGCGGGCCATCGGGTCGCACACCTGTCCGACCGGGCACGTGACGCCGTCGCAGAACGACACGAGGCACCGCGGCTCTTCGCCGCGGCAGTCTCGAAGCTCGGCGGCGCAGGGAAGCGCGTCGCAGCCGGGCGCTTCGCAGCGTCCGCTGGTGCGGTTGCAGTTGAGCCCTGCGGGGCAGCCGGTGCACGAGCAGTTTGCGACGCAGCGACCGTCGCGGCAGTGCTGGTTCATCGGGCACGTGACGCCCGAGCACGCGTCGAGGCACGCGCCTCCGATGCACGATTGTCCGACGGGGCATCGGGCGTTTTGACACGGCGTCTGGCAGCCCATCGGGCCGCACACTTGTCCGGGAGGGCACGCGGTGGTGCAGCGATCGGGCACGCAGTACATCCCGTTGGGAACGCCTCCCGCGCGACACACGAAACCATCGGCGCACGCGCCTTCGATGCAGCCCGGAGTGCACAGGCCGTCGAAGCAGCCGGTGCCCGCGGGGCAGGTCGTCATGCGACCGTCGCAGTTGAGGTCTCTGGTCGAGCGGCAGTCTTCGGTCGCGCCGGGGTTGATGGCGGGGTCTGTGTCGTTGCAGTCCGTCCCGCCGCAGATGGCGTCGCGAAAGCCGTCCATGTCGCGGTCGGGGCAGATGGCGGTGCCGTCTTCGTTGAGGCCGGCGACCGCGTCGAACTCGTCTTCGGACGAGTGAAACGCGCAGCGAACGTCGGGGTTGCCGTAGTTGCCCGGGAGCACTGCGACGTAGCGAAAGGTGATTCCGCACGGCAGCGACCACACGGTGACGATCGAGTCAGCGACCGCTTCGACGCCCGGACCGCCGCGCAGCGCGGCGTTGCGAACGGGGCGGGTCATCATGTCCGCGACGGTGCCGGTCGACTGGTAGTCGTCGGTCCAACCGCGCATGAATCCGCGGACGAGGACCGCGCGGTTCCACTTGGTGGGGTCGGGGTTGGCGCCGTCCGCGACGATCATGCGCGAGTCGGGGTTGTTGGTGAGATAGACGCTGTACTCGAAGGCCTCGAGGCACGAGTCGGTCACGTGATCGGTGATGGGAAAGATCACCACGCGATTGGCGTCACCTTGCAGGTCGAACACGACGCTGCCGGTCCACGGCTGGTCGTAGCCGCAGTTGGCGCGGTTGCCTCCGCAGGCGTCTTGATCGGTGACGGCCATGCCCGACGGATAACGCCGCGTGGTCTGCGACCAGTTCCAATCGAGGCCAGACACGTTGGCCGCAGAGATCATCGGCGTCTGGGTGCTGCACGTGTACGCGGTGTACTGCCGCGGGTCGGTGCCTCCGCCGGGATTGAAGCGAGAGGTGCCTGTGCACCCGTTCCAATCGCTGCGCGCGATGATGGGCTGCGCGAAGGTGAGCTGCGGCGCAAATCGCGGCGGGACGTCGTTGGTTTGAAAGACGTCATCGATGATCCGCGACGGATCGCGCATCCCGCCTCCGCCCATCGGTCGGCCGCCCACCGCGTCGAGGCACGCTTCGAAATACGGAACGCCCGTACACGTTTGCGCCACCGCCTCCGATCCAGTCGCAACCATCGCGAGCGCCGCGACACTTGCGACCGCTCGCAGCAACCATCGTCGATTCGCCATGACAAGGAGTGTACCAGCCGACGCGTCGACAAGGTGGCGATCGCGCGCCGACGTGTTTTTCCTGGCGATGTTCGAACGGTCGACGAAGGCGAGGTGCTCTGGGTCACTATCGAGCACGCAGTCCGTCCCTCGGTTGCACCTTCAGTCGCGGATGTGTAGTCGGAGTTCTGTTCGAGCGGCCGCCAGTAGCCGTGCATGCCCGCAGACCATTGACGCACCGTCTACGACGCTACGGAACCTCGATTCGAGCAACTAGCGACCGGCATCCACTCTCGATCGTCACGGTCGATGTGCGCGTCAGCGAGAACTCGGCGGAACCTGGCGCGATGCCTTGCTGCATGCAAGGACCGCTCGGTGAGCAGACACTCTCTCCGACACGTACGGTCAGATCTTGGTCCTCACGCAGCGACGGACAGTCGAATGTGTAGCGGCTCAGGACTCCGCTGCCCGCGAGCGTGCAGGCCAAAGGCACCCCGCCAGATTCGAGCGAAATGCCGTTCGACCGATCGGAGCCGAGTGTCACAGACTCTGAGAAGAGCACGTTGACTCGAACCCCGAGCGACCGAGGCAGGCACTGATCCACGCGGAGCACTCGTGGTGCTGATCCAACGCGAAACGGAAACGCGACGAGGCCCATTTCGGCCAGCTCGACCGTCGAATGGGGAGCGGGTTGTGTACGGCCGAGACTCGCTCGATTGGCCACCACCGCGTACCATCCAGGCTGAAGAACATCTCGTGGCATTAGCCTGAACGTGTGAATGTGGATTGCGGCTTGGACGACTTCGTCGGTGGGTTCTCTGATGGGCGAGATCTCTACCGACTGGAGCGCCGGCCAACGCACGAGGCGAACGGCCGAACGAACGAGGCTCTGTGCTGCGCTGTCGAAGAAAGGACCTTCGCTCCGAACCACCATCTCGATGGGGTCGTTGGCTGCGCGATTCGTCGTGCCAGGCATGTAGCCGCTGGTCAGAAGCGGTGTCGGTGGCGGTGGTACGCCAGGCGTTGGGCCGCAACCCGATGCGGCTGCGCAAAGCAGCCCAGAAAGCCCTAGAATCGATGAAAATCGCATGCTCGCCTCCTTCGATCAGTCAACAATGCCAACACGGGAACCGCCTGCCGGATTTCGAGCAATTCGACAGCCGACTTCGAACTGATCCCAACTCGGATTAGTCCGCCACGAAGCGTCTGTTTCGAATCGCTCGACGCCACCCCGAATTCCGCGAACAGAAGTGACCTGGGGTGTGATTGCAGGTCGTGCGGGAGCTCCGACCCGCGCTGACAAAGGCCGACGAGATTGTGCGCGACAGCAAGGCAGAGCCGTTGCAGTAGGGAATTTCCACGTCACCCATGCACGGATGTTCCAAGCCCATGATGCTTCAACTCGGCGCAGAGGTCGAGCCTCTTCGCTATGTTCTCGCCGATGTTCTTCCGTTGATCGCGAAGGCGGCCCGGCACCCGCGCAGCGACGAGCCCCTGTACTTCCCCGCAGTCGAATCGCTGGTCGCCGACATCTCGACTTTCGTCGAGCGTGCGATCCTCACCACCATCGCGTCCGCGTGCGATCGCATTTCGCCGATGAAAATACAGGATGGACGCACTCTCTGCGTGCGCTGTCGTCGCGCCGTCACGCTCTTCTCTCGCTCCGGTCCGATCACCATCGTCCGCTCAATTTACGCGCCCGATGGCTTGCCCAACAGCGAGACGTACGACCCAGTGATCGCTGGATGCGGCGCCGTGAAGCACTGGGTCCCTGCGACCAGCGCTGCGATGGCCATGCTCGTCGAGCATGGTCCACAGTGAGAAACACAAGAGATCGCCTTGAAATTGCGACTGCTACTCTATGCGGGGAAGCAAACGCAGGCCATCGGCAAGCCCTACATGGAGCGTCGAGACACCGTCGAAGAGCAGTGTGCTCGCGCCGTCTCAGTGCCCGATAGACCTCAGGAATCGTGCTGTCAATCGATCGCGTGAGCCTACCCGTCGAGTGCGCGCGCAAGCGTCCTGCTGTGCGACCGAAGAAGAACGCTGCGAAGCGACCGATCGAGCGCCTGTTCGAGATGGCGTACTGCGGGACGATGAGCTGGCACGATTCACAAGGCAAAATACTGGGTGCTATCCGCTACGACCGAATGCCAAACGAGTCGATCGACGAGCTGTGTGACGCGCTTCGAGACGACTGCAAGGCGGCGCTCGCGCAGCGTCCGGAGCTCGCGGTGAGCGTGGTGTGCGACGGGGCGCACGAGCTCTGGAACGCCGCGGAGCGTTCGTTTTCGGCGGAGAACATCGCGTCCGCAGTGAAGAAGCTGCGGGACTTCTGGCAACTTCTTGAAAAACTGGGTCGCGCGATGATGTCGCGTTGGGGCAAGGACCGCGTCGCCCGCGAGATCGCCGTTTGGCGGCTGCGTCTTTCTCCGCATCCACATCCAGCAATCAGTTGGCCGGGCCGCGACATGACGAACCGCAATCACACCCCGCGCGCCGTGCAAACCGTCGACGAGCCGTTCTGCGCAGGCGGAACCTGCGGGCTCACAATGCCCAGCGTCGTGGCAGACGCGCTGGACACCGCTGAAGCGCGTCGTTGGTCCCGTGCTGCGGTCGTTCCCGTCGCTCCCTCTGCGCGTGCCGCGTTGCGCGTTCGCGTCTGTGATAGGGTCCGCGCCCGCTCCGAGAACCCATGCGTAAACCAGTCGAAATCGCACCGCCCAGCGGCAAGCTCGGCGTCCTTCTGCCCGGAATGGGCGCGGTCGCCACCACCTTCGTCGCTGGCGTCGAGCTCATCCGCCGTGGCCTGTCCAAGCCCGTCGGCTCGCTCACGCAGCTCGCGACGATCCGCCTCGGCAAGCGCACCGACGGTCGCTCGCCGAAGATCTCCGACTTCGTCCCGCTCGCGGGCCTCGCGGACATCGAGTTCGGGGGGTGGGATCTCTTTCCCGACAACGCCTACGAGGCCGCGAGCGAGGCAGGCGTGCTCAGCAAAGAGCACCTGGCCGAAGTGCGGCCGTTTCTCGAGGGCATCCAGCCCATGCCCGCCGTGTTCGACCCCGGATACGTCAAGCGACTGATGGGCCCGCACGTGAAGAAGGGCACGTCCAAGATGGACCTCGCCGAGCAGCTCATCGCGGACATCGAGCGCTTCAAGCGCGACAAGGGCCTCGAGCGCTGCGTCGCGATCTGGTGCGGATCCACCGAGGTCTATCGCGAGCCCACCGAGACGCACGCCTCGCTCGCCAACTTCGAGAAGGGCCTGCGCGAGTCGTCCGACGACATCGCTCCGAGCGCCATCTACGCCTACGCGTGCCTCAAGGCCGGCGTGCCGTACGCCAACGGCGCGCCCAACCTGTCCGTGGATTTTCCGGCGATTCACGAGCTGGCGCGAGAGCGGCAGCTCCCCATCGCCGGCAAGGACTTCAAGACCGGCCAGACCTGGATGAAGACCATCATCGCGCCCGGACTCAAGGCGCGCATGCTCGGGCTCGAGGGCTGGTACAGCACCAACATCCTCGGCAACCGCGACGGCGAGGTGCTCGACGACCCCGAGAGCTTCAAGGCCAAAGAGGTCACCAAGCTCGGCGCCCTCGAGTACATCCTGCAGCCCAAGCTCTACCCCGAGCTCTACGAGGGCTTTCACCACGTCGTTCGCATCAACTACTACCCGCCGCGCGGAGACAACAAAGAGGGCTGGGACAACCTCGACATCTTCGGGTGGCTCGGGTACCCGATGCAGATCAAGATTGATTTCTTGTGCCGAGATTCGATCCTCGCGGCGCCCATCGTCCTCGACCTCGCGCTCTTCCTCGACCTCGCGCAGCGCGCGGGGATGCACGGGATCCAAGAGTGGCTTTCGTTTTACTTCAAGAGCCCGATGACGGCTCCCGGCCTCTATCCCGAGCACGACCTCTTCATTCAGCTCATCAAGCTCAAGAACACCCTGCGCTGGATGCGCGGCGAAGAGCTCATCACGCACCTCGGGATCGAGTACTACGATTGAGCCAGCCATGACCGATCGGGCGAAGGGTCCACGCGCGAGCGACCCGAGAGATCAAGCGTTTCTCGAATACTGGGGTCGCGTCATCGACTGGAGCGACCCGGCCGCAGACAAGTGGCTCGCGCACTTCGAGCGCCGCGTCGAAGAGTGCCGAAAGATCGCCGACGCCATCGAGGCCCAGCGAACGCTGCGCGGCGCCCGAGCGCTCGACGTGGGCTGCCAGACCGGAGCGCTCGCGTGCGTGATGGCCGAGCGCGGCGCGAGCGTGACGGGCATCGAGCCCGAAGACTGGGTGCTCGAGGCGGGGCGTCTGCGCGCAAAGGGGTGGGGGATCACTGCGACGTTTCGCACCGCGCAGGGCGAGGCGCTGCCGTTCGACGACCGATCGTTCGACGTCGTCACCTTCGTCGACGTGATCGAACACTGCCGCGACGCCGACGCGTGCCTGCGAGAGATCGCCAGGGTCCTGGCGCCCGGAGGCGTCGCGTACATCTACGGCCCCAACCGGTTTTCGCCTCACTGGCTCAAGAGCGATCCGCACTATGGGCTCGCCGGCGCCAGCGTGTTGTCGCACTCGCTGGGGCGTCGCTACGTCGAGTGGCGGCGCGGCGCGAAGGGCTACGACGTGGGAGTGTTTCCCGTCGGAAATCACGTCGCGAACGTGCTGCGCAGCGAGGGGCTCGAGCTCGTCGAGTCGCCGGTGCATCGGGCGCGCCGCTCGCGCCGCGTCGAGCCGCTCGTGCGCGCGTGGGGTGAGTTCAGGCTCTTTTCGGACGCGCTCTTCACCCTCGTCGCGCGCCGCCGCTGAGCGGGTATAGTCGCCCCGATGGACGAGAACATCTGGGTTCAGCTCACTCCTTTGCAGTCGGTCTCGGACGAAGAGCGAGACCGCGTGATCGCAGCCTCTGGCGCGAAGCTCGCCTTCGAGCTCCCGCAGAGCGGACGGCCCAGCGTCGTCCTCGGCGACTCGCTGACCGAGCAGCACGCGGTCCCCGAGCACGTGACGGTGTACGACTCGAAGAGCTTTCGCGAGGTGTTCGGGCTCGACCTCGACCGCGACCGCAGGATCGCCGCCGTTCGCGCGTGGGGCGCGAGCAGCGCCGCTTCGTACTACCGCTGGCCAGGGATCATCAACGTGCTCTCGGGCTGCGAGAGCGAGCTCGAGCGAGAGTCGCTCGCCATCCTGGCCAACGAAGTGTGCGCGGACCTCGCGCCAACGGACCGTTATCTCGCAGGCGGCGCGATCGACCTCGCGATGAAGGGAAAGCCCGCGCTGGCTCTCGCCGGCGACTCGACCGCCCTCGTGCGTCCCGAGGACGTCGAGCGAGCGCGCTGGCTCGCCGCGGACCCGACGCGCGCTCCCAAACTTCGCCACGTCACCTTGTTCGGCAAGGACGCGGCCGTCGCGCTCGAGATCGTTCGCGCGCTCGACGGTCGACCGGTCTTTTTCAGGGTGTCGCGCTCGCTGGGCATCGACATCGACGCGCTCTTCGACGCGTTGCCTCCGTCGGTGCTCGGCCTCGATTTCGACTACTTCGAGGGAGGCACCGCGCTGTTCGAAGCGATCGCTGCGAGCAAGGCGTGGCCGACGCTCGAGCGGTTGAGCCTGCACAACAACAACGGCAAATCTCGGGGCATCAAGGCGCTCGTCGCCGCGCCGAAGACCGGGCCGCTCGTCGAGCTGGACGTCGGCCACAACCACCTCAAGCCCGCCGATTTCACCGCTCTCGCGAAGGCGCCTTGGCTCGATGGCGTCGAGCGACTCCGCGTCAAGTACAACGACGCGCGCGCGAAGGGGGCGAAGGCGCTGCTCAGCAGCAAGCGGCTCTCGCGGCTCGAAGCGCTCGACTTCGGCGCCAACGAGATCGGCGACGAGGGCGTGGCGTCGCTCTGCGCGAACAAGGTCATCACGCGACTGCGCAAGCTCTCGCTCGAGGGCAACTCCGTCGATCCGCTCGTGAAGGCCGAGGGCGCTCGCGCGCTCGCGGATTGGGCCGCAGCGTCGTCGCTCGAAGAGCTCTACCTCGGGCAGAACGAGATCGGCGACAAGGGCTTCGTCGCGCTCTTGACCAGTCAGAACCTCGGCTCGCTGCGCGTGCTCGACGTGCAATACAACGGCGTGACGACGAAGGCGTTCGAAGAGCTCGGGTCGATCAGCGCCGCCGCGAGGCCCCGCGTCGTGAACCTCTCGGGCAACGCGCTCGGGACCGCGGGTTACGGCGCCAAGCCCAAGGCGCCCAAGAAGCGCACCGCGAAGAGCCCGCCTTCGATCTGGGCGAACGCCGTCTGGCTGTCGGCGTGCGTCGATCTCAACCTGTACAACACAGAGCTCGACCCCGACGCCATGGCGGACTTGCTCGACTGTCCACACATCGAGAAGCTCCGCTTGCTCAACCTCTCGAGCAACTACGGGCTCGGGAGTCAGGCGCTCGAATACCTGTGCGCTCACAAGCGCTCGGCCCAGCTCGAGTCGCTCGAGATCATGTACTGGAAGCTCTCTCCCGGCGACGGAGCGGTCATCGCGAAAGCCCCGTTCGCGGAGCGCGTTCAACGCATCTCGGTCTCGAAAGAAGGCCTCGATCCGCAAGACGTGTCGCTGCTCAGGGACACGTTTGGCGCGCGGATCTACTTGTCCTGATCCCCCTCGACGCGCGCCCGGCGGCGACGCAATGCTGCGGCCCATGGACCTTCGCATCAAAGGGCTCGGCGCGATCGATCCGCGCGCGCTCCCGCTGCCCAACGGCACCGAGGTGACCGTCGGCGTCGACCGCATGGCGGGCGAGCGGCGCGTTCCGCAAGGGGCGAGCGGTCGCGTCGTGCGCGCCGAGCCAGAGAGAGACGAGTTCGACGTGCACATCGTCGGGGTGGGCGTGGTTCGCTACGCGCGCACCGAGCTCGTCCCGCGCAAGGTCGGCCAGGTGCGCTATGCGCAGCGACGCGCAGACGCGTGGGATGCTCTTCGACCGTGCGTCGTGCTCGAAACCACCGTGGGTTCGCGCGCCTGGGGGCTGGCCACGGAGGGATCGGACACCGACATTCGCGGCGTCTTCGCGACGCCGCTCTCTTGGACGCAGGGGCTCGTCGCGCCGCCCGAAGACCTCGTCAACGAGGACGGAAGTCACACGTTCTGGGCCGTCGCCAAGTGCATCAAGCAGGCGCTTCGCGCGGACCCGAACACCCTCGAGGCGCTGTTCGTAAAGAGCGCCCACGCCACGGACGAGATCGGCCAGTGGCTCCTCGAAGAGCGCGACGCCTTCGTGAGCGCAGAGATCTACGGCTCGTTCGGGCGCTACGCGACCTCGCAGCTCGACAAGCTGTCGCAAAACCTCCGGCTCGTCCGACACCGCGGCGACGTGCTCGAGTGGTTGCGCGTGGCGCCGACGCTGACGCTCGATGAGGTGGCCGACAAGCTCGCGAAGCTCTCACCGCGGGCCACGGTAACCGAGGCCGACGCGCAGCTTTCGGCCAAGCAGTACGTCAAGCAGCTCTACCGATCGATGCACGATCAGGGGCTGCTCGAGCGCAACGAGTTCTCTGCGCTCGCCGAGTTCGCCACGAGCAACGCGGCGACCGGCCTCGAGCTCCCGCGCGAGCTGCGTCCGAAGAACGCGTACAACCTGCTGCGCTTGATCGTGACCGCGACCGAGTGGCTCCGCACGGGTGAGCCCGAGTTCGAGGTGCGCGGCGAGTTTCGAGCGAAGCTGTTCGCGATCAAGAAAGGCGAGGTCCCGCTCGACGACGTGCTCGCGGAGGCCGAGTCGCTCACCGCGCCGCTCGCCGAGGCGTGGGAGCGCACGAAGCTGCCTCGACGCGCGGACGTCGCGCGCGCGGATCGATTGCTGCGCCGCGTGCAGCAAGAGGTCGCGCGGCGGTGGGTGCTGCGTCTCGAGGGACCGTTCGGTCGCGACGCTGCCGAGCCTCCGACCGCGGCGTGGGACGACTGAGCCGCGCTCAACCGTGGTGCTCGTGAAAGAACTGCGCGTGGACCTCAGGCGAGGCGACGGCGTTCGCGCCAGCTCTTTCCTGCATCGATGCCGAAGCGCTCGAGCCCAGGAACCGTGGCGTGCTCCATCGTCTGGTAGAAGATGTCGCGAGAGCGGTGCGGCTCAGGGAGGCCGAGCGCGATCTCGTCCTTGGTCCGCACGATCTCCCGCACGGGAGGGCCCGCGAGCATCGTCTCGATCACCGCGAACGCGTGGACGAGGTAGCGCTCGAGCGACCGCACTTCATCGGGGTGCTGGTCGAGCCAGTCCTTCCAGGCGGTGAGGTAATGAAATCCGAACTGTCCGTGGAGGATCTCGTCGGCGAGCAACAGCCTCGTGCGATCGCGAAGATACGGGTCCTCCATTTCGTCGAGCGTGTCGACGAAGCGAGCGACCGCGACCATCTCGGACATGCACGTGGTGTAGATCACGTTGCGCAGCGCCCGTTGTTCGGGCGACGAGCTCTTGTGCACCGCGAGCGGCGCGCACACGACGTTGGTCTCGACCTTGGCCTCGACGCCCATCGCGCGCAGCACGTCTCCGCAGTTTTCGGTGTGGCGCATCTCGTCGTAGGCCATGCGAAGCATCACGGCCTTGGCGTCGAGCGAGGCGTTGGCCTCCATCAGCTGCGACGCGAGCTGCGCGAACACCGTAGTCGATCGGTGCTCGACCTCCATACGCGCGCGCCACATGTCGCGCGCCGCGTCGACCGCGCGCGCGTCGTACGGCTTCGGGTCGAACGCGTCTGTGGTCGTTCCGCAGCGCGCGAGCTGCTCGCGGAGCGTCGCGTACTCCTTGGCGAGCGGCGTGTCCGAGAGCGTCGCAACGACGACGCGGTCGATCCGATCGTCGCTCATGAGAGGAGCTCTGGTGGAGGCAGCGGCCCGATCGCGGCGCAGCAGCGGAGCAGCGCGCCTGTGCACATCGGCCGGCCGCCCGCGTCTTGCGTCGCGACGTCGAGGGGAGCGATGCCCGAGCACTCGCAAGTGCTGCACTCGTCGACGTCCGCGGTCGTGCTGTCAGCGGACGCGACGTCGTTGGACGACGCGTCCGGGCCCGTGTCCGGCTGCACGTTGGCGCCGCATCCAGCGGCGATCACCGTGGCGCCGAGCGCGAGAGCCCGGGTGAAACGAAGAAAGTGCGGTGCGGTGTTCATCGAAGAATCTCCTGCAAATCATTGGATGACCCGCGGTCATCCGATTCCGTATCCCTTGAGCTTCTTGTGCAGACCCTCGCGGGTGATGCCGAGGGTCTTGGCGGTGGCCGACTTGTTTCCGCCGTGTTCGCGGAGCGCCTCGATCAAGAGCCACTTCTCGATGTGCTCGATCATGTCCTTGAGCGTGCCTTTCGGCGGGCGGATCTTGTCGAGGACTCCCTCGACGTTGCGAACGCGCGGCGACAGGTCGTGCGGCATCGCGTAGCCGCCGGGCTCGAGCTGGATGACCAGCCGTTGAACCTCGTTTTCGAGCTCGCGCACATTGCCTGGCCAGGAGTAGCTCATGAGCAGCTCGAGCGCTTGTTGCGAGAAGCCCGCGACGCTCTTGCCCATCTCGCGCGAGTACTTCTCGAGAAAGTGCTTCGCGAGCAGGGGGATATCGTCCCGACGCTCTCTGAGCGCCGGCAACCTCAACGGAAACACCTGCAGTCGGTAGTAGAGATCCTGCCGAAAGCGGCCGGCCTTTACCTCGTCTTCGAGCTTGCGATTGGTGGCCGTCACGATGCGCACATCGACTGTGCGCGTCGCGCTCGCCCCGAGCGGGCGGACCTCTCCCTCTTGCAGCACGCGCAGGATCTTCGACTGCAAAGCGAGCGGCATCTCGCCGATCTCGTCGAGAAAGAGCGTGCCTCCGTCGGCGAGCTCGAAGAGGCCTTTTTTGTCGGAGTCCGCGCCGGTAAACGCGCCGCGCTTGTGACCGAAGAGCTCGCTCTCGAGCAGCGTCTCGGGGAGGGCGGCGCAGTTCTGCGCGACGAACAGCTTGTCCTTGCGGCGAGACTGGTAGTGGATCGCGCTCGCGACGCGCTCTTTGCCGGTGCCGGTCTCGCCTTCGATGAGGACGGTGACGCGGGTGTCGATGACCTTCTGCATCGACGCGAACACCGCGCGCATCGCGCCGGACTCGCCGATGATCCCCTCGATGCGCTTTTGCGCGCGCTGCTTGAGGTAGCCAGCCTCCGCGCGGGCGCTCGCCTCCGCGGTGAGCACGCGGCGATAGAGGCGCGCGTTGGCGACAGCGAGCGAGGCGTTGGACGTGACGACCGTCAGGATGTCGAGGTCTCGCTCTCGAAAGATTCCCGGCGAATCGCGGTTGTCGACCTCGAGCACGCCGAGGATGTCGTCGCCCTTCCAGAGGGGAACAGCCATCGTCGACAGGATGCTCGCGCCCATGATCGACGCCGCGCCCATGTCTCGCTGCGCGTCCGCCGCGAGCACCGCCGCGCGCTCTGCCAGCACCCTTCGAAATACGCTCCGCGCGATCGGAACTGGCTCTGTCGGAACTCCCGTTCGACCGCGAACGCGCGTCGTCACGGGGGCGTACGCCTCCGGTGTGATCGCCCCTCCGTCCGCGACGGGACTCTCGTTGCGAAGCACGATCGTGAGGTGCGTCGCCTTGGCGACGAGGCCGAACACCGCGTCGGAGATCGCATCGAGCACCTCGTCCAGCTCGAGCGCCGCGCCGATCTTTCGCGCGGCTTCGTAGACGGCCTTCAGCGAAACCGGGTCCGCCTCGACCGCCATGCGAGCCTCGGCGATCGCCGCGACGGGTCGCACCGCGACGACGCGCGAGTCGTCCGGAGCGTCTTCGGCCGACGCGCTATCGAACGCGACGCGCGCTTCGTTCTGTGGGCTCGGCTCGATCGGTCTCGAGATCGGCTCGCGTGGTGGCGTCGCGCGTTGATCGCTCGGGGGCGGCGTCGCTTCGACGCTGACTCGCTCGGGCGCGGCTCCCGCCCACTCGACGCGAAGGACGACGGGGGCGCTCGAGTTGCCGAGCGACACGCGATCGCCGGGCTCGAGCAGACGCTCCCACTGACAGCTCCCGTCGACAGCGAGGACGCTCGAGCCTCTCAGAACCCGAGAGCCGTTGGTGCTTCGCAGATCGCGCAGACGAATGCTCGTGCCCGCGAAGACGAGCACCGCGTGGTTTCCCGACACGTGCCAGTCCGGCAGGTGAAGGTCGTTGCCAGGAGCGCGACCGACGGTGACCTGCTCGGACTTCTCTGCGCGGAGCCCCCGGACATCGCCCTGCTCGACCTCGACCCGGATCACAGCCGTGAGGCTACACCGTCCCGCCCGCGAATGCGCGCACCGATTGGGTCAGCGCGACGTCACCTCGTGCGGCTGCGGAGGCGGCCGATGAGCAGCTCTGCCCAGAGGTGCGACAGGATCTTGCTCTCTTGACCTTCTTCCGCGCGGATGAGCTCTTGCAGCTTCGTCACGGTGCTCGCCGAGCCGCCGGGCGTGAGCGAGTCGATGGCGACCATGATCGAGCGACGCACGAGCAGGTCCTGGTGGTTGAGCTTGGCCTCGAGCGCGGCGATCGCCTGCGGGCGTTGGGCCTCGGGCGTCGTCCAGGCGAGCATGTAGGCCGCCTTGCGAACGCTCTCGGTCGTCGTTCCGTCGAGCGCGCGGATGTAGCAAGCGGTGTCGCCGTCGTTGCACGTGCGGACGACTTCGACGACCGCGCGGAGCTTGTCGAGCGTCGCGATCTGCGGGCGAATATCGCGCGCGAGGCTCGCGTCGTCGTTTAGCGCGTTTTGAAACTGCCGACGCAGGTCGCCCTCGATCCGATCGAAGAGCGCGACGTCGTTGTGGCGGGCGAGCGAGGCGAACGCGAGCAAGAGCCCCGCGCGCTGCGGAGCATACTGAAACTCTTGGATCCCGCGGTTGTTGAGGGCGCCCGTGACGAGCGGGATGGACGTCGGATCACCGACGAGCGAGAGCTTCGAGGCGAACGTCAGCGCGCTCCAGCCGGTCTCTTGAGAGGGGTTGCGATCGCGGCTGAACGACGCGTGAAGCGCCTGCAGGATCGCCGGCTTCTGCGCGGGCAGCGCCATGGCCGTGTACGCGAGCGCCTCGCCCGCGGCGGCGCGGATGTTCTCGTTTTCGGTCGTGCTGTTGAGCAACGCGAGCAGCGGCGGAACAGCGTCGGCCGACGCGAACTCGCGCAGGACGTCCGCGGTGGTGCTCTTCACGAGGCCCTCGGGAACCGGCGGGCCGTTGGGGATGTTGCCGTACTCGGTGATGAGCGCGTTGACCTGCGCGTTGCTCCCGGCGAGCGTCGCGAGGAGCTTGGGCACCGCGTGCTGCGCGCCGATTCGCGCGAGCGCGCGCTGGCAGTGCGGAAACGCGTTCTGCGCGCGCACGTTGAGAAAGAGCCCGTACACCAGCGCGTCGACGCCGCGCGGATCGCCGATCACGCCGAGCGCGTCCGCGGCGGCGCGAGCGGTAGAGATCTCTTGATCCGCGAGCCGTCGCGCAAGAACGCGAGAGATCGAGTCGACCGCTTCGGTCGCGCGCAACAGCCCCAGGGCTGTCAGCGAGTGGAAGCGGATCTGCATCATGTTGCCGTTGTTGCCCTGCGCGCGGTCGATGACCGCCACGAGGCCCTGGATGACGCTGCCCTTCTTTGCGTCCGGGATCCTGGCGGCCATGGTCTTGAGACCCTGCACCGCGCGAAGCGCGATGCGCTCGCTGTCCTGGCTTCCGGCGCGAAACGTCAGCGCAGAGAGAAGCGCGTCGATCGCCCTCGGGTCCTGTGCGAGCGAGAGGATCTCGATCGCCTCTTTGCGCATGATGTTGTCATCGGCGTTGGCGATAAACGTCCGCGCCACGGCTTCGAGCGACGAGTCGAGAAACGCGCGAACGCGCGGGTTGTTCGCGTCCTGGTTGGCTCCGGCGAGCGTCTCGTCGAAGATCTTCTTGAGGCGAACCATCGCGCCTGTTCGGCGGCTTGGTTCGCTGAGTTTCTTGACCCAAGTCTTCGGGTCGGCCTCGTTCTCGCAGCCGGCGACAAACGCACCGGACGTGAGCGTAAGAGCGATGGTCAACGTCGCCCGGGCGAGAAGGTTCTTGCGGCGCATCGCCAGTCCTCCAGAAACGGTGAGTGAAATCAGCGCCGTAACGGGCGCTTGCTCGACGGCGGGGGGACAGTATCCGATTGCGGTGCAAGGTTGAACCCTCCAACCGCACCAGCCACACTCTCGGCGTGCAATTCAAACCCGGCGGAGTGCCCTACCCGCAACCGATGCGCGCGTCGCGAAACTCCCGACCACGCCAGGATTTTCGGTGCATCCTCGCGTTGCTGACGGTCGCCGGCTGCAATCGCAGCGCGCCGCAGGACGGGGGAATCGACGCAACCGCGTCACTCGATGCGATGGCGGACGCCGGGTTGGACGCCTCGAGTCCGAGCGGCGACAGCGGGCCCGACGCAGACCCATCGGACTCGGTGACCTCGGACGTCGCGCCCCGTCCGCCGTGGGACCCGACGCTTCCGCCTGCGTCGATGTGGGGTGCGACGATGGGTCATCGGTCAGTCAGGGTGATCATTCATGCACATTCGGTGCACTCGCACGACGCGTGCGACGGCGATCCGTACGTCGATGGCGGACCCAACGAGCCGTGCCTGCAGTCCTTTCGCGCCGCGCTGTGCCGCACGAAAATCGACGCGGTCTTCCTCACCGAACACTCGTCGCTGCTCGCCGAGGGGCCCTTCGAACGCGCGATGCAGACCCGCGCTGGCGACGAGCCCGAAATCGAGGGCGGTCGCATGGTGGCATACCGCATCGTTTGCTCGGACGGACATCGCGTCCTCGTTCTTCCCGGCGCAGAGAACGAGCTCATGCCGCTCGCGCTCACCCAGCACCCGCGCCCGCTCGACGGTCGGTCGCTCGTGGACACCTATCGCGCCGGGACGCCCGCGGCGGTCGAGCGCTTTCGTGAGGCCGGCGGATTCACGGTGATTTCGCACGCCGAGCAGAAGGACGTCGCCCTCGCTCTCTCGCTGCGCGCCGATGGAACGGAGCTCTACAACGCCCACACGAACATCGACCCGCGCCTCGCGAGCAGGTTTCTCGGCGAAGAGGTCGGCCCGGTGTTCGTGGACGTTCCGCGGTTCATCAACCCCGCGTTCAGGACCGAGCCCGATCTTCTGTTTCTCGGGCTGTTTCGCGAAAACGCCCCCGACCTCGTGCGCTGGAGCGCGCTGTGGCGCGACGGCCAGCGCGTGGCTGGCGTCGCCGGCTCGGACGCGCACGAAAACTCGATCCCGCAGCGGCTCGCGGACGGCGAGCGCGGAGACAGCTATCGCCGGATGTTTCGCTGGTTTTCCAACGAGCTCCTCGTCGGTGAACCCACCGTCTCGCGCGCCTCGCTCCTCGCAGCGCTCACTGCTGCGCGCGCTCGAGTGCGCTTCGAAGCGTGGGGTGTCGCAGAAGGGTTTCAGTGGTCGGTGCGAGAAGGAGCGACCAGCAGCCTCGCGGACGGGGCGACGGTCTCGCTCGCGCGCGCGCCGGTGCTCGAAGCGATCGCTCCGCGCGTGTGGGGCCGCTCGAACGAGCTGCCGACACCGTCGATTCGCGTGAGAATTCTCAGGGCAGACGGCGGAGCTGGCGCGCCCGCGTCGGGATGGACCGAGGTCGTCAGCGACGCGTCCGTCGCGCGGTTCACGCCGACCACGCCTGGCGTCTACCGCGCAGAAGCGCTCGTCACCCCCCACCACGTCCGGCCGTATCTCCCCCGGCTCGAGCGCTACGTGCGCGAGGTCCCTTGGATCTACGCCGCGCCCGTTCGTGTGACCGAGTGAGCGCGCTAGCAGGTCCGTGGGACGCGGCCGCTCACGGCACGCGCGACTCGCTTCCCGAGCAGTTTCGCAGGGTGTTTTGCCCGCCCGCGCAGCTGCCTGCGTTGCAGAGGCCGGGACAGGTCGAGCAGGAGTACTGGTTCGAGACCGCGCAGAACGCGCCGAACACGGAGTCCGTGAATCCACCGGCCGAGGCGCACTGCCAGTTGTTCGAGTCGATGTACAGGGTCGGCGCGGTGTTGCATACCGTCGCCGCGAGCTTCCATGCCCGGCACGCGGCCGAGTCGCCCGTGTTGTACGGGTAAGTACCGCCCATCGGCGTCGGCGCTGTCGCGTTGTACGACGTCGTCGAGCAGCCAGGGATCGGGCTCGTCTGCCCACGGTACAGCACGACGTTGGTGCAACGCCCGTTGAAGCACGCCGCGCTGTTGCAGCGATTGCCGCACGCGCCGCAGTTGGTCGCGCTGCCTTGCGTGTCCACGCAGCTGGTCGCGCACAGCACCGTGCTCGCCGTGGGAGACGCGCAGTACGAAAACGGGGTCGCTGTCGCGCTGATCGACCAGTCCGCAGCCGCGTTTGTGTCCGCAGCCCACACGTCGCGCACGAGCGACTCGCCTCGCATGCGATCGGGGTTGGTCGCGTTGGCTCCAGTCCAGGTCGTTCCGGTCGGCGCAGGTGTTGGAGCTGCGCCCGTCTTTACGAAGTCGATCGCGACGTTCATCGCGTTGCGGATCGAGACCGCGACAAAGTTGTTCCACGCGACCGAGACGCCCGCCCCCATGAAGATGTCGGTCGCCGTCGACGTTCCCGCGCCGGGCCTGAAGCGCACGAATCCACCAGAAGCAATCATCGTCCCCATCGGAATCGTGAACGTCGACGAGCCGCCGTCCGCGACCCAATCGAGCAGAAAGCCGCCGAGGTTGATCGCGGCGTTCGTTCCGTTGAAGAGCTCGAAGCTCTGGTTGGACGCCGCGAGCTCCGACAAAACCAGCGCGCCCACGGATCGACACGCCCCAGCGATGCACGTCTGGTGCACGCCGCAGGCGGTCCCGCAGCCGCCGCAGTGCGCGCGATCGACCGCGCGATCGACGCAACGGCCGCCGCACAACGTCAGTCCCGCAGCGCAAAGATACCCAGGCGTCGAGGGCGTCGTGAGCGTCCAGTCCGCGTTGCTGTCGGTGTCGAAGGTCGAGATGTCTCGCACGATCGACTGATCGAACGGCGTGGGCGGCGGCGCGACGGAAGCGCCGAACCAGCTGAGGCCCGCAGGCGGCGCCATCGTGCTCGTGCCGACGCGAACGTAGTCGATCCCCGTGCTCGCGTTGTCGAACAGGCTGATCGCTGCGTTGGCGTCGAAGCCCGTCGTCATGCCCGTATAGATCGACGTGGCGTCGTTGGTTCCAGTCCCCGCGTAGAGCATCACGAACGCGCCGGGAGCGAGGGTAAACGCTGGCAAAAAGTAGCTGAGCGTCGTGCCCGACGCTGGCGCGACCTGCAGGCGATAGCCCATCAGCGAGATCGGCACCGACGACGGGTTGTGCACCTCGACGCCGGGCCGCCCGAACAACCGATACTCGCTGATCCACGGACGACCCGAGCCCGCCACGCACACGCCGCTGCGGCACACTTGCGTTCCGCTGCAGCGAAAGCCGCACGAGCCGCAGTTGTCTCGGTCCGTGTCGAAGCTGAAACAGCTCGCGCCACACCGACCCGGAACGACGCAGAACGACCCCGGTGAGGGTCGCGATTGCAGCGACCAGTCCGCGGCGGTGTCGGTGTCCGGGCTGAACACCGCGCGAACCAACACTTGATCCGTCGCCGCGGTCGGGTTGGGGGTGTTCATCCCGACCCACGTCGTGCCGGCCGGCGCTGGCGCCATCGACGGGCCCGTGCGAACGAAGTCGATCCCGAGTCCGCCCGGCGACAACAGACGCACGGCGATCTCGGCGCTCCATGACAAGGGGGAGCCGAGCGAAATCCAATCGGGGCCCATCATCATCGCGCTGCCAGATCGCAGGGAGACGAACGCGCCCGGCGCGAGCGAGAACGCAGGGAGCGTCACCGATCCCGTTCCGCCTCCCTCTGTGGACCACTGAACGCGATAGCCGTTGAGGTCGATCGCGGTGTTCGCCCCGTTGAAGAGCTCGATGTACGACGTCGCTGCGGGTCGCAGCTCGGAGATCACGAGCCCGCGCAGCGCGGGAGTACACCGGCCTGCAGCGCACACTTCGCCTGTGCTGCACCCCATGCCGCAGCGTCCGCAGTTGAGCGAGTCGCTCTGCAGGTCGACACACAATGCACCGCAGCTCGCGCGTCCTCCCGGACAGCTTCCGACGCCCGTGTCGGTGCTCACACCCGTGTCGGTGCTCACACCAGTGTCAGTACTCACACCAGTGTCGGTGCCCACGCCCGTGTCTGTCGCCACGCCCGTGTCCATCGAGACGCCGGAGTCCGTGCCCGCAACGTCGACCGACACGCCAGTGTCCATCGCGCCCGGCACGTCGTCCGTCATCGTCGAATCCGTCGATGGCACGTCCATCGCAGCGCGGTCGTCGATCGCGCCGTCCCCGGCTTCTCCCCGCGCATCGATGGCAGAGTCCACCCTCGCGTCTCGTTGGACGTCTTCGGGCATCGTGCAGGCGCCGAGCGCGAGAGCGCTCGCAAGCAACGTCGGTCTTCTCATCATCCTTGGCTCCGACCGAGAGGGACAGGCTCTCAGACGGCACCGCTTTACACCAACGGACAGCGCTCCGCCAAACCACGCGACCGCCTGTGACGGACTATGGATCCACACACAGCGCGCAGCGTCGAGCCGCGCTCAGCGCGGAGAGAAGCGCTCGCGGCCCGTCGCGTTGGCGACGACCTCGTCGACCGTGTAGCGCAAGGGCAGCGCGCGATTGGCGAGCCACAGCCGCGCCTGATCGTCGAAATTGGCAGAGGTGTTCTGCCCGGACTGTCCCGCAGGAATCACGTTCTGTCCGCGCACTCGTCCTTGCCGCAGCTCGACCACGAAGCGCATCACCGGACCGTTGCGATAGACCCAGCTATCTCCGCTGTTGGGCGGGTTGGCGACGTCGACCGTGAAGCTCTCGCCAGGGCGCGGAAACCACTTGAGCGCCGCGCGAGGGTCCGTCGCTGGCAGCATCGGCGCGAGCGGCAGTCGCCGCGTGCTGATCTCTTGCGCGTTGGTGAGCGGCTCGATGCCCGACACGCTGCCGCCCGCGTAGGCCGTGATGATGGACTCGAACGCGACTTGATGGCGAAGGCCCCAGAGCCATTGGCTCTGGTCCATCGTCCCGAATCCGCCCTCGCCAGGAGCGCTCGGCGCAGCGCGGAGCCGCGAGAGAGCGCGCGCGAACGCCTTCACGATGATCTCGCTGGATCGCTCGACGTCCGCGGTGGTCACGTCGTCCCAGAACGCGCTCTCGCCGCGCATCATGTCGTACGACGCGAGGTTGCTCGGGTTGCTGCCGCGGTTTCTGAGCATCTCGACCAACGTCGTCACGCGGAGCACGCGCGAGTCGGTGTCCAAGATCCCGTCGATTCCCTCGTCGCCGAGGGCGAGGCCCTGAAGCGAACGATAGAACTGATTGAAGATCATCGCGCTGACAGCGTCCCGTCGTTGGTCAGCGCTCGGGGTCGCGTAGAACGTCTCGACGCCAGACTCGGCGACGGCGCCGCGCGTAAGCCACTGCTGTAGACGCCCGAGGGCCTCGTCGATTTGAGCGCGGTCCGCGGTGTACGCCGCGGCCATGCGCGGCTCGGAGTCGTTGGTGCTCGACGCCCCTCCAGCGACGGCTCGAGCGCGCTCCACCGCCGAAACAATAGCCGGGATGAATACTGGTGCGAGCACGCTGCTCTGGTTGGCTTGCAGCCTCGCCATCGCGTCGACGCTCCCGTCGCGTCGCATCACATGCCCTGCGAGCGCGTCGCGGATCGTTCTCGCGCGAAACCCCACGTCCCACGTCCCGCCGAGATAGTGGGCGTCGTTGGCCAGGTTGTTGTCCAGGCTCGTGCCGCCGAGGTCGTTGTTGGCGGTGAGCACGTAGCCACGCTCGGGGTCGAGCGACTGCGGCCAGTTCGCGAACGGGACGACGCAACGATAGTCGTTCTCGCCGCCAGGCGTCGCGCCGGCCGCTTCGTCGACGCGACCCATGGCGTCGAGCGGGATCGAGAACGCGCCGTACTGCGTTCCGTCGAGGAGCAATCGCGGATCGGCGCCCGTGGCCCACCGTTGGTTGGCGCCCGTTCCGGTGCGCTGAAGGTAGCGACGGCACGGAGCGCCCGTGTAGCCCGAGTAGTAGACGGCGCCGTCGCCGTCGGAGCCGATGAAGTTCTGCGCAAACGCGACGAACTGCCGTTGCGCGTCGCGCATTTGTCGGACGTTGGTCGCTGCTTCGAACTGCCTGAGCGCCCCGGGGACGTTGCTCACGTCGAAGCCGACGTAGTCGAAGCTCACCGCAGAGATGATCCCGTCGCCGTTGACGTCCCGCGGGATGATGCGTTGCCCGAGCACGTCGATGATCGACCTGCCCGCGGGCGGCATTTGTCCCGGCATCGCGGTGTCGCCCTCGACGGACGCGAGGTAGCGCCCGTCGAAGGTCGTCCACCGGGTCAGGCGCTCGGTGCGACCCACAGACATGAGCGCCGGGACGTCCGCGACGGTGTACGACTCGTCGACAGCGACGAGGTTTTGCCAGGCGCCGCGAAAGAACGACCGCGCGGGACGACCCATGGCGTCGAGCTCCAGGCGCTCGGCGTACCAGTCGGTGAGATCCCCATAGAGATACGTGAAGCTGTATGCGATGCGACCGTTGGTGCCGACGCCCATCCAGGGAATCCCCGGAAAGAACAGCCCGATCAGGCTCTGGCCTGCGTCGGGCATCGGCCCGAACACCTTGGTGTCGGTGTGCAGCTGGTAGAGCAGCGTCGGCACGCTGAGCGGCAAGTGCCCGTCACCCGCGAGCACCGTCGATCCATCCGCGGTGCCGCGACCCGAGAGCGCCCACGCGTTGGAGCCGTAGTCCGATCCTCGCTCTCCGCGGCGCAGGCGCTCGAACGGCTCGAGCGCGGCGATCACGCGGTCGAGCGCGCCGCGTTCGATCACAGGCAGCGGCGCGACGCGACGGGATCGTTGGGATCGTTGAATTCCTGGGCGGCGGGCGCGAGCGGCCATCACTCCGGGGCGAGAGTCCGTCCCGAGGCCGAGCGCCGAGGTGACGTCGGTGAGCGGGGCGACTCGCTCGAACACCTCGCTGCGGACGGCGTCTCGCCGGCGAGCGCGCTCGCCCATCGGCACCGAGCTCGACGCCGGAAGGCTGTTGTAGAGCGTGTCGAACGTCGCCGCTGCTCGGGCGCGGTCGAGGTCATCGGTCGAGAAGCTCGAGTTGGCGAGCACCACGGCCAAGACCGCCCCGAGGTCTCGCCGCGCGATGGGCTGCATGATCTGCGCGGGGTTCGCTGCCTGCCCGAGGATGAGCCCGATGACGCTCACCTCGGTCGGAGTGCGCAGGCGCCTTGCGCGGACGAGGTTCACGTACGCGTTGAAGCCCTCGGCGTAGGCGTCGAGCGCCTCGAGCTCTTGCGGCCCCATGCGCTGCAGCAGTCGGTCGGCGATCACGCGGTAGCCGCGCCCGCGGGACTGCGTGTCGAGCGCGAGGCCGCGATCGCCGAGGAGCTCAGCGGCGATGCCGAGCCCCACTCGGCGCTGAAGCTCGATTTGAAAGTACCGATCGCGCGCGAGCAAAAACCCCTGCACAACGTTGGCGTCGCGGGTGTTCTCCGCATAGACGTGAGGGATCTTGCCCTCCGTGTAGACGACGTTCACGTCACCGCGCAGCGAGGCGATGACCAGCGCGCCCTCTTCGGCGACGCCGAGGATCTGCCCGCGCGGCCCTGGCGGAAGCACCACGTCGCGCCCCGCGTCACCGGCGCCTGAGTCGCCGTCATCCGACGCATCTTCGCTCGACGCCTCGCTCGCGTCGGCCGCGTCGCTCCCCGCGTCCTGAGGAGCGGGCGGGGCGCACGCGAGGCCCGCGAAGCCCGACGAAAACAGCGCACACAAAATCGAAACACGAGCAAAGATAGGGCGATTCATCGAAGCGAGGTCCTCTCAGAAGCGGGGCGTGCAGGCGGAGGCGCTGCCGAAGCAGTTCGAAAACGCGCACGCTTGTCCGTTGCAGACGTCGATCACCTCGGGGGCCTCGTTCTGCGGCCGGCCTCGGAAGAAGTGCACCATCTGCCGCGAGTGCCACATGTGAAGCTGGCGCGTTCGGCCGTGGGGGTCCGGAAAGCGCATACGATCTTCGCGCGAGATCGTGTTGTTGCCGGGGTTCTGCCAGGGATTTCCGAGGTCCCAGAGCACGACGGCCGATCCGCGCCGCGGGTACATCGAGGTCTGCGCGAACTCGGGCATGGTGCGAGCCATCGCGTTCATCGGATGCTCGTACGGGAGCATCAGCGGGATCTCCATCGAAGACCGCGCGGGGATCTCGTTGGTGTGCACCGCCACCTGGTGATCACCCTTGGCGGGCGCGAGCAACACATAGTGCGTGGGCAACCCCATGAAGGGCTCTGCCTGCACGTGGCGGTAGTAGCTCATCGGATCGACTTGCGACCAGAGCAGCTCCGAGAGCGACAAGAGCACGGCCTGGTCGCGCTCGTCGGCGTACGCCATGCGAAGGGTCGCGAAGTACGAATCGAAATCGACGGACCGGTGCAGCAGCGTTCCGTAGTTGTTTCCCGGAACGCCGAGGTGCCCGCGCGTGATGTCTGGGCTGATGGCCATGTACGTTCCGCCGAAGATCCCGCCCTGCGAAATGCCAGAGTAGAATCGCTCTTCGGTGTTGACGCGGATGCCGCGCGAGGTCACCTCCGAGAGCATCGGAAAGCGCCGGATCATGGCGCGCGCCAACGCGACCCAGTTGACCATGCCCTGGTGCAAGCGGTCCGAGATGAACGGAAACCGCGAGAAATCACGGAGCACCTGGCCGACGGTCACGAAGTCCTCGAAGGACATCCCCGCGAGGTTGGCCGAGAAGAAGATCAGCCGATTGTTGTTGGCGATGACGTTGTTGTAGCCGGCGCGCACCTCGTCGCCCGCGCCCATGAGCCCGTGGCCGTACTGAACGAGGCCGTGCGGCTCGGGGTTGGGGTTGGTCGCGCTTCGCACCGCCGAGCGCGGGATTCGAATCCACACGTCGACCGGGAGCGTGCCGCTCGCCGCGGGCATTCCATCGGGGCCGTTGTTGAACACGAACCACGAGATCGCGCGGATCGACCGCTCGACCATGTAGTGCGGAACGTTGATCGTGGCGCGGATCTCGAGGGCGATGTCCGCGTTTTCGGCCATCGTATACTCTTGGACCCGGACGCCCTCGAACTGCGGCCCCTCGGGGAGACGCTGAAGCACGTCCCTCGTCATGTGCAAGAGCGGCCCGTGCGTCGCACGCGAGCTGGCGGTGTTGAAGTCCCACGCGAGCGTGAGCGAGCTGCGATCGATTCCCGCCGCTGTGAGCAACGAAAACACTTGATCGAATCGCGCGACGCGCGGCGCGAGGCGCGGGTCAGCCATGGCCGTCCGATCACGAAGCGCTCTGAACGCCGCCGACGGCTCGATCGCGCTGCCATCCCGCGCCCGCAAGTTGCGGAGCGCGATGATGTAGCGAGCGCCCTGCTTCAAGATGACCGCCGGGCGAATGAATAGAATCTTCTTCGTCGGGTCGGGCTCTTGCGAGTCGAGCTCCGCGTAGTACGGGACGCGGCTGAGCGTCTGGGTCGCGCCCGAACCCACGACCTCGAAGTAGAGGATTCGCGCGTCGGGCGCCATCGACGGGGCGAGGTTGTACTCCGTGGGCAGTCCGGCAGGATCGAGGTTGCGCTGCAAGGTCATCGCGGCCTCGCCGACCGAGTAGCCGTCGAGCCTTCGCCACGGCGCGGGATCGACGTGCAGGTTGTTCGCCGCGCGGGGGAGGGTCGTGGCGCCGAAGGTCAACGTCACCCCGGTCGCCCGCGCTGGGTCTGCGCGCAGATACAGGTTGGACGGCCACGGAAAGCTGCAGTGGCCCTCGTCGAGCGGGTCGCAGTCGTTGGGGTCGGGGCCAGTTCGAGCGTCCGCGCCGGTGTCGGTCTGCGCGGCGTCCTCGATCACATCCGCGCTCGGCCCGTCCGTCGCCATGTCCGAGACGACATCGGTGACGACGTCCGGCGTCGGCTGGACTGGGGGCGAGCAGGCGACGGCCAGCGCGGCAAACGCGAGAAGACAAGTCCCGCGCGCGTGCAAGCAAAAAGAGAAGTCGCGAGTGCGATCGAACATATCCAACCCTTTCTCCGGTGAGCTCGAAATCCGCCCGTGATCGTGTTCTTCGATCGAGAGCGCGGTCAAGCGCGAGATCGCTCCGCTGCATGATTTCGCTGCGCTGGTAGGGCGGTTCGTGGGTGTATCGTCGAGCACCCTGAACGTCGTTGGGGCGTCCGCGCCGCACGGCGTAAGTGCCAATCCACACATTCGAACGTTCGACGCACGCGTAGCGAGGCCTGGCGATGTCTGACGAAGGTGCTCTCCTCGAGCAAGAGCCCGTTCCTCCAGCTCTGGCAGCTGCAATCGCAGCAGCAGAGGCCAACCCCGACGACGAAGACAAGTGGGACGACCTCGACGAGGTGCTCTCGAAAGAGCAGCGCCCCGAAGCGGTCGCCGCGCTGATGGATCGCGTCCTTAGCGCCACCGACGTACCGACGCGGCGAGCGAACGCCGTCGGTCAGCGCGCCGTGCGGTTCTATCAAGAGTGGTTCGAAGACCCGACCGCAGCCGCCGGCTTGCTGGGCAAGGTCCTGCAAATCGACCCGAACGCGGAGTGGGCGTTTCACCGCCTCACGCTGAGCTTCACCAAGGCCAAGCGCTGGCGCGAGCTGCTGGCGCTCTACGAGAGCGCGCTCGAGCGAACGCAGGACAAGAAGCGTCGCGGCGAGCTCCTCGATGAAGCCGCGCAAGTGGCCCGCGACTTCGCGGGCGACCCCGATCAGGCGATTCGATACCTCGAGCTGCTCGTTCCCATTCGCCCGTCGGACAATCAGCTGGCTGCGGCGCTCGAGCGATTGTACGAGCGCCAGTCGCGCCACAACGACCTCATCGCGTTGTGGACGGCGAGGCTCGGCTCTCTGTCCGCCGACGACGCGCGCTCGACGAGACTGCGCATCGCGCATTGCTGGCTCGACTCGCTCGGCGAGCCCACACAGGCGCTCGACGCTCTGTCGCCGCTCTTCGGCGAGAATCGCGCCGACAACAACGTCTGCGCGTACACCGACAAGATCCTCGCGCTCGCGACGGCCGCAGTCGAGACGCGGGCGAAGGCGAGGGACCTCCTGCTCTCGCACTACGATTCGTCGAAGAAGCCCGCCGAGCGCGCCGCCGTCCTCGAGCGAGCCAGGTCGTTCGTCGTCGGCGCAGAGCGCGCAGAGACGCTCGACGAGCTCTCGCGCCTGCTCGAAGGACTCGGTCAGACAAAGGACGCGCTTGCGCGCGGCGCCGAGCTCGTCGTGCTCGTGCCCACCGAGCCCGCCCATCGAACCCGCCTCCGCGACCTCGCCGAACGCGCTGGTGCGTTCGACGTCTATGCCTCGGCGCTCGCAGACGCAGCGGACGCCGTCGACGCGAACGGCGAGAGCCCGACCAGCACCGGGCTCCGCGCAGAAGCAGCGACGGTTCGCGCCAACGAGCTCTCGGACGCCACGGGCGCCGCGGCTCTCTTCGAGCGCGTCGTGAGCGCCTCGGTCGCCAGCAACGCCGAGAAGCTCTCGGCCGCGCGAATGCTCGACACCCTCTATCAGCGAATCGAAGACAAACCGTCGCTGCTCACCGCGCTCGAGCGCCGAGCGACGCTCGAGTCCGACGTCGACGAGCGCTGCGAGTCTCTCTCGCGCGCCGCCCGGCTCGCCGACGAGCTCGGCGAGACCGATCGATCGCTCGTCGCCTGGGAGGGCGTCCTGCGTGATCGCGCCTCGGATCAAGAGGCCCTCGACGCCACCGTCTCGTTGCTCGAGCGCGCCGAACGATGGTCCTTGCTCGTCGACGCGCTTCAGCGCCGCGCCGCTGCGCAAAGCGACGACGACGCGGTTCGCGCGGACCTCGTCCGCGCCGCCAGAGCGCTCTCGGAGAAGCTCGACGAGAACGTCCGGTCGGTCACGCTCTGGACCTCCGTTGGAGAGCGCTTCGGGCAAAACGCAGAGGTCGTCGACGCGCTCGCGGCGCTGCACGAGTCGGCGGGACGCTGGGACGCGCTCGCCATGCTGCTCGCGTCGGCGATCGAGCGCGAAGAAGAGAGCGTCCGGCGCGCCGAGCTCTGCACGCGACTCGGCGAAGCCGCGATGGATCACCTCGAGGACAACGCGCGCGCGCTGTCGTGTTTCCGTTCGGCGCTCACCGCGGTTCCGTCGCACGAGCGCGCGCGGGCGCGGCTTCGCGACCTCGCGGCGATCCCGTCCACTGCGCCGGGAGCGGTCGACGCGTTGGCGTCGGCGTTCACCGCCATGGACGAGTGGGAGTCTCTGCTCGGACTCCTCGACGCGCGCCTCGCGCACGGCGAAGACGCGAGCACACGGGCGCTGCTGCTGCTCGAGGCCGCGTCGACCTACGAGAAGCGCGCCGAGGACAAGAGCTCGGCGCTGCGCTGCGTGTGTCGCGCCTTTGTCGAAGTTCCCGCAGAGCGCGACATCGAGTCGCACATGCTTCGGCTCGCCGAAGAGTCGGGCGAGTTTCAAGAAGTCGCCGCGGCGTATCGTGGCGCCGTCGAGACTGCGCCGAGCGACGCGATGCCGCTCAAGCTCAAGTGCGCCGGTGTACTCGAGACTCGCGTCAAGGACCTCGAAGGCGGCCTGTCGCTCTATCGCGAGGTCTTCGAGTCCAACATCGCCCACGCTGACGCCGCGAACGCGGTGGTTCGCGTCGCGTCCGCGTTGGGACAGTGGGAGGTCGCTGCGGACGCCGTCGTTCGCGTGGCGGCTGCGTCCGGCGACTTCGCCGCGCTGCTCGAGACGCTCGAGCAGGGCGCCGTCGCGAGCGAAGGATTCAACGGCGCGACCGTCGCGCTCTCCGACGCCGTGTCGTCGAGCGGCCTCTCGGGACCCGTCGCTCACAACCTCGAAGCGCGCGTCGGCCAGTGGCACCGCGATCGCCGCGACGATCCCGATCAAGCACAAGCCGCCTATGCCCGCGCCGTCGCTCACGACCGCACCGTCGCGGCGTCGCTCAACGCGCTCGCCGAGCTCCAGCGACGCTCGCCGTCCTCGGCCCTCGTCGAGACGCTGCTCATGTTCGCGGACGCGTCGGGAGACGACCTCGCGGCGCTGCGCGAAGCGGCGGAGCTCGCGGTCGGACCGATCGCCGATCCGCGCGCCGACGCGATTCTCCAGCGCCTCTACAACGCCGCGTCGAAGGCCTGGACTGGCGCTGATGATGAAGCCGGCTCGGAGCACTGCGCGTGGTCGCTCGAGCAGCTCGTCGCGAGGTACGTGACCGAGGGCGCGATCGACCGCGCTGTTGACCTGCTCGAAGCGGCCTCGGCGCTGCCGTTCTCGCCGGAGACGTCGAGGTCGCTCCGTCGTCGCGCCGGCGCTCTTTGCGAGCGTTCGCTCGACGACAGCGCGCGCGCTGTTCGCTTGTTTCGGTCGGTGTTCGATGAGGACTCCGATGACGCAGAGGCAGGCGCTCGCCTCGCTGCGCTCTACGAACAGGGCGGGGCGCTCGACGAGCTTCGCGCCCTTCGCGAAACGCAGCTCGGACGCGCTCCTGACATGGACGCGCGGATCACGCTTCGCCTCGAGCTCGCTCGGGTGCGGTCGCTCCTCGGTCTCGGCGCAGAATCCGAGAAGGCGCTCTCGGACAACCTCGCCGAGCGGCCTGGCCACGACGAGAGCGTTCGGCTGCTCGCAGAGCGGATCGCCGCTCGAAACGCGAGCTCCGAGCTCTACTCGCTTTACGCAACGCAGGGTGGCGCGCTCGAGGAGAGCGAGCCGACGGTGTCGCAGGGCCTGTGGGCGCGCGCTGCGCAAATCGCCGAGAGCGATCTTCGAGACGTCGCCCAAGCGATCGCGGCGCACGCCAGGGTCGTCGCCCTCGGGCAGTCCCCCGCGTCGCTCGACGCCCTTTCCGCGCTCCACGCTGGACGCGGCGAGCACGACCGCGCTGTGTCGTGGCTGGAGAAGCGTCTCGAGCTCGCGGACGGCGACGACGATCGCATCGCGGTCGTCGCGCGACTCGCGCGGGAGTACACGCTTGCGGGACAGTCGAACCGCGCGGTCGAGGCGCTCGAGGCGCAGCTCTCGACCACGCCGCACGCGCGGGAGCTTCGCTCTCTCCTCGCCGAGCGATACCGCGCGCAGAGCCAGTGGAACGCCCTCGCCGAGCTCCTCGCCGCGGGCGTCGAGTTCGCTGCGGACGACGAGCAGCGCGTCGCGATGCTCCGAGAGGCCGCCGATGTCTTCGTCCGAAAGCTCTCCGCTGCGGACCGCGCGGTTCCTGTGCTCGAGCGCGCGGCGCTGCTCGCGCCGACGGATCGATCCGTGCGGGTGGCCCTCGCGGACGCTCGTTGCGACGCGCAGGATCTTCAAGGCGCGAGCGAGATCCTCGAGGCCCTGCTCACTGAGTACGGTCGTCGCAGGCCGCCCGAGCGCGCTCGCGTTCACCGCACGCTCGCGAGAATCGCCAGGGCGCGCGGCGACTTGAGCGGCGCGCTCGCGCAGCTCGAGCTCGCCTCCAACATCGACCTCGACGATCCCGGAACACTCCAGATGGTCGGCGACGTCGCGCTCGAGCTCGGCGAACAAGAGCGCGCGGCGAACGCATACCGCTCGCTGCTCCTCGTCGTGCGACGCCAGGCGACGACCGACGACGGCCCGTCGCAGTCCGAGGTGCTGTTCGCGTTGCACCGCATCGCGCGGGCGCAGGGGCAAACCGACCGCGCTGCGGAGGTGCTCGAGAGCGCGTTCGAGGCGGCGACCGAGAGCGCGTTCGAGGCAGAGTCGTTCGAACGAGCGTTGCTCGCAGCCAACGAGCAAGAGCTCCTTCTTCGAGCGCTGCGCGCGCGCCTTTCGCGCACCGCAGACGGCTCGGCGAAGGCAAGCGCGCTCGACTCGGTCGCGACGACGCTCGAGACCTTGGGTCGAAGCGGCGAGGCGCTCGACGCGAGGCTCGAGGCCCTTCCGTCCTTTGCTGACGACGACGCCGCGCATCGCGCGACACGCGAGCTCGCCAAGCGCACCGAGCAGAGCGTTCGATACGTCGAGGCGGTTCGCTCGCTCGCGAAGTCGATCGAGGATCGCTCGATCGCAGGACGACTGCTGCTGCGGGCCGGCGAAGCTACCGCTGAGGACTTGCTCGACGCGCGCGGCGCGGTCGCCGACCTCGAGAAGGCGCACGCCGAGGGCGCTCCCGAACGAGACGTTCTGCGCGCCCTCGACCGCGCGTACCGAGCGGCTGGCGTCGAGAACTCCGTCGCGCCGCTGCGGGCGGTGCTCGCGCGCCGCGCCGATCCAGAAGGACGCGTCGACGCGCTCTATCGCCTCGCCGAGCTCGACCTCAGCCGCGACGAGACCCGCACCGAGGGTCGCCAGACGCTCGAGGCTGCGCTCGACGATGACGCGCGGTACGATCGCGCCGCCGCGATGCTCGCCGCCGCGTGCGCGAGCGCGCCGGACGACGCCGAGCTCGTCGCGCTCTACGAGCGCGTCGCACGTTCGCTCGGAGAAGACGCGGCCCTGCTCGACGCGCTCGACCGAGCGACGGCGCTCCCAGACGCGTCGCAAGAGCTGCTTCGCGAAGCGGTGGAAGTCGCCCAGCGCTCGTCGCGTTCGGACAAAGAAGTCGCGCTCCTCGAGCGCGCCATCGAGCGCGCCGGAGAGAGCGCTGACGGAACGTGGGCCCTCGTCGCCCTCGGCCGCGCGAAAGTCACCGCGGGAGCCTCTCGCGAGGCTGTCGAGTTGCTCTCGCGCGCATCGAAGCTCGCTGAGGCATCCGAGGCGATTCCGCTCGGCGTCGAGGCTGCGCAGATCGCGATGGACCCGCTCGGAGACCTCGCGCTCGCAGCGTCGATCCTCGAGGCGCTCGCCGAGCGGGACGCAGCCGATCGCGCGGTCTGGGAGCCGCTGCTCGACGCCTATCGAAGGCTCGGCGCGAAGGACAAGCTCGCGGCGCGAATCGACATCGTGCTCGAGAACGTCTACGACGTGGGCGAGCGAAACAAGCTGCGCGTCGAGCGAGCGCGGTTCCTCGCGGAGTCGCCGGACACCGTCGACGACGCAGCGGCGAGCTTGCGCAGCTGCCTCGAGGATGATCCGAGCGACGTCGAGGCGGCGCAGCTCCTCGCGGACCTGCTCGAGAAGAGCGGAAAAGACCACGAGCTCGACGAGTTTCTGCGTTGGCAGCTCGACGGCGCGCGCGATCGCGGCGCGCAGGACGGCGGCCGCGCCATCGTCGCGCTCACGCTCAGGCTCGCGAGCCGGTGGGGCGCGGATCGAAGAGACGACATCATCGCGCTCTACCGCAGCGCGCTCGACTGGGCCCCCAAGGACGCCACCGTGCTTCGCGCGCTGCTCGCGCAGTACTCGGCCTCGGACTCCGCGGACGATCGTCACGAAGTGCTCGAGCGTCTGCTCGAGTGCACCGAGGGCGACGAAGCAGCGAAGTACGCGATCGAGCTCGCCGACGCGCGCGTCGTCAACGACGATCGCGACGGCGCCATCCGCGCGCTCGACCGAGGGTTTCGCGCCGCGCCCAAGAGCGCCAACGTTCGCACCAGGCTCGAGGCGGCGCTTCGCGAAGCCGAGGACACAGGCGCGCTCGCGGCGACGATCGCGTTCGACGCCGAGCACCGCGAGTCCGCGACGGAAGCCGTCGCGCGGTTGCGAGAGGCGGCGGTGATCTACCGCGATTCGCTGGGAGATTTCGCAGCGGCGGCGGCGTGCATCGCCAAGGCTCGAGGGCGAGCCCCTGGCGACGTGTCCCTGGTCGAAGAGCACGCGCGCGATCTCTCGTCCGCGGGAGACAACGACGCCGCGGCGGCCGCGCTCGACGAGGCGCTCGCGCAAGCGGGCGAGGGATCTGCCTCCGAACCGTCGCTTCGACGGGCCAGAGGCGCGGTGCTTCGCGCTGCGGGCCGCGTGGCCGAGGCGGTCGCTGAGCTCGAGCTCGCGAGAACTCGCGAGCCTGAAGTGACGCTCCCGGTGTTGCTCGACGCGCTCGACGCCCTTCGCGACGATGCTCGCGCTCGCGACGATCGCGCACAGGAGCGCGCCGCTGCCAATCGCGTCGCGACGCTCGCTGCGGACGCAGGGGACTCGGCGCGCGCCTGCGCGGCGCTCGAGTCCTGGGTCGAGCACGAACCGACCGACAAAGATTCGCTTCGGACCCTCGCGAGCCTGCACGCAGACGCGGCTCGTTGGGACGCGGTCGTGTCGGTCTACCAGCGCCTCGCCAACGCGTCGGAGGGCAGCGAGAAGCTCGACGCGACCCTGCGCCTCGCCGAGGCGTGCGAGCGCGCCGAGCGTCTCGGAGATGCGCGCGGCTCGCTCGAGGAGATCTTCCGCGAACAGCCGGAGAACGAGCCGGCGCGCGCGTGGCTTCGCCGCGTGTACACAGCGCTCGACGCGCACAGCGAGCTCGCAGAGCTCTCGCTCGAAGACGCTCGACACGCGCCGGCTGAAGCGATTCGCTTCGACCGTCTTCGCCAGGCAGGAAAGCTCTTCGTGCTCGCGGGCCGCAACGAAGACGCCGTCGCGCCGCTCGAGCAGGCGCTCAAGCTTCGCGCTGGAGACCACGAGAGCACCGTCGGCCTCGTCGACGCGTACATCGCGATCGGAAACATCGACTCGGCGTCCACGCTTCTGCAGACCGCGATCAACGGCCACCGAAACCGCCGCTCGGCTGAGCTCGGCGCGCTTCAGTACCGTATGGCGCGCGCCGCAGCGGCGGTGGGCGACCAGGGCGTGCAGCTCGCGTGGCTCAACGCCGCGCTCGAGAGCGATCACCAGAACGGCGCGGTCGCGAGCGAGCTCGCGGAGCTCGCCATGACGTTCGATGACCTCGACACCGCCCTCAAGGCGCTTCGCGCGCTCACCCTGATGAAGGCGCCTGGCCCGATGACTCGGGCCGAGGCCTTCTACAGGCAGGGCGTGATCGCCTTCAAGCAGGGCGACCCGCGCAAGGCCGCGTTTCTCGCGAAGCGCGCGCTCAGCGAAGACGCCGACCTCTCCGCGGCGCGCGAGCTGCTCACGCAGCTCGGCGAGTAGCCGTTTCGACCTCACGTCTGGGCACTTGGGGGGGGCCGTTCATCCGCGCCCGCGAATGCGAGACCATCGGACGGTGACCTCCGACGACTCTCTTCGATCACTGTTGGATCGCGCCCTGGCCGAGCCGATCGAGCACGAGCCGTACGCGACGCTCGACGCGTTCTGGCGGCGACACATCGAGCGCGCTCGCGCGAGCCCGCTCCCGTTCGACCGTGCTGTGATCGCCGGTCTCTTCGCGGACACCGTCGGGCAGGCGTTCGTCGGCGGCTATCGGTCGGCGATGCAGCGGTTGTTCGTGACGTTGTCCGTCGACGACGCGGCGTCGTTTTGCGTCACCGAGGTCGGCGGAGCCCATCCGCGCGCGATCGCGACGACGCTCGAAAGCGCGTCGGACGACCGCGTTTTGTCCGGCGAAAAGAGCTGGATTTCGCTGGCCGATGGTCCTGTGGATCTGCTCGTGGTCGCGCGCGACGGAGCGCTGCCCGACGGTCGTCCGCGGCTTCGCGTCGTGCACATCGACAGCGTGCGCGAGGGCGTCGCGATCACGCCGATGGAGCTCGAGACGATCGTTCCGGACGTCCTTCACGGCTCGATTCGCTTCGACCGCGTGCGCGTCGCGGACAGCGAGGTGCTCGAGGGCGACGGGTACGCGCGGTACGTCAAGCCGTTTCGAACGCTCGAGGACATCCACGTGTTCGCCGCGCTGCTCGGGTATCTGCTCGCGATCGCGCGCCGCTCGCGCTGGCCGTCGGACGCGATCATGCGGCTGTCGGGGGCGATCGCGACCTTTCGCGCGCTCGCGATCGAGCCGCCCGACTCGCCGTCGGTGCACGTCGCGCTCGCCGGGGCTCTCGTTACGGCGCGGGCTACGTTCGACGCCATCGAGCCGCACTGGGAGTCAGTCGAGCCGACGCAGAGGGACGGATGGAGACGGGATCGCGCCCTGCTCTCGATCGCGAAGCGCGCCCGTGAAGCCCGTGCGGCGCGGGCGCTCGAGGCGCTCGGCTTCGCGACCGCGGCGGACCGCTGACAATCTGGCTCGCGCGTGATACTCGCGCGGTCGCCATGAGTCGCATCTACCGCACGCTGCCCCCGGCAGGAACGAAGCTCGGCATCGCCTTTTCGGGCGGCCTCGACACTCGCTGCGCCGTCGCGTGGCTGTCTCGCCAGGACATGCAGGTCTACGCGTACACCGCGGACCTCGCGCAGCCCGACGAAGAAAATCCTTCTGACATTCCGCCGAGCGCGCTCGTGCACGGCGCGGTGAAGGCGACGCTCGTCGATTGCCGCGAGTCGCTCGTGCGCGAGGGGCTCACCGCGATTCAGTGCGGCGCGTTTCACCTGAGCGTCGGCGGTCGTCGGTACTTCAACACGACGCCGCTCGGCCGAGCGGTCACGACGACGGCCATCATCCGCGCGATGCGCGAGGACGGCGTCGACGTCTTCGGCGACGGAAGCACGCACAAGGGCAACGATATTCAGCGGTTCTACCGCTATGGAATTCTCACCAACCCTGCGCTCAAGATCTACAAGCCCTGGCTCGATCAGAAGTTCGTCGACGCCTTCGGCGGCCGCAAGGAGATGTCCGAGTACCTCGTGTCCGTCGGGCTGCCCTATCGCATGGGCACCGAGAAGGCGTACTCGACCGACGCCAACGTGCTCGGCGCGACGCACGAGGCGAAGGACCTCGAGCACCTGGACAAGGGAATGACCATCGTCAGCCCGATCATGGGCGTCGCGTTCTGGAAGCGCGACGTCGTGATCGAGCCCGAGACTGTGAGCGTGACGTTCGACGCGGGACTGCCATCGCGTCTCAACGGCAAGACCTTCGCCTCGCCCTTCGAGCTCTTCGTCGAAGCCAATCGCATCGGCGGTCGGCACGGCCTCGGCATGAGCGACCAGATCGAAAACCGCGTGATCGACGCGAAATCCCGCGGCATCTACGAGGCTCCAGGCATGGCGCTGCTGCACATCGCCTACGAGCGGCTGATCAGCGCCATCCACAACGAGAACACGACGGACCTCTACAGCACCCTCGGCCGTCGGCTCGGGCGGCTGCTCTACGAGGGCAAGTGGTACGACCCCGAGGCGATGATGCTGAAGGACGCCCTCGTGAAGTGGGTCGCGCCGACGGTGTCGGGCACGGTCACCCTCGAGCTGCGCCGCGGCGAGGACTACACGATCATGAAGACCGAGGCGCCGTACATGTCCTACGACCCCAACAAGCTCTCGATGGAGAAGGTCGACGCGATGTTCACGCCCGAGGATCGCATCGGCGCGCTCGAGCTCCAGAACCTCAGCGTGACCGACAATCGCGCGCTTCTCATCGAGCACATCAAGGGCGTGCGACGCGTAGGGCCGGGTCACGTCGAGTCCGCGCCGCTCATCGGCGACGGCGAAGATCGCTGAGCGGGTCTCCAACGGAAGGCGGAGTCACACACGCGAGAGCGCTCGCTGTTACTTGCGTCCGATCGCGTACAGCGACGCGCCGCGAATGTTCTCGTCGATCCTCAACGGCGCGCGCATCGAGGGGACCGCGCGCTCGTCGCACTCGTCGCGATCGCACTGACGGCACGTGACCCCGACGGGAACAGCGGTGCCTGCGCCGTCCAGCGCGACGCCGTCGGAGTACACGAGCTCGCGCGCGTGCTCGATCCGACATCCGAGGCCGATCGCCAGCACCGGGTGCTGTTGGTGAAAGCCGCCTGAGTCCTTCTGGATCGTGCGCGCGATGCAGAAGTACGTCTGACCATCGAGCATCTTGGAGACCTGGATGCGGATCATGTTCGGCGTCTGAAAGGCGGCGAAGACGTTCCACCGGGGGCACGCGCCGGAGAAGCGCGCGAACCGGATGCCCGAGCCCGAGAAGCGCTTCGAGATGTTTCCCGCAACATCGATCCGCAACATGTGAAAGGGAACGCCCTCAGCGCCCTTTCTGCGCAGCGTCGTGAGTCGGTGCGCCGCCTGCTCGAACCCCACGCGAAAGCGTCGTCCCAGCACGTCGAGGTCGTATCGCGTCCCCCGCGCGGCCTCGAGGAAGCGCCGGTACGGCATGAGCACTGCGCCTGCGAAATAGTTGGCCAACGCGACGCGGGCGAGGGGCCGCGCCTCTTCGGACACGCCTCCGTCTTCGTCGAGGATCTCGTCGAGCAGCGAGTGATGCGCGAGCAGCGCGAGCTGGTGCGCGAGCTGAAAATTGCGCGACCGCGTGGGCAGAAGCTCGCTCAATACGACGCGCTTGTTCTCTGGGTCGAACCGGCGCAACACGCCGTGCTCTTCGTCCCACCGCGCGATGTGAACGCTCAGCCCGTGCGCCTCGCGAAGGTGAAATCGAAGCGCCCCGTACAGGTCGTCACCGTCGATGCGTCCGCGCTTCCAGAGCTCCTCTGCTGCCTCTTCGAGCGCGGCGAAGTAGTTGCCGCGACGCTGCACGAGGTCGTTGACCTCTTCGCTCGGCGCGAGCATCGCGCGCGCCCCGCCGCTGTCCTCGCCCTCGCTCACGCGGCTCGCCAGGCTCTCGACTCGCTCGCGGGTGTCTTCGTAGGCGCGGTAGAGCGCGAGCATCGCGCGGGCGAGGTTGGGGCTCGACGTGACGAGCTCCTTCACGTCGGCGCCGTGCAGCTCGTGGTGCTCGAACAGGGGATCGCTGAGCGCCTCGAGCAGATCCGCGCTGAGCCGCGCGTCGTCGTCCGCGACGAACGCCCCGAGCTCGACGCTAAACACCTGCGCGAGCTGGATCATCATCGCGGCCGGCAAGGGACGCCGGTTGTTCTCGATGAGGTTCAGGTAGCTCGCCGAAACGTCGAGCTTCTCCGCGAGCTGAGCCTGGCTGATCCCGTGCTGTCGTCGCAGCGCTTTGACCTTCGCGCCGAGCCTCGTTCCATCGCGCGACTCGCGATTGCTTCGCACCATTCGAGCTGCCTCCGAGTTTTGCGCGAGCCGCGCACCGAATGCGTCACAACTGATCGAAAATTGACAACATTAACAGTACAACAATCTGTCGTTGACAGCCATTGACATGCGCTTCGATCGCACACTCGAACTTTGCTTGCGAGCATGACGCAGACGGTCAATGAATGGGCCCAGACGCACATGGCAGTCGAGGGCGTAAACATCACCGGGCCGATCCGAGCGGGCTACGAAGCGATCCTCACCGACGAGGCGGTGGCGTTCGTCGCCGACCTCGTTCGGCGGTTTCGCGATCGACATACGGCGCTCCTCGCGCGGCGCGTGGACCTTCAGCGAGAGCGCGTCGCCAACACCCGGTCCTGGGGCTTTCTGCCGGAGACGCTGGCGGTCCGCGCGGGAGTGTGGCGCGTCGCGCCCGTTCCGTCGGTGATCGCGGACCGTCGCGTCGAGATCACCGGTCCGGTCGACCGCAAGATGGTGATCAACGCGCTCAACTCCGGCGCGCGCGTGTTCATGGCGGACTTCGAAGACGCCAACACCCCCACCTGGGACAACCAGCTGTCGGGGCAGAGCAACCTGCGCGACGCCGTGCGCAAGACCATCGAGTACACCGCGCCCGAGAGCGGCAAGCGCTACGCGCTCGTGGACGAGCCCGCGGTGCTGTTCGTCAGGCCTCGCGGGCTCCACCTGCCCGAGCGGCACTTCGTCGTCGACGGAGCTCCTGCTCCTGGCTCGCTGTTCGACTTCGGGTTGTTCTTCTTTCACAACGCCAAGGAGCAGCTCGCTCGCGGACAGGGCCCGTTCTTCTACCTCCCCAAGCTCGAGTCGCACCTCGAGGCCCGCTGGTGGAACGACGTCTTCGTCGCCGCGCAAGACGCCCTCGGCATCGCCCGCGGCACGATCAAGGCGACGGTCCTCATCGAGACGCTCCCGGCAGCGTTCGAGATGGACGAGATCCTCTACGAGCTCCGAGAGCACTCCGCCGGGCTCAACTGCGGCCGCTGGGACTACATCTTCTCGTTCATCAAGAAGCGCGCGCACGAGCGCGAGGCGATCACCCCCGATCGCGGGCTCGTGACGATGGACAAGGCGTTTCTGCGCGCCTACTCGCTGTTGCTCATCCGCACGTGCCACAAGCGCGGCGCCCACGCGATGGGCGGAATGGCCGCGGTCATCCCGATCAAGAACGATCCCGCCGCGAACGAGGTCGCCATCGCCAAGGTGCGCGCGGACAAGCTCCGCGAGGTGACCGACGGCCACGACGGAACGTGGGTTGCCCACCCCGGCCTCGTGCCGATCGCGAAAGAGATCTTCGACGCGCACATGAAGGGCGCCAATCAGCTCGACCGTCTTCGCGACGACGTCAGCGTCTCGGTCGACGACCTCCTTCGAGTGCACGAGGGCGCGCGGACCGTCGACGGCGTTCGACACAACATCCGCGTGGGCGTGCAGTACCTCGAGGCCTGGCTCCGCGGCGTCGGGTGCGTGCCCCTCTACAACCTCATGGAGGACGCCGCGACCGCAGAGATCTCGCGCGCCCAGCTCTGGCAGCAGGTCCGCAACGGCATCTCCGTCGACGGCCTCGGCGTCCTGACGCCCGAGGCGTACGCCAAGATCGCCGACGAAGAGATGCGCCGCGTGCGCGACGAGGTCGGCGAGGACCGCTTCGCCAACGGGCGCTTCGCCGAGGCGCGCGCGATGTTCGACCGCCTCGTGACCGCGCCGGTGTTCGAAGAATTTCTCACGCTGCCCGCGTACGAAGCGCTGCGGCAGACGATGAACGACTGATCCATTACACGCACCAGTTTTCGAGACGCGACGCGTCCAAACGTTGATCGATCCAAACGAAGGAGAGCGACATGACCATCGGAGCAGTTCCCAGCACCGCCGCCGCCACCAGCCCCTCGACGATCGTTGGCGGTGAGCGCCTCGACTCGCCGCGATGGAAGGGCATCACGCGCCCCTACACCATCGCCGACATCCAGCGGCTGCGCGGCTCGCTGCTCATCGAGCAGACGCTCGCCACGCGCGGCGCGCGCAAGCTCTGGCAGATGATGAACGAGAAGTCCTTCGTCCAGGCGCTCGGCGCGCTCACCGGCGCGCAAGCCATGCAGATGGTGCGCGCGGGCCTCGACGCGATCTATCTCTCGGGCTGGCAGGTCGCGGCGGACGCCAACACGTCCGGTCAGATGTACCCCGACCAGAGCCTCTACCCCGTGGACTCTGTTCCCGCCGTCGTTCGCCGCATCAATCGCACCCTGCAGCGCGCGGATCAAATCGAGACCGCCGAGGGCGGACCCAAGCGCGACTGGTTCGCGCCCATCATGGCCGACGCTGAAGCTGGCTTCGGCGGACCGCTCAACGCCTTCGAGCTCATGAAGGGCATGATCGAAGCGGGCGCCGCTGGCGTTCACTTCGAAGACCAGCTCGCCAGCGAAAAGAAGTGTGGCCACCTGGGCGGAAAGGTCCTCGTGCCCACCGGCCAGTTCATCCGCACCCTCGTCGCCGCGCGCCTCGCCGCCGACGTGATGAACGTCCCGTCCGTCCTCGTCGCGCGCACCGACGCCGACAGCGCGAAGCTCATCACCAGCGACCACGACGAGCGCGACAAGCCCTTCATCAAGAGCAGCGAGCGCACCGCCGAAGGGTTCTTCCGCGTCGAGGCTGGCGTGAAGGCCGCGATCGCCCGCGCCATCGCGTACGCCCCCTTCGCGGACGTGCTCTGGTGCGAGACGAGCACGCCCGACCTGCACGAAGCCAAGGAGTTCGCCGAGGGAGTGCACAAGCAATTCCCAGGAAAATTCCTCGCGTACAACTGCTCTCCGTCGTTCAACTGGAAGAAGAACCTCGACGACGCCACGATCGCGAAGTTTCAGCGCGAGCTCGGCGCGATGGGCTACAAGTTTCAGTTCGTCACCCTCGCGGGCTTTCACCAGCTCAACTTCGGCATGTTCGAGCTCGCCAAGGGCTACAAGGAAGAGGGCATGTCCGCCTACTCGCGCCTTCAACAGGCGGAGTTCTCCGCGGAGGCGCACGGATACACGGCCACGCGTCACCAGCGCGAAGTCGGCACCGGCTACTTCGACGCGGTGAGCGAGGTGATCTCTGGCGGCGCCTCGAGCACCCTCGCGCTCACGGGCTCCACCGAAAAGGCTCAGTTCTGAGCTACACATCGCCCCCGTGTTGACCACGGAGACGATGCGATGAAGGGGCGACCTCTGCTCGACGCCATGATCGAGGTCGCCAAGAACAAGGGGCTCGCCATCCGGCGCGAGGCGCTCAAGGGCGCGCTGACCCAGGGGGGACTGTGCGTGCTCAAGGGCGTCCCCACGGTGTTCGTCGACGATCGCGCGCAGGTGGACGCGCAGATCGAAGTGCTCGCGGGAATCCTTCGTCGCTACGAGTGGAGCGAAGAAGAGCGCGCCGCGATGAACCCCGCCGTGCTCGGCGTGCTCGTTCGCAACGCCAAGACCAGCTGAGCGCCGGCGCGCGGCTCAGCCCCCAGCGGTCGCGCCGATCAGCCCAGCGAGGCAGCCGAGCACGACGAAGCCCGCGATGATCGCCGTGCTGACGATGCCCCACATCTGTGCGCTCTTCGCCTTTGCGAGCGCCGTCCCGTAGTCGCCCATGCGCGAAGCGGTCATCGACGCGCTGTATTGAACGAACGCGCCGATCGCGGCCGGCCAGAAGAACAACAGCGCGACGACCGCCCACACCATCGCCTTGCGTTGCTCGCCGTCGACCTGCGCGTTGCCGTACGGCGTCACCGCGACCATGCCCATGGGCGCTGCGCCGAACGACGCGCCCGCCTGGCCAAATGGGTTGCCGACAGGCGCCGTGGGCGCACCGTACGGTGACGCTGGCGCGCCATACGGCGACGGGGCGGGTTGCGGCGCTCCGTACGGCGACGGCGGCGCTCCGAATCCTCCTCCCCCTGGCGGTGCGCCATACGGGCTCGGAGCTCCGTACTGGCCTCCCGGTGGAGGCGCGTTGGGAGCGGCGCCATAGGGACTTCCTCCCGCCGGCGCTCCGCCGAATGGATTGCCACCCGCGGGTGCTCCGCCGAACGGCGCCCCACCCGCGGGCGCTCCGCCGAACGGCGCGCCACCCGCGGGCGCTCCGACGGGGTTGAAACCCGCGGGCGCCCCAGCGGGCGGCATCATGGGTTGCGCGATCGTCGCCGCGATCGCCGCTTGCCCCGAAGCGGGGCCGCTCTGCATCGCGGGAGCGCTGGCCGCCCCGGTCACGTTCGTCGAACCGCAGCGGGGACACTTCGAATCAGGTCCTGCGCCGACCGCATCGAACTGCAGCAAGCACGATTGACACTCGAGCTTCATCTTTGACGCGATGATACCAGAGGCTCAGCCGCGGCTCTGCGACGAATCGAGAAACGTTCGAGCGGCGTCGAGAATTCGGTCGGCGATCTCCCGCTTGGGTCGTCGACTGATCTCTTCCGCGGTCTCGCGCGTGACGATCGTGACCGTGTTGTCGTCGCCCTCGAACCCGTGCTCGGCCAGGTTGGCGACGACCATGTCGCAGCCCTTTCGCGAGAGCTTCGATCGCGCATAGCCCACGAGGTCGCCGGTCTCGACGGCGAATCCCACGAGCACCGGCCGCTTGTTCGCCCCGCGCCACGCGCCGAGCCCCGCGAGAATGTCCGGGTTCTTCACGAGCTCGAGGACCAGGCGATCCTGGCCCTTTTTGATTTTATGGGTCGCCACGACGTCCGGGCGGTAGTCGGCCACCGCCGCCGCCATCACGATCACGTCCGAATCTTCGCTGCGCGCGGCGACCTCCGCTTGCATCTCGAGCGCCGAGCGCACCGCGACGCGGGTGATCGACTCGTGGTGCGACGCGCGCGCCGTGATCGGCCCATGAACGACGGTCACCGTCGCGCCCCGCTCGACCGCGGCGTCCGCGATGGCCAGCCCCATCTTGCCGCTCGACCGATTGCCGATGAATCGCACGGGATCGATCGCTTCGTGCGTGGGCCCCGCGGTCACGAGCACGCGAACGCCCTCGAGGTCTCGGGCGCTCGAGGCCAACTCGACCACGCGCCGCGCGATGACCTCTGGCTCCTCCATGCGTCCGACGCCGACCTCGCCGCTCGCGAGGGGACCGATGACCGGGCCGACGAGGCGCGCGCCCCGCGCGACGAGGCGCGCGACGTTCTCGCGCGTCGCTGGGTGTTCCCACATGCGAGGGTGCATCGCGGGCGCGTAGACGATCGAGCTCTTCGCGCACAACAGCGTCGCCGTCGCGAGGTCATTGGCGATTCCGTTGGCCGCGCGCGCCATCAGGTCCGCGGTCGCTGGCGCAACGACGATGATCGAGGCCCTCGACGCGAGCTCGACGTGGAGCTCGCCCGAGTAGCTCGCGTCCCAGAGCTCGTTGCGCGCCGCGCGGCCAGTCAGGCCCGCGAACGTCACGCCGCCGACGAACTTCTGCGCTGCGTCCGTGAGGATCGTCTCGACCTTTGCGCCTGCGCGCAAAAGCTCGCGCGCGAGCGTGACGCTCTTGTACGCGGCGATTCCGCCGCCCACGACCAGCAGCACCTCTCGGCCAGCGAGCGGTCCGCTCATCGACGACCGCCGCGTGGCGCTGCGTTCGCCGCGGGCGCGGGCGTCGGCGCGGTCGGCGGCAGCCGCGTGAAGCCTTGCGCGACGGTCCAGCCTGGCGTTCCGGTCATGCCGGGTCGACGGACCTCGAGCATGCGCGTCTCGCCAGGGCTCTGCGAGGTGGCCATGTACTGATCCGCTGTGTACTCGCTGTGATCGTCGGGGTTGGGACCGTTGCCAGAGCCGCCGCCGGTCCCGACGTGCCAGATCTCGACCGTCGGCGGATAGACGTCCTCCCAGCGCTCGCGCACCGCCTGGTCACCGTCGCGCACGATTCGATATCGACGCACGCGAAACCCAGGAATCCCACGCTGAGTCAGCACGCGCTGCCCAGGCGCGAGGTTCACGTCCGGCACGTCCCTCGTCGGAAACCGATCGACGTGCATGATCTTTCGCACGAACGTGACAGAGCGCGTTCGCCTGGGGCCGAGCAGCTCGATTCGCGCGAGGCCTCCTCCGAGCCTCGTGTGAATCACCACCGGGTGCGGCAGGTTGTTGCGCATCCGGAGGTTGATCGACGGATACACGACGGTCGCGTCGAGGCCCATCTTGATGTAGCCGGACGGGCGCGTGTGCGGCCGTCGATCGAGGATCTCCATGCCCGAGAAGAAGCTCGCTGCGTGAAGCGTTCCTGCGATCTGGCAGGTGCCGCCTCCCACGCCGTCGATGAGCTCTCCGGCCGAGATCACGGTGGCCATCCGAAAGCCGTTGGCTTCGCTTCGATCGCCGACGACCCCGTTGAAGTCGAACACTTCGCCCGGCATCCAGACGTAGCCGTTGATCCTGCTCGCCGCGAGGTGGAGGTTGTACGTGCGGTCTCGCTTGCTCTCGTCCGCGTTGTAGTTGGTCTCGAAGAAGCCGAGCACCTCGCGCATCTCGATTCCCGCGAGCTGCGCGCGCGTGACGCGAGCGGGCGTCGTGCTGATCACCGCAGGGATCTCTGCTTGTCCCCGCGAGAGCGCCTCGTCGAGCTTCGCGAGCGTCGCGTACACGTCCATGTACCGCCCAGCCTGCTCAGGAACGACCGCTCGGCTCTCGACGTCGAGCCGCGCGTCGACCGGCTGATGATCGATGTCCTCTTTGAGCTGCATGAGCAGCGGCATCGCGACGGCGCCGTCCACGTGCGCGGGCATCGGCAGATCCACGGGCTGCCCCGCGGCGATCGTCGCGTGGTGGCGGAGCAGCGGCGAGGTCGGGTCCGTCGCGGCAGCGATGAGGTGCGCGAGCATGCGCTCGTCCACGCGCGCCCCGAGGTCCGCGCGCGTTCGATCGATCACCCGGTCTTCTTCTCGGGTTTGAAAGGACTCGCCTTGCTGGACGGTCACCGTCACCCGCGCGGTGATGCGAACGTGCTCTCTGAGAAATCCTCGAGCGACCTCGCGAGCGGTCGCCATCGCGTCGCGGCCCGGTTGAATTTCACGCCCCAGAATTCGAATCCTCGGACGCTGCGCGGCGCTCACGCCTTGCTCGGGCAAGAGCAGGTAGCCCGACACCCCGCCGACGACGGCGAAGACCATCCCGAGAACTGGCAGCGGAGGAAGGTTCATTTGGCGCTCGCTCGTGGCACGATCTTCCCATAGTGCCATCCGCCCGATTCCTCAACTTCGCGCCGCTCTTCGTGCTCGTCACCGCCTGCTCGACCGGGGTGGCAGTCGGGGGCGGGGCCGCGTACCTCGAGCTAGCCCCAGCCGGTCGAGTCGCCCGCCAGGGGGTCTGGCGCCCCGCGCTCGGCGTCGAGCTCGCCGTGCGAGTGCGCTGCGACGGCGAAAACAGCGCGAGGGCGTGCCGCGTCGAAATCGCCGAGGCAGCGCGGGCGGGCGAGCACCTTCTCGCCTCCGAGCCGTGCGGAATGGCCATTCCGTTTCCGGGCGTCGACACGGATCGCACCGTGCTCATTCTCGTCGGCGAAGACGCGCGTGGAGGATGGCGACAGGCCGCGCGCTGGCTCAACGATCGCCGCGCCATCCAGTGGACCCGTCGTCGCTACGATGACGGCATGAAATGACCCTCGCGGTCCTCGGCGATGCCCGGCTGCGCCAGCAATCCGGCACGGGAGCGTCGCTCGCTCCCTCGGTCACCGGCCACTGCGCGCGTCCGCTGGCGCTCACAGCGGTCTCACAAGAATCCGGTGTTTGCGCGCGGACAGCGGCCGCTCGTGCCATGACTCACGCGGGAAACTCATGAGCGACGAGCTCGTCGGAAAAACACTCGCGGGTCGATATCGTGTGCTCTATCCCATCGCCAAGGGCGGGATGGGCGCCGTCTTCGAGGCCGAAGACCTGCGCGCGCAGCGGCGCGTGGCGCTCAAGGTCGTGCGAGACGAGTTCTTGCGCGACGGCGTCTCGCTCGAGCGGTTTCGACGAGAGGCGACCGTCAGCGCGACGGTCAAGAGCCCCTCGCTCGTCGCGACGCTCGACCTCGTGCTCGACCACGACCCTGCGTTCTTCGTGATGGAGCTGCTCGATGGACCGACCCTCTCCGAGCTGCTCGCGCACGCTGACAGGCTCCCTTGGGAGCGCGCCGCGCGCATCGCGATCGACGTCGCCGAGGGCCTCGGCGCGCTCCACGCGGCGGGCGTCGTGCACCGAGACCTCAAGCCGTCCAACGTGATGCTCGTGCGCGAGTCTGGCGGTGAGCGCGCGAAGATCATTGATTTCGGCGTGATTCGCGTCGCGTCGATCGACGGCCAGGAGTCGCTCACGTGGACCGGCAACGTCGTCGGAACACCGGCTTTCATGGCGCCCGAGCAGCTCGATGGCGCCGTGGTCGACGCGCGAAGCGACCTGTATTCGCTCGGGCTGCTCGTCGCCAAGATGGTGCTCGGAGCGCACGCCATGGTGCGCGCGCCCCTCGACCCGTCGGCGACGATCGACGCGTGGCCTGCGGATGTTCCTGTCGCGCTGCAAGCGCTCGTGACGGCGATGATCGCGCGATCGCGCGACGCCAGACCCACGAGCGCCGAAGCGGTGTCCGCGGCCATCGGCGCGATCCTCGCCGAGCGGACAACGACCACGCGCGATGAGCCCGAGACGCCGCCTGATTCGTCGTACGGCGGATACGTCGGCGCGCCGGTAGTTCGCGCAGAGCATGGCGCACAGTCTGCAAATTCACTGGCGATCGCGACCGCGAGCACCCACGAGCTCCCCTCGAAGCCGAGCGCAGGGTCGCCGACGATCCGCGCGGTCGCTCCGAGCCGCACCCAAACAGTCGCGCTGGCGGTCGTCGCAGTCGTGCTCCTCGCCGTCGCTTCGAGCGTCGTGACGAGCGCGTTGGTCCCGCGCGAGGCGCGGCCGATGGCGCCGTTTGTTCGCGAAGACGTGGTCGTGCCGGACCGACCGTCGCCCGTTCCCCTTCGCTTCGATCAGACCGCGCAGGGCCCGAGGTACACGCCGCTCGGGACGCGGCTTCAGTTCAACTTTGGCGGCGTCAACGACGACGAGGCCGCGAGAGACGTCCTTCCGAGGATCGAAGGGCCGATCGCTGCTTGCGTCGAGCTCGCATCGCACACGCTCGGCGACGCAGTGGTCAGCGTCGAGCTCACGATCGACGCGCGCGGGACGGTTGTTCGCAACGAGCGCCACGAGCAGATGGTCGGAACCCAGGCAGAGTTCACCTGCGTCGACCGTGCGCTGCGAGCTGCGTCGTGGCCACGCAACCCCGTGAGCTACTCGCTGCGGTTCGTCGCGTCGGCGATGTGAGAGAGGCCCTGCGCGCGAGCGCGCTCTTCGATGCGCGCTACCGACGGTCCTCGAGCACGTCGCTCGGGTATCGAACGAGCTGCACGAGGCCCGCGCCGGTCGACCGAACGAGGTCCGCCCGCACCCCGGCTTCGCGGAGCTTTGCGCGCAAGCGGGCGAGGGTGACGTCCCAACGGTGTCGGAGCTCCTGCGCGTCCAGCGCGACGTCGCTCGGATCGCTCCAGACTTCGCGCGCGGCGATCTGCCACTCGACCGGGCCGTCGAAGGCGACCAGCTCGCTCAGCACGCGAGCGCCGACGCCAGAGATCGTGACCGCGGGCATTCCTTCGCGGTGAATCTCGACCGTGTCGAACCACGCGATGATCCGCAGCGGAGCGCTCGTCGCGCGCGCGATCGCGGTCGTCTCGCTCCCGGTGTTCTCGACGAGCTCGAAGCGAGCTCGCTTCGAGCCGAGCACCAGCTCGTCGCCGTCGTTGACGGCTCGCACCTTCGCGCCCCGAAGCTGCGCGCGCCACTCGTGGCCGTTCCACCAGAGGTGCAGGTCAGCGTCGTGCTCGAACCGAGGCAAGAGCGTCGGCAGAGGCTCGATCCTCAGGCTCGCGGTCGCAGGAAGGATCGTCGAGCCGATGCCTTCCATCGAGAGCGCGAGCACTTTGTCGGGGACGTGAACGTCCTCGACCACCAGCGTGACCCCTTCGGCCAGGTCGATCGACATGCCGTCGCGCAGCACCACCTCGCTCAGCGGCTTGGCGCGGACCGAGAACATTCGACGAAGCGACAAGAGCACCAGCTCGCCGCGGCGAATGCTCACCATCGCGTGCGCCTCGGAGACCCGCGGATCGTCCACGCAAAGCGCCGCGGTCGAAAGTCGACCGATGATGTCTCCGTGTCCCAGGTCGACAGAGGCACCGCTCGGAAGCTTGAAGCGAACGAACGCGTACATCGATGACCAGACCGTACCAACCAATCGGTCGCATTTCAGCGACGCTGTTGGCGCGACACGGTCGATGGCGCGCCCGAAGGGAATCGAACCCCTGACCGTCGGCTTAGAAGGCCGCTGCTCTATCCAACTGAGCTACGGGCGCAGAATCCGTTGGCTGTCTGCGTGTGGTCGGGGCGGCCGGATTCGAACCGACGACATCCAGCTCCCAAAGCTGGCGCACTACCAGGCTGTGCAACGCCCCGAGGGTGACCTCGTATCGAGGGCGCGGACCCTAACAACGCAATTGCGCGCTGTCACCTGCGGATGTTCGCATCGACAAACGTTGTCGCCGAGAAGGTGCCGTCGCCGACGAACGACCGCGATCGTTCACCATCGAAGGTCGGGATGTTGACGACCTGCGACAGAGCATTTATACACCGCGCCCCGTGCTCGAACGGTGGACGCAAGTCCTCGGGAGAGCACAGCATCGTCGGAGGCGCAGAGCGCTGAAGACGAAGCAACGATGGTGGCCATAGCTCAGTCGGTAGAGCGTCGGATTGTGGTTCCGAATGTCGCGGGTTCAAATCCCGTTGGTCACCCCGGTCATCGGCAGACAAAGTTCGAGACAGCAATGTTGACGAGCTGAAGATGCCGGTGATAGAGACCGCGCCGTCGAAGCGCCCGTAGCTCAGCTGGATAGAGCGCCGGACTTCGAATCCGTAGGTCGCCCGTTCGAATCGGGCCGGGCGCGCAGCTCGAAAGAGCGACGCGAACGAAGTAGACGGCGGCAGTCTCGAGTACAAATCTGGGTGATTAGCTCAATCGGTAGAGCAGCGGACTCTTAATCCGTTGGCTGAAGGTTCAAGTCCTTCATCACCCACCACATGCTCAACGACGCGATCAGGGCCGGGCTCACTCCCGGCCCTTCGCGTTTCTCCCCCTCTCGTGCGTGACTCGACCGAAGTCGAGGCCGTGCTCAGCCGGCTCGTCCGCGGCGCGGAGCAACAGCGCCGGCATCGGGCGCAGGCGCGCTCGCGTCACCGTTGGCCGTTGGTGTTTGCGTCCCCGCCGGTCGCGCAGGCTCTCGAGCGGTCGCGGGAAGCTCTCCCGTCAGGCTCTTCAACCACGCGACCAGGTCTTCGACCTGCGCCGCCGTGAGGTCGATGCCGAGCTGATAGCGCCCCATCGTTCGCACGACGTCTGGAAGCGTCGCCTGGGTTCCATCGTGGAGGTACGGCGCGGTGAGCTCCACGTTGCGGAGCAGCGGCACCTTGAACATGTGACGGTCGCCCTCCTGACGGGTGACGTTGAAGCGGCCGTTGTCCGCCTCGGTGAGGTTTCCGCGGTCGGCGAAGTAGTTTCGAACGGCGCCCATGCGCTGGTAGCTCGCGCCGCCGATGCCGGCGCCGGTGTGGCACGAGGTGCAGCCCACCGACTTGAACGTGTCGTATCCGCGTCGCTCAGCGCTGGTGATCGCGTCGTCGTCGCCCAGCATCCACTGGTCGAAGCGCGAGGGCGTTCGCAGCGAGCGCTCGTACTCGGCGATCGCCGCGGTGATGTTGTTCTGCGTCACGCCGTCGGCGAAGCCCGCCGCGGTAAACGAAGCGAGATACGTCGCGTCGGCGCGCACGCGCTCGACCACCTCGGGCCACTGCGCGCCCATCTCGGCGGGATTGGCGACAGGGCCCGCCGCCTGCGCCGCCAGGTCTGCCGCGCGGCCGTCCCAGAACTGCACGAAATTCAGCGCCGAGTTGAGCACCGTCGGCGCGTTGATCGGCCCTTGCTGGCCGCGAATCCCAGTCGATACGCGCCGGTGCTCGGCGCCGCCCGTGTCGAGCGAGTGGCACGACGCACACGAAATCGTGTTGTCACCCGAGAGTCTCGTGTCGTGAAACAGCCTTCGACCGAGCAGCATCTTTTGCTCGTTGATTTGCACTTCGGGCAGCGCCGCGACGGGCTCGCCCGTCCGCGGCGTGCGCGGCGGCGGAGTCGGCGTGTTGTTCACTGGTGGCGGGGGAGGCGGGGTGCTCGCAGGGCGCTGCTTGCAGGCAACGGCGATCGAAAGCGTTGCAGCGACCACGGCCCAACGGGCCAGCTTCTTGGTGTTGTTCGCAGACATGGCGGGTTCCTCGAGTGGATCGAAAAGCACTGGCCGTGCCAAGCGCTAACTCCAGGAAGCGAGCGCTGATTTTGCTGCCGTTCGTGCGCGCCGCGGATCGAGAACGGGCACCGATATTTCAGTGATACCGACTGAGCGGTGGATTCGTACCGAGATTTCGTGGGCTCTCCAGGACTCGCAGGGCTTTCGTTCTCGCTGCGCTGCGACGATGCTCTCGGGCATGCGCTACCTCCACACGATGCTCCGCGTGAAAGACCTCGACGCGGCGCTGGCGTTCTTCTGCGACAAGCTCGGCCTCGTTGAAACACGACGAAACGCCAACGAAGCGGGGCGATTCACGCTCGTGTTCTTGTCGACCGGAGCCGCGGGCGACGACGGCGAGATCGAGCTCACGTACAACTGGGACCAGGCGGAGCCGTACTCGACGGGCCGCTTCTTCGGGCACCTCGCGTTCCAGGTGGACGATATCTACGCGACCTGCGCGCGGCTCGCGGACAAGGGCGTCGTGATCAACCGCCCGCCGCGCGACGGACGGATGGCGTTCGTGCGCTCTCCCGACGGGCACTCGATCGAGCTGTTGCAGAAGGGCGCGGCCCTCGCGTCCGCCGAGCCCTGGGCTTCCATGAAGAACACTGGCGAGTGGTGACCCGCTGAGCGCATCGCGCTCGGCGAGGGCTCAGCGGCCTTCGGCTTTGCGCTCGATCCACGCGGCGATCTCGCGGACGTGACCGACGCCCACCGCTTTGATCCCTGGCGGGATCTCGCCGCGCTCGACGTTGGCCCGCGGAACGAGCGCTCGCTTGAACCCGAGCTTCACCGCCTCTTCGAGCCGGATCGTCGCCCGCGGCACCGCGCGAATCTCTCCCGCCAGCCCGACTTCGCCGAACACCACGAGGTCTGCCGGCAGCGCGACTTCGACCACCGATGACGCGATCGAGCAGGCGATTCCCAGGTCCGCAGCGGGCTCGTCGACCGACGCTCCGCCCGCCATCGCCACGAACACGTCGTGCTCTCTCAGCGGGAGCGGCGCCCTCTGCGCGAGGACGGCACACAAAATCGAGAGCCGCGTCGGGTCGATGCCCGTCGCGACGCGTCGAGGCGAGGGCATCGCCGTCGGAGTGACCAGCGCTTGCACCTCGAGCAAGAGCGGTCGCGCGCCGTCCGCGCTCGCGAGCACCACCGAGCCGGGGACGTCCTTCGGGCGCTCTGCGAGAAACAACGCGCTCGGATCGGGAACCTCGCGCAGCCCGTCCTTGGTCATCTCGAGCACCGCGAGCTCTCCCGTGGCGCCGAAGCGATTCTTCAGCGCGCGCACCACCCGCGGTCCGCCCGAGCGATCGCCGTCGAAGGACAACACCACGTCGACGAGGTGCTCGAGCACCTTCGGCCCCGCGATCATCCCGTCCTTGGTGACGTGTCCGATCAACAGCACCGCGCGCTTCTCTTGCTTGGCCATCGTCACGAGGCGCGCGGTCACCTCGCGCAGCTGCGTCACGCTGCCCGCGGCGCTCTCGAGCTCGTCCACCCGCAGCGTCTGCACCGAGTCGATCACGACGACCCGCGGCGAGTGCATGCGCACCGCTTGCTCGACCGCCGAGACCTCGCCGCTCGCGAGCAGTCGAACGGGAGCGTCGTCGCTCACGCCGAGGCGCCTCGCGCGCGACGCGATCTGCGCGGTGCTCTCTTCGCCGCTCACGTACAAGACCGGGCCGTGCTTCGAGAGCTGCGTGCTCAGCTGCGTGACGAGCGTGCTCTTGCCGGCGCCCGGCTCGCCGCCGATGAGCACCACGGAGCCCTCGACGAGCCCTCCGCCGAGGACGCGATCGATCTCGCCCATCCCCGTCGTGAGCCTCACCGACTCGTCCTTCATGGCCTCGGTCAGCGCGACCGCGCCGCCACCATCGCTTACGCGCAGCGAGCTGCCGCGGGATTTCGCGCGCGATCCGCCAGCGCCGCGGTGGGCGACCTTCTCTTCGACCAGGGTGTTCCACGCCTTGCAGTGCGGACACTGGCCGGACCACTTCGCCGCTTCACCCCCACACTCGTTGCAAAACCAAACGGTGCCCTTCACGATGCAGACGGTCTACGCGTCAGAACAACCGCATGCAATCGCAGGTCGTTCGGCGCGGACAGACTACGTCCACGCTCAGTACGTGACGCCGAGCACGGCGCGCACGGTCTGCGCCGGGAGCATCTCGAGGTTTCGCAGCATCGAGCTGTTGTTCGTTCGCTCGTCGTCGCGCGGCCCCATGCCCGGAAGCGGAAAGAACACGCCGTACTGCGCCATCGCGAAGAAGCCCGGCGCGGGCCTTCGGTCGTTGGGATCGCGGCGGTGGTTGCTCTCGTAGCGCAGCGTGGCGTCGATCTCGATGCCGAGGTCCGCGCGGTTGCCGCGGGTCGAGACCCAATCGGACGCGCGCGACCAGATCACGTCGACGCGGCCGCTGAAGAGATTTCCGTCGGGGTCCGAGATGAAGTCGTACTGCGCGCTCGGGCGAAAGAAGTACGCGCCCGAGAACTGCCGCATGATGTTTCGCCAGAAGATCAGGTCGATGCGGTAGTCGGGGTGATAGCGAAACGTCGTGAGCAGCGTGTCGCCGTTGAACTGCGCGACGCCGTTCGAATAGTTGAGCCCTTCGGTCTCGGCGTCGCCGCTCGCGTAGCCCATCTTGAGCTCGATGCGCAGGCGCGGGATCGGTCGGATCTCGGCCTCGAGCAGCGCTCCGAACTGCGACATCATGAAGCCGTCGCGTCGGCTCGCGGCGCTGTTGTCCGCCGAGTACATGAACCCGCGCGTGTACGCGACCTCGCCCTCGATCCTGAAGATCCGCCCGAGGATCTGAAACCACCCGTCGGCGGTGAGCGCCCACGCGTCGCGTCGCGCGAGGCCAACGCCGTAGTTCATCGAGCTGCCGTTGATGAAGCCCGACTCGAGTCCGTCGATCATCGTGCCGCGCGTCGAGCGATCGGCCACGACGCCTTCGCCCGAGAGGTACTGCCACTGAAACGAGACGTACCCGCCAGCGTTGACCACGACCTCGTTGCGGGCGATCGCCGCGCGCTGATCGTCGATGTCGAGCTGCCTTCCCGCGTGAGCCATCACGCGGTGGACGTTGTCGAACATCGACAGGTCGTAGGACTGACCCTGTCCCGGATCGATCGCGCGTCGCTGGCTCGACACGCCAGCGCTCTGAAAGTCCCACGCCGCGCCGAACGAGAGGTTCAACGGGCGGTAGCGGCCCTGGTAGCCGATGCGATCGACGGTGGTCTGATAGTCCGAGTCGACGCCGTTGCCGGCGTTTTGCAGCATTCCGAGGCCCCAGTGCCAGGGCATGCGGCCAAAGCGCAGCGTGCCGAGCGTCGAGTTGGTCGCCTCGGCCCACGCGCGCTTCACCAGGATGCTGTCCGAGAGCGTGTTGAGCCCGTAGACCGGCGAGACCTGCGTGGTCGAGAAGAAGTTGTTCGGCGCGAACGGCGAGCGAAATCCCCCGTTGAACCCGCCCTCGGGGGTCGAGCCCATGATGAGGTTGTCGAGCACGTCGAGCTGCGAGCGAATCGTGACCCAGTCGACCGGGTGCAGCTCGGGCTCGAAGCGAAACCGCATGTTCGCCATGAGCTGCGTCCCGTTGGCGCACGGCTGTGTCATCGCGCCGATGCTAAACACTCCCATCGCGTCGGCGACGGCGTTGCACCACTGCGTGTAGTTGTCCGGGTTGCGAATCCACGGAATGCCCGAGCCCATATACGTGGCCTCGTCGGTCATTCGAATGCCCGCGGCGTTGGAGAGCCGATCCCACCCGAGCGTGAAATCGTGAAACATCTCGAACCGCGTCCGCAGAAACCCGTGCGCTTCGAACACCGGCAACGCACGACGGTCGAGGTCCGACGGGGCCGGAGTCGGCGTGATCGCCGCGGGCGTCGGCGTGGGCGTCGGCGCCGGAGCGTCGCGGCGCTCGCTGGCGGTCGGCGTCACTTCGGCCTGCTGCCGGGGAGCTGTGCTCGGCGTGCCCTCGACGCCAGTGGCCGCTGCCGCGCCGGCTCCGTTGGGATTCGCAGGCGGGGCGTCGGGGGTCTGCGCGGCGCTCGCGCCGGCCCCCGCGGCTTGCGAGCCGTCCGTCGACGGCGCGGCCTGCCCGTGGGCGAGTGAGGGGATCGCGGATGCCACGAGGGCGATGACTGAGACGACGCGGCGCATGAGACTCCGATTCGATCGATCGTCGCTCGATCGGCAACGACAGCGGTCGCTCGCTTCGCGGCGGGACCGTCGTGGCGCGATGGATAGACGTTCGCGCGGGCCGTGTAGCATTCGCGCGAAACGCGCGTCAACGCGCTCGCAGGGCGGTCTGCGGCACGCGCGAGGGGCGAAGATATTCCTTCGATACCATCGCGCCCCGAAAAACGCCGACCGGGCCCGGACAAACGCGGGGAATCGTCGCCTGCGATCGCGTCGCTTCGTCGCTGGGCGGCGCGCAGATTTCTCCCGGACGAATGTGCGCCGCGCCCGCCGCGAGAATCGTACTCTCCTCGCGTCGCGCTCGAGGAGCTGGCCGCGCTCCTCCGCGCCAAAACCAGAGCGAATCACGTCGAGCCTGACGCGGACGCGCCCAACGGCGCGCGATCCGAGCGGTGGGGCGCGACAGCGTTGGTTTGTCACCGGTGGGATGAATTCGTGGGTCGTGCGTCCGGCCGCGGGACGCAGTCGGTGACTTGCGAGCGGGAGTCTTGTATGTCCCTCGGTCGTGAGCCGTACTCGAATCGTTCCGCTCGGTGGCCTCGGCGAGGTCGGGATGAATTGCCTTGCGATCGAGAGCGATGACGGGATCGTCGTGGTCGACTGCGGGGTGACTTTTCCGCACGACAACTACGGCGTGGACCTGGTGCACCCAGATTTCTCGTACCTGTGGGAGCGCCGCGACGAAGTGCGAGCCATTCTCGTGACGCACGGGCACGAGGATCACATCGGCGCGATCCCGTTCTTGCTCAAGATGATGTCGGTGCCCGTCTACGCGCCGGCCTACGCGCGGATGCTCATCGAGCACCGGCTCACCGAGCACGAAGACGTCGTCGACCCCGACCTGCGAACGATCGTCCCGAGGCGAGCGTTTTCGGTCGGAAACATCCGCATCGAGCCGCTGCGGGTGACGCACTCGATCCCCGACGCCAACGCGTTTTGCATCGACACGCCGGGCGCCAGGATCTTTCACACGGGAGATTTCAAGCTCGAGGACGACCCGCCCGACGATCAGCCGTCGGACGTCGAGCGCTTCGCCGAGCTCGGTGAAGACGGCGTCGACGTGCTGCTGTCCGACAGCACCAACGTCGACGTCGAGGTACGCACGACCAGCGAGCGCAGCGTGGGAAGCGCGCTTCGAGAGCTCGTCGCGAAGCTCGAAGGTCGCGTGGTCGTGGGGCTCTTTGCGTCCAACGTCCATCGGCTGCAAGCCATCGTCGACGCCGCTCTCTACTGCGATCGCCAGATCTGCCTGCTCGGCCGCTCGGTGCAGACGCACGTGCGCGCGGCGCAAACGCTGAACAAGCTGCGGATCCCGTCGGACGCCCTCGTCGCGCCGGAAGTCGCGATGCGCCTCGATCCCGACCGAGTCCTCGCCATCGCGACAGGAACGCAAGCAGAGCCCGTCAGCGCGCTCTCTCGCCTCGCGCGCAACGATCACCCGTACTTCAAGCTCCAGCGCGGCGACGCCGTGATCTTCTCTTCCAGGACGATCCCGGGCAGCGAGCGCGCGGTCTTCTCGCTGATCTGCGACCTCGAGCGAGCTGGCATCGACGTGCATTTTCGCAGCACCGACAGCGACGTTCACGTCAGCGGCCACGCCGCGCGCGCCGAGCAGAAGCGCATGATCGACCTCATCAAGCCGCGGAGCTTCGTGCCGATCCACGGGACGTTTCATCATCTCAAGCGGCACGCGGACCTCGCGCGCTCGATGGGCATCGAGAACACCGTCGTCCTCGAGAACGGCGACGTCGCGAAGTGGTTTCCTGGCGGAAAGCTCGCGATGGACGGAGGCGTCCCGCACGGCCGCGTGTTCATCGACGGCGGGGTCTCGATCGCGCCGTCGATCCTCGAAGAGCGCCGCGCGATGGGCGACAGCGGGACCGTGTTCGCGCAGATCACGCTCGACAAGAACGGCATGCTCTCGACGCCCTTCGCTGTGTCCACGCGCGGAGTGCTCCTCGACGAGCCCGCGCACAGCATCGAGGCCCTCGCGCGCGACGCGGTCGCCGAGCAGCTCCGTCAAGCGAAGGGCCCTCGCGAGTCGCTGACGCCCGAAGAGTCTCGCGACGCCGCCGCGCGCGCGCTTCGCCGAGTCTATCGCCTCGGATCACGACGGCCGCTCGTCGTCGTGCAGGTCAAGGCGCCCGGAGGCCCGATCATCGGGTGACGTGATGGTCGACAGCGCCGAGGCGTTTCGTGACTTCGATCCCGACCCCGCGAGCGACGTCGAGGCCTACCCCGCGACCGTGTTCAAGCCGGCTCGCACGAAGCTCGTCGACGCGCTCTCTGCCGTGTCGGGCGTCGAGCGCAGCGCGCTGATTCCGTGGCTCGAAGAGAGCGGCGTGCGGCTCGTGGTCGAGGGGCTCGAGCTCGATGCGATCGTCGACTCGATCGAAGACGCGTGGGAGCGCCTCGTCGTGCACAACGTGGTCCCCGTCGACGCCGAGATGCCGCGGTCGTGGACGACGTTCGTCAAGAGCGCCGCGCACCTCGCGATGCTCGCCAGTGATTGGGACAACGTGCGCGCCGCCGAGTCGCTCGCGCGCGAGTACGTCTCGAGCCTCCGCGCGCTTCGGGCGCACTGGGGGCGACTTGGCGACGAGCTTCGCTGGATCGCAGCGGATGGAACGGTGGCCGTCGGCGCGCTGGTCGATCCGTTTTGGAGCCGCGAGCTCGGCAAGCAGCACACGGCCGAGCGCGATGCGCTTCGCGCGCACTCCGTCGCGGTGTCACGGGCCGTCGTCGCCGCGAACAACGGACTTCAGCGCGACGACCTCGAGGAGGCCGCTGCCGAAGAGAGCACCGCGGCGATGTGGTTCGAGATCGCCTCCCGTCATGGATTCTCTTGGACGCTTCCCGCGCGCGACTCGCTCGCGGCCGCGCGGGTCGCCGTCTCGTCGCTGCCGAACATCACGCGACCGTTGCGCGCCATCCGCCGACTCGGATACGGACTCAACGCGCCCACGGAGTTCGACGCAGAGCCTCGCTGGTCACTCGCCGCGCCGACCTGGGCGTGGCCGCCCCGAGGATGATCGAAGCGCCAACGAGTGACATTTAATGTCACTACGGAGCCTATGTTCAGCGCTGCGCAGGGAGCGCGCACTCTCTCATCCGCGCGGAAAATTTCTGGTGTTTCTCCGACGGTCCGCTGCGTCGAATGCTTGACGGGCATTCAGGTGCGGGCTACTCGGAGCAGACCATGACGACCGATGGCACCGACCTGAACGCGACCCCAGAAGGTGGCTCCAAGCGCCGCGCGACGGCCGAAGCGATGGCCACCAAGCAGCGGGACATCTCGGTGAGCGAGTTCTTTACGAAGAACCGTCACCTGCTCGGCTTCGACAACCCGCAGAAGGCGCTGCTCACCTCGGTGAAAGAGGCGGTCGACAACTCGCTCGACGCCTGTGAAGAGGCCGGGATCCTCCCGACGCTCAAGGTCACGATCGAAGAGGTGAGCGAAGGTCGCTTTCGGGTGACGGTCGAGGACAACGGTCCGGGCATCGTGAAGGCGCAGATCCCAAAGATCTTCGCGAAGCTCTTGTACGGCTCGAAGTTTCACCGGCTCAAGCAGTCGCGCGGACAGCAGGGCATCGGCATCTCCGCCGCTGGGATGTACGGGCAGCTCACGACGGGTCGGCCGATCATCATCACGTCCAAGATCGGCAAGGGCCGCCCCGCCTACCGCATGGCGGTTCGCATCGACGCGAGGACCAACGCGCCCGAGGTGCTCGATGAGCAGGTCGTGCCCTGGGAGCAAGAGCACGGGACGATCGTCTCCATCGAAATGTCTGGAAATTACCGAGGCGGACGCGCTTCGGTCGCGAGCTACCTCGAGCAGACCGTCGTCGCCAACCCGCACCTCGAGCTCACGTACGTGCCGCCGAAGGGCGAGTCGCTGCACTTTCCTCGGGCGAGCGATCAGCTCCCGACCGAGACGGTCGAAATCAAGCCGCACCCGTACGGCGTCGAACTCGGGATGCTCATCAAGAGCTTTCAAGAAGCGGGCGATCGCACGGCGCGCCAGGTGCTCATGGATGACTACTCGCGCGTCACCGAGCCTGTCGCGGCCGAGCTCTTGAAGAAGGCCGAAGTGGACGTGGACGCGCGAGCCTCGCGGCTCGACGGGCCCGCGATCGAGTCGATTCACCGGGTCATTCAGGTGTCGCAGGCGTCCGTGCCGACCTCGGGCAAGCTGCTCAAGATGCTCTCGAAGCGCGAGGACAAATTCGTCGCCGCGATTCAAGAGCTCGGCAAGAACCTCACGCCGGTCCTCGTCGACGACCTCTGCCGCCGCGCGGGCTTCGACGCGACGACGCCCTCCAAGAAGGTCGAGCTCAGCAACATCGAGCGCTTCACCACGGCGCTCGAGCGAAAGCAGGTGCGGATCCTTCCGCCGCCCGCGACGTGCGTGGCGCCGATCGGCGAGACGCTGATCGTCGAGGGCCTCAAGCGACGGTTCAAGGGCGAGTTCTTCGCGTCGCACACGCGGCCGCCCGCGGTGTATCGAGGCAATCCGTTCGTCGTCGAGGTCGGGATCGCGTACGGAGGCGAGCTCGCCAAGGACGAGGGCGCCGAGGTGCTGCGGTTCGCCAACCGCGTTCCGCTCTTGTATCAGCCGCGCGCGTGCGCCACGACCGAGGCCGTCGTGCGCATCAGCTGGAAGGCGTACGCCAGAGACGGCGGCATCAACCAGCGCGGCGCCGAGCTGCCCGTCGGTCCGCTCGCGGTGTTCGTGCACCTCGCGAGCGTCTGGGTGCCGTTCACCAACGAAGCGAAGGAGGCCATCGCCAGCTACGACGAGATCGTCGACGAGATCCGCACGGCGCTCATGGAGTGCGGCCGAAAGCTCGCGACCTATCTCAACTCGCAAGTGGCCGACAAGCTGCAGCGCGAGCGCAAGAGCCTCTTCGAGAAGTACATCGAGGAGATCGCCGTCGCGATCGGCGAGATCACCAGCATGAGCTCCGACCGCGTGCGCGGCGACTTTCTCTCGGCGATGGCCGGCTTCGTTCACCTCGACGAGCTCGAGCCGAAGAGCGAGAGCCTGCCGCCGCCCGCAGAGATCGCCGAAGGCGAGGTTCCCGCCGCGCCCATCGCAGTGACCGAAGCGAAGAGCGCGCCGAAGAGCGAAGAGCGCGCCGAGCACCGCAGCGAGCCCAAGCCTGCCGCGACGCCGCTCGAGACTGCGCCCACGAAATCAAGTGTCCCGCCGCGCCCAGCGCCGGTCCCTGTCGCTGCGCCGAGCGCCGTCGTTGCGCCCGCCGCGCCCACTGCGGTTGCTTCGCCCAGCGCGGCCGGGGAGTGGCCTGCGACGGCGACGGCCGCTGCTGCCTCGCGCCCGTCGGCGGTCGCGAGCAACGTCGAGGCTCGACCAGGGACGCAATCGTGGCTCGAAGCCGAGCTCGAAGCGCGCATCAAGGCCAAGAAGATCGGCGCCGTGACCAAGGACGCGCCCGAAGCCAAGGGGCCCGATCCCAAGCCGACCGCGCCGAAGGCTGCGCCATTATCGACGAGCCCCGCCGGGGCTAGCGCGAAGAGCGCTCCCGTCGCAGCTCCGCCCGCAGCGAAGGCCGCCGCGCCCGTCGCGACCGCGAAGAGCGCAGCGCCAGCGGTGACCGCGAAGGCGAGTGCGCCTGCGGCGACGGCGAAGAGCGCTGCGCCTGCGGTGACCGCGGTGACAAAGAGCGCACCGGCTTCCGTTGCCAAGAGCGCCCCCGTCGCGCCGTCGCGAGTCGCGCCGCCGAGCGGCAAGAGCGCCGCGCCCGCGCCGAGCGCTCGTCGCGAAGAGCCTGCGCGGCCTGGGACCATGCGCGCGGGCAAGAGCGTCGTTCCCGCGGGGCTCGCGAACGCAGTGCGAGCAGCGGGCTCTTCGGGCGCAACCAAGTCGGTCGGAACGGTGAAAGCGCCGGTCGCGAGCGCCCGACGCGGCGCCGAAAAGAAGAAGTCGCCCGAGCCCAAGCGCAGCGCCAAGAGCGCCGGGCCCGCGAAGGCGCCGGCCAAGAAGAAGAGCGGCTCGAGCAAGGGTTCGGCCCCGCGCCGAGGGCGGCGTTAGCGCGCCTCGAGCTGACCGAGACACATGAATTCAACGGGTCCCAGACGGACCACCTCGTCACTTCGTTCCACAGATTTCAGCGGCGCGTCGAGCCAGCGCTCGAAGCGATCTCGAGATTCGGAGAGCTGCACCCATGGCCAAAGAGAAGAGCGGCGAGCGCAAGCCGGGCACGCCCACAAACCGCGACCACGAGACGATCGACAAGATCCAGCGCCTGGCGCTCAACGCCGTTGTTTCGGCGCGCACAGGAAAGAACCCGACCATCGAGATCCCCGTCCGCGCGCTGTCCAACGTGCAGTTCAACGAGGATCGACGGATCATCGAGCTCGGCGACCGCAAGGCGTCGCGTGAGTTCTTCAACGTGTCGATGGCCAAGAAGTTCATGCAGACCTTCTTGGTCGCCAACGAGTGCCGAAAGCTGATCGCCGAGCAGAAGACGATCAGCATTCGTCAGATGTATTACAAGACGAAGCACACGCTTCGCGGCACCAGCGAGAACACCTTCGACGAGCAGGCCGAGAGCGACCCGATCATCGAAGACGTCGAGGTGTCCATCGACGCGCTCCGCGAAGAGCTCCACCTCTTCGCGAACAAGCGCGGACTCGTCGTCGGTCAGCTCACCGTCAACGACGCGGGCGACGAGATCGACCTGCGGCGCATGGGCCGCGGCGGCTGGGGCATCCCTTCGATCTGCGAAGGGGACGCCCTCAAGTTCGGCCGCTGCGACGCGGAGTTCGTCCTCGTCGTCGAGAAGCAAGCGATCTGGCACCGACTCAATGAAGACCGCTTCTGGGAGCGCCAGAAGTGCATCTTGATGACGACCGAAGGGCAGGCCGCGCGCGGCTCGCGTCGGCTCCTGCAGCGCATCTCGACAGAGCTCAAGCTGCCCATCTACGTGCTGGTCGACAGCGATCCGTGGGGGCTCTACATCTACTCGGTGCTCAAGCAGGGCTCGATCAACCTGGCGTACGAGTCGATGCGCATGGCCGTTCCGGGCGTGCGCTACCTCGGGATGAGCGCGATGGACTACAAGAAGTTCACGCTCTCCAACGCGGTGCAGATCAAGCTCAGCAAAGAGGACCTCGAGCGCGCCAAGCAGATCCGCGCCTACCCTTGGTTCGCCGAAAAACAGTGGCAGCGCGAGATCGACGCGCTCGTCTCCAACGGGTTCAAGATGGAGCTCGACGGTCTCCTCACGAAGGACACGAGCTTCATCTCCAACGAGTACGTGCCGAAGAAGCTGAGGGACAAAGACTTCTTGGTGTGACCGCGCGCGAGCCGCGCTAGCGGGCGAGGTCCAGTCCGCCGGGGTACATGTAGCTCGTGTAGGGGGCGATGCCGATGACCTTGATTCCGAACGGTCTTCCGTCGCGCGAGTTGATTCTGTGTGTTCCCGGTGTGATGCGGCCGCGGTGCACGGTCCACTGCGTGGATTCGACGAACTCGCGCGAGGCCATCCACGGCGCGCCGTCGATCAACAGCTCGCTCCCCGTCGGTCCGACCGCCTGCAGAAAGCTGGTCGTATACGTGCCCGGAACGACGAACACATAGTCCGATCGGTACTGCCTCGTCGGCACCTCGAGCACCATCGCCGGGTCGCCCGTGGTCGCGCCCGGCGTCGCCGCCTGGCCGACCATGTACTGCGCCACCAACACCGGCGCGGTCGCGTCGATAAGCAAGTCCGCGCGGTGCTCGAACTCGACGTGCTGCCCGCGGTTGAGCGTCACCGGTGGCCGCGTCCACGAAGGCGTAAAGCGCACCGTCGTTGCATCTCGAGAGGCAAGCACGCGCAAGAGGTAGCTCTCGCTCGGCCCGCGATCGCGGAGCGCGCTGACGGCGACCTGCGTCCCCCACGTGTTGGTGGGAAAGAGCTGCTCTTCGAGGTGATCGCACGCGCCCAGCGAGCCGTCGCGCGAGATGTTGGTGCAGTCGACGCCCGCGAACACCGCCACTGGACGCGTCGCGGACACGGTCGTCCCTGTGAAGTCCGTTCCTGCGCCGTCGGACACGAGCTGCAGCGCGTCGCCTCGTGACAACGTGAAGGTCGCGGTCTCGCGCGCTGCGATCGCACGAATCGGCATCGATCCCCGCGTGCTCGCCGTCACGGGCGTCGACGGGACGATCGTCACTTGCGTCGGCTCTTCGACGGTCGCGACGACGCTCACAAACGAGCCCGCGGCGAAGGTCCCGTGCGCCAGGACGAGGTAGTCCGTCCCGAGCGCGGGCGTCGGAAGCAGCAGCGAGGCGTCGTTGGTGAACGACCGCGCGGTGCATCCCTGGGCGTTGCGCGTCTCGAACTCCAGCGGATTGAACTGGTACACCGTCACGGGGCTCGACGCTTCGACGCGGTACGCCCCGGCGCGAACGAACGCAGAGCTCGGCACGCCAGCGCTGCTCTCGCAGCACTCGGCGTCGCAGCAGCCGGGCTGGCATGCTGCGAGCTGAAACGAGTGATTGGAGAGCGCCTGCACCCACGGCAAGCGCTCGGTGTGCGCGCCGCCGGGCGCCACCGAGAAGCGCCTCGGAGCGGGTAGTGCTCCGCCCGTCACCGTGATGTCGACCGAGGCCGTGCTCGGGTTTCCGACGGCGATCGCGAAGTTGAACGGGTTTGGATCGGGGAGCTGCGAGTTGGTGGTCGATACCGCCCAGAACTCTGTTCCGAGATAAGTTGGCCGGACGTCCGGGGGAGGGCCTGCATCGACGATGTCCGCGCCGGCTTCTCGAACGTCTGCGACGTCGAAGGTGGCCGCGTCACGCGTGGGGTCCGGCACGCGCAACCCGGTCTTGGCGCCGCAGCCCTCGAGGGCCACCGTGAACATCGCTCCAGCAAGCACGAAGAACCCCGAAGGGCGCACTCGCTCTCGTCTCGAACGTCCGACCATGGTCAGCCACCTTGCAAAGTCGCATCCACCCGTCGCGAGGCCACGATTGCATGGCGATTGTCAGGGAAGATCAGCGTCGAGCGCCCCGCTCTGCCTTGCTGCGCCGATGGTCGCGGTAGATCCGTAACGCGAACGCTCCGGCCACGCTGTCACGAAGCGCGCTCACCTCGTCGCCCATCGCGCGGGGCAGCGCCTCGATCGGCGGGAGCGGTCCTCCGTACTCTTCGGGAAAGAGCGCAGGCGCCGCGAGCGCAGCGAACGTGAGGTCCGCGGTCGAGAGCTGCTCTCCGACGAGATACCGGCGTCCGTCAGCGAGGCGCTCGCTGACGAAATCCAGGTCTTCTTGAATTCTTGTGCGAGCCCACGCTCGCGTCGTGGGACCGATGCGCAGACCGCGCCGGACGACCGCGGCGAGCGCGCCCGGAAACCGACTGATGAGCGCCGCTTGAAGCGGCGGTATTCCGCGGACGACGTACGGCAACAGCGTGTCGAGCTCGGGCAGAAAATACGAATACGCCCAGGCGCGCGACGCGACGCCCATCCTGCGGTCGAAGCGGTCTTCGAGGGCGAGCGCATCTGCGAGCGCGTCAGGCTCATCGGGCAAGAGCCGCTGTTCGCGCGAGGCGGCCTCGCGGTCTGCCAGCGCGACGATGGCGGTCGAGTCCGAGAGCACCATCGAGCCGCGCACCATGAGCGGGACGGTGGTGCCGCCGAAGCGGGCGGTCGCGATGCGATTGAGCCCCGGCGCGTGACCGCGCTCTTCGAACGCGACGCCCGCGTACTCGAGCGCCCATCGCGCCTTCTCGCAGAAGTGACTGAAGGGAATGGTGAAGAGCATCGTGGAATTCGAGTCGTACCCGCGGCTCACGGTCGCACCGCGCGCGGGTCGAACACGAGCTTGCACGCAGCTTCGCTGGCCTCCCAGAGGCGCCGCGCGCCGATCTGGTCGTACGCCCTCGCGGAAGCCTTCACCTTGCGCGGGTAGCCGCGGATCTCGCCGACGCCGTCGGGACCGATGAAGTCTCCACCTTCGACATCGTCGCTGACCGCCGCGTACACGGTGGGCAAGCACCCCATCGCCGCGGGTTGCGCCATGAACCTGTTCGCGAAGCGCATCACGCCTTCGACGAGCGAGTTCTGCTCCATCTGCGGTCCGACGAACTGAAGGTTTGTCGCTGAATAACCAGGGTGACACGCGAGTGACATCACCGGGATGGACGCGGCGCGCGCGCGGCGGTCGAGCTCGAACGCGAAGAACAAATTGGCGAGCTTGCTTTGCATATACGCGCCCCACTTGCGGTAGCTCTTCTCGCCGTGCAGATCGTCGAGGTTGACGCGACCTTGCACGTGCGCGAGCGAGCTGACCGTCACGACGCGCGGCTTGTTGCCAGCGACGAGCGCCGGAAACAGCCGCGCGGTGAGCGCGAAGTGACCGAGGTGGTTGGTTCCGAGCTGCATCTCGAAGCCGTCCGCCGTGAGCGTGCGAGGCAGCGCCATCACGCCAGCGTTGTTGACGAGGACATCGAGCGTGCGCGAGCTCTCGAGGTACTCGTCCACGAAGCGCTTGATGGACGCGAGGCTCGCCAGGTCGAGCGCGCGCACGTGCACCTCAGCGTCTGGGTGTTGCGCGAGGATCTGCTCCCTGGCGCGGGCGCCCTTGTCTGTGCTGCGAACGGCCAGGATGACGTGCGCGCCCTTGCTGGCGAAGATGCGCGCGGCGTCGAGGCCGATTCCACTGTTTGCGCCGGTGACGATGAACCGCCGGCCCGAGAGTGACTGGACCGACTCAGCGGTGAAGCTGCTCTGTGTGCTCACGGCCCGCGAGAATAGAGAACTCTCTCTCTCTGTCGAGGCGCTTGCGCGGGGATCACGCTGGGACAGCGTCGCCGAAGCGGCCATCGGCCGCAGCGCTATCGGTCGAGCTCGTCGGCGGAGGAACCGCGGGCGCCGCGTGGGTCTTCGCGATGTCCGCCGCTTCTTTTACGGTGCCAACGTAGGGGACGCGCGTGCCCATGACCCAGTCGAACCAGGGCTTGGTGACGCACCAGTTTTTGTCCTGATCCGGGCCGAGGTGATGATCGACGTGCCAGGGCACGACCTTGCGCGCCCACTCGGGATCGAGGTGCGACTTGCGATGCACGTAGTAGTAGTTCGCGGCCGAGTACCAGACCCCGAGCGTGAAGAACGGCGCGACGGGGAGCAGCGGCGCGTGCACGACGGCGGTGGCGAGCACGCCCAGAACCTCTTTGGTCTTGGCGTTGAGCGTCGGCGACAAGGGCGCGAGGTACGCCTCGTCGAGGCCCTTGCTCTTGCGCACGACCGAGTGATGCTCGTGCCAGTGAAAGTTCCAAAACGAGCGGCGCTTCTTGCCGAGCCCGTGGAGGATGTACTTGTGGATGAACCACTCGCCCGCGTTCGAATAGAGAAGCGCCAGAGGAAATCCGATCATCGCTCGCTCCAGGATGCCCGCCGAACGACCGCTCGGCGGGTGGTTGTCGAAGTTGCCGTCGCAGCGGCAGCCGAACCGGTCTTTCGAAATCGTGACTGAACAGTCATAATATCAACCGATGCAGAGTCGAAAGTCAAGGCGCCCCCGCGTGCAGGTCGAAGCCGCGCCGTCGGTGCTGCCGACAGAGCGCCCCGGACCCGAGGGCGGAAAGCGCGACGCGAATCGAAAGGCCCGAGCCGCGACCCTCGCGAGCTCTGCCCTCTCGTTGATGCTCACGCGCGGCGTCGAAGCGGTGACGATCGACGACATCGTCTCGAAGGCGGGCGTCGCGAAGGGCTCGTTCTACCGATACTTCCGAGACAAAGAGGACCTGGTGCGCGCGATCGTGGCGCCGCTCGAGCGGCCGTTGCGAGAGTCCTTCGACCGCTGCAAATCCGCGTTGAGCGACGCCCGCGCGGCCGAGTCGCTCGCCGCCGCGTACGGGTTGTTCGCGGCCGAGCTCGCGGGCGTGATCTTCGAGCACGGGGCGGTGGTTCGATTGTATCTGCAAGAGCGCAGGGCGCCGGGCGAGGGACCCCGCGCTCCGATCGCGGACCTCGCGCGTTTCGTGGACTCGGGCGCCCTCGAGCTCGCGAGCTTCGCGTGCCAACGAGGGCTCACGCGGCCAGGAGATTCGCGGGTGAGCGCGGCGGTGGTCGTCGGCGCCGCCGAGCACCTGGCGTCGATGGCGCTGGCAGGGGACCAGTCGTTGCGAGACCCGTCGGTGGCCATGGAGCTGATCACGATCATCCTCGACGGCGTTCGAGCCTCGGATCGCGCATCGACCGAGTGATGGATCGCCCGCCGCGTCGGGCGCCGCCATTCGCGGTACTGTCCGCGCCCGAACAAAGCCATGACTCAGTACACAGCACTCACCGTTCAGGAAGACGGACCGTTTCGCGTCGTCACGCTCAACCGCCCGGACCGCATGAACGCGCTCTCGCGCGTCTTGTTGCAGGAGATCGGCGCGGCGTTTCGCGCGCTCGCCGAGGACAAATCCGCGCGCGTCGTGATCCTCACGGGCGCGGGCGACAAGGCGTTTTGCGCGGGCGCTGACCTCAAAGAGCGCCAGGGAATGACGGAGAACGACGTTCGACTGCTGCTGCGCCTCTACCGAGACTCGTTCGGCGCCATCGATCGTTGCCCCAAGCCCGTCGTCGCGGCGATCAACGGCGTCGCGCTCGGGGGCGGCTTCGAAGTGGCGCTCTCGTGCGACCTCCGCGTGTGCGCGCCCACCGCAGTGGTGGGGTTGCCCGAGACGTCGCTCGCGATCATCCCCGGGGCAGGGGGCACGCAGCGGCTCTCGCGCCTCGTGGGCGCAGGCCGCGCCAAAGAGCTGATCCTCATGGCGCGCAAGTGCACCGCGCAAGAGGCGCTCTCGCTCGGCCTCGTGACGGCGGTGGCGCGCGAAGGGCAGCCCGTGCTCGACGCAGCCAAGGAGTTCGCCGCTCCGCTCGCCAACGGAGCGCCCATCGCGCTCGCCGCGGCGATGGAGGCGATCGACCTGGGATTCGAGCGAGATTTCGAGGCAGGGCTCGACCTCGAGCAGCTCTGCTACGAGCGCACGCTCGTGAGCGCGGACCGTCGCGAGGCGCTCGCGGCCTTCGCCGAGAAGCGCAAGCCCAGCTACAAGGGCGAGTGATCCGCAGCGCCCTCTCGCCTCACACCGCGGGCGCAGCGTCGTCGAGCTCGTTGGCGCGCCAGAGATACCAGCTCGCGACGCTGCGATAGGGCGCCCACCGGGTTGCGCGCTCGATCATCACGGCCTTCGAGGGCAGCTCTCCGCCGAACGTGCGCGCGAAGCCCTTCTTGACGCCGTAGTCGTCGACCGGAAGCACGTCGCCGCGACCGAGGCGAAACACGAGCAGCATCTCCACGGTCCAGCGGCCGACGCCGCGCACCGCGGTGAGCCGCTCGATCACCTCGTCGTCGGACAATTTCGAAAGGACGCTCAGCGACGGGACGCTGCCTTCGACGCACTTTTTCGCGAGGTCCTTGATGGCCGCGGTCTTCGCCGTCGAGAGCCCTGCCGCGCGAAGCTTGTCGTCGCTGGTGCGCGCGACCAGCGCCGGTGAGGGCCCCTCGACGTCGAACGGAAACAGCGCGCACACCCGCGTGAAGATCGTCTCTGCCGCGCGCCCCGTGAGCTGCTGGTACGCGATCGCCTGCGCCACCGCGGCGAACACGGTGGGCGTCGGATCGAGGCGCAGCGCGAACGGCCCGACGCGCTCGATCAGCGAGCGAAGCTTGCGGTCACTTGATTTCAGGTGCTCGATTGCGGCCTTCGGGTCGTACCCCAGCTCGACGGGTGACTTTCGCGCGAGCATCGCGTCGCGCTCGCGCACCAGCATCCGGAGCTTGGTGACGACGCCGCCCTCTGCCGAGAACCCGCCGAGCTTTCGGTCCGCCGCGAGCACGCGGTGGCACGGAACGACGATGGGAAACGGGTTCTTCTGCATCGCTTGCCCGACGGCGCGCGACGCTCCCTTGCGCTCGAGCTTCTCGGCGAGCGCTCCGTACGTGAGCGTTTCTCCCGGCGCGATCGCGCGCGCCGCGTCGTACACCCGCTGGTGAAAGGGCGGCACGCCGCGCAGATCCAGGGCGATGCCCGAAAGGTCCCCAGCGCCATGGTCGATGAGAGCGCGCATCGCGTCGATCGCCGCGGTCGCCCGCGCGTCCGGGGCTCGTTCGACGGCGCCCTCTCGCCGTTCGCGCACCCGTCGCACGAGGGCGGCGGGGCTCTTGTCGGGCAGGAGAACAGCGGTGATCCCGCGCTCGTTCCACGCGAGCGCGCACGGACCCAACCGGGTGTCGAAGCGTGCAAACGAGTCGACCATCGCGTGTCCCCGAGTCATGGAGCAGGGAGCTTCGGCCGCCCGCTCGAGCGCGTCAATGAGCGGCATCCAACGGGGTGCCCGTCGCGACCATTCACGGACCGCCGCGTTCGTGGTAGCGAACGGGCGCCAATGAGCACCGCCAAGCGCGTCGAAGAGACGCTCGCCCGAGTCGAAAAGGGCGGGCACCCCAAGTACCACGCCAAGAACGCCGAGACCGGCAAGCTCTTCTGCCGCGAGCGAATCGCGCGTCTGATCGACGCCGGTTCGTTCGTCGAAGAGGCGGCGCTCGCAAACAACTCCGATCCCGAGCTCCCCGCGGACGGCGTCGTCACGGGCACTGCGACGATCGACGGTCGTCCCGTCGCCATCATGGCCAACGACTCGACCGTGAAGGCCGGCTCGTGGGGCGCAAGGACGGTCGAGAAGATCCTTCGGATCCAAGAGATCGCGAAGGAGCAGCGCTGTCCGATGCTGTACCTCGTCGACTCGGCCGGGGCGCGCATCACCGACCAGATCGAGATGTTTCCGGGCCGGCGCGGCGCGGGCAGGATCTTCTACAACCAGGTCGCGATGAGCGGGCAGCTGCCGCAGGTGTGCCTGCTCTTCGGACCGAGCGCCGCGGGCGGCGCGTACATCCCTGCGTTTTGCGACGTGGTCGTGATGGTCGAGGGCAACGCGTCGATGTACCTCGGCTCGCCGCGCATGGCCGAGATGGTGATCAACGAGAAGGTCACGCTCGAAGAGATGGGCGGCGCCAAGATGCACTGCTCCGTCTCTGGCTGCGGCGACGTGCTCGCCAAGAGCGAGGACGAGGCCATCGCGTGGTGCAAGCGCTACCTCGCGTACATGCCCACGAGCTTCGAAGACCCGACGCCCGACGTCGCCGCGGTCGCCCCCAAGCAGAGCGGAAAGACGTTCGAGCAGCTCGTTCCCGTCGACGAGAACAAGCCCTTCAAGATGATCGCGCTCATCGAGGAGCTCATCGACCAGGGCAGCTGGCTCGAGGTGAAGAAGCTCTTCGCCCAGGAGATTCTCACGGGCTTCGCGCGCATCGACGGAATGGCCGTCGGCATCGTCGCCAACAACCCGTACTACAAGGGCGGCGTCTTGTTCGTCGACAGCGCCGACAAGGCCGCCCGGTTCATCTGGCTCTGCGACGCGTTCAACATTCCGCTGCTGTATCTCGCGGACGTCCCGGGCTTCATGATCGGCTCCAAGGTCGAGCAACAAGGGATCATCCGCGCAGGCGCCAAGATGATCGCCGCTGTGAGCGAAGCGACCGTTCCGAAGCTGAGCGTGATCGTCCGCAAGGCGTACGGCGCGGGGCTGTACGCGATGTGCGGGCCGGCGTTCGAGCCCGACGCGTGCATCGCGTTGCCGACTGCTTCCATCGCGGTGATGGGCCCCAACGCCGCGGTCAACGCCGTCTACTTCAACAAGATCCAAGAGGTGCCCGAGGGGCCGCAGCGCGACGCGTTCGTGCAGAAGCTCCGCGACGAGTACCGCTCGGACATCGATCTGCTGAAGCTCGCCGCAGAGCTGGTCGTCGACGCCGTCGTGCAATGGGAGTCTCTGCGCGGAGAAATCGTGATCCGATTCAAGCGCACCAAGCGCAAGCGCGAGGCGAGACCCGCGAAGAAGCACATCGTTCCGCCGGTTTGAGCGCTGAGCCAATCGCGTACAATCGAGTCATTCGTGAGCGAAGTTTCGGACAAGCCGCGGCGCGCCTCCCCCGAACCACCGACGGACGACGAGCCGCCCCGTCGAAAGCGAGACCCCGGTCGATGGCAGCGCTTCGCCGCGGGCGTCTTCGTGGTGCTCATGCTCGTCGTGATCGGCTACGTCGTGAAGAAGCAGGACGAGCGGCCGCAAGACCGCGGCGGACCGTTCGACCCCACGACGACCGACGCTGCTGAGCTTCGCCGTGTCACCGAGTCCGTCTCGCGCATCATCGCCGCGCCCGAGGGACGCGCGCACGTCAACGCCGTGGAGGTGCTCGAGTCGCTCGCAGTGCAGAGCGCGGGCGCGCGCGACCTCAAGGACGCCTGCGTCAGCACGTACCGCGGTCTCTTGCTGACCGCCGAGAAGCTCGACGCCGTGCGCGCGATCCTCGTGCAAGCGGACGGCGGGATGCGCCCGCAGAGCGAGGTCAACGCCATCGAAGCGGCGCGCGCCTCGACGCTTCTGCGCGAGGCCGACGAGCAACGCGAGCGCGTGAGCGCGACGCGCAACCGATGCCACGATTTGTACGCGATCGCCGCGCGACGGTTCGGGCTGTCCTTCGAGCGCCCGCGCAGCAATTGAATTCATGGGTCACAGAGCGACGCTGCTGCTGTCATGACGGTACTTCAAGTTGATCACTGCACGTTCTCGTACGGCGCTGACACGGTGTTCGAGGACGTCTCGTTCTCTGTCGCGCTCGGCGAGAAGATCGCCCTCGTCGCGCCCAACGGGCAGGGAAAGAGCACGCTCCTCAAGCTCATCGCCGGAGAGCTGACCCCCGACGAAGGTCGCGTGCTCGTCCCGAAGGGAACGAGGGTCTCGTACCTGCACCAGTCTCACGAGCCCGACCCGCAGGGCACCGTGCTCGAAGCGCTGCTCGCGACCTTCGTGGAGGCTCGAGAGGCGCGCCATCGGCTCACCGCCGCGGAGGAGGCCGCCGCGTCGGGCACAGAAGAGGCCCTCGAGCGCCTCTCGACCGCGCAAGAGCACTTCGCGCGCGCAGGCGCGGACGCGATCGAGCGCGAGGTCAGCGCGATCGCTCATCGCGTTCGCTTCAGCGACGCGGACCTCCACCGCCTCGTCTCGTCGCTCTCTGGCGGAGAGCGCGGGCGACTGCAGCTCGCCGTCGTGCTCGCGTCCAAGCCGGACCTGTTGCTGCTCGACGAGCCCACCAACCACCTCGACCTCGAGACCGTGTACTGGCTCGAGGGATTCATTCGAACGTTTCGCGGCGCGGTGATCGTCGTGTCGCACGATCGGGCCTTTCTCGACGCGACGTGCCCGCGCACCTGTGAGCTCGGGATGTTCTCTTTTCGGGACTATCCCCTGAGCTACAGCAAATACGTCGAGGCGCGAGAGATCGACCTCGAGCGCGAGCGCAAAGCCGTGATGGAGCAGCGAGACTTCATCGCGAAGACGGAGGAGTTCATCCGGCGCAACATCGCCGGGCAGAACACCAAGATCGCTCAGGGGCGCCGAAAGATGCTCGAGAAGCTCGATCGCCTCGATAACCCCGAGGACATCTGGTCCAGCGCGCGAAAGCTCGGAATGCGCTTCGCCCCCGCGCGACGCTCGGGTGACATCGTGCTCGAAGCGACGGGGCTGCGCGCCGAGCGCGGCGGTCGCGTGCTCTTCGACGGCGTCGACCTGCTCGTGAAGCGACTCGATCGCGTCGCGATCGTCGGGCCCAACGGCGCGGGAAAATCCACGCTGTTGAAGCTGCTCGCCGGCCACGGAGAGCCGGGTGATCGCGGCGACGTTCGCCAGGGAACCAACCTGGACATCGGCTACTTCGATCAGCACCTCGAGTCGCTGGACCCCGACAAGTCGTGCATCGACATCATCCGCGTGGCGCGGCCGGACATGGTGGTCGACGCGGCGCGGCAGTATCTCTCGCGCTTTCGGTTCTACGGCGACGACCCGTTTCGCGCGGTGAGATCGCTCTCGGGCGGCGAGCGGACGAGGCTCGCGCTCGCCAAGCTGCTGCTCGTCTCGCGCAACCTGCTCCTGCTCGACGAGCCGACGAACCACTTGGATATTCCGGCGTGCGAGATCCTCGAAGAGGCCCTCTCTCACTTCGACGGAACGGTGCTGCTCGTCTCACACGACCGCTATTTTCTCGAGCGCGTCGCCACCCGTCTCGTCCACCTCGACCGCGGAGCCGCGACGCTCTACTCGGGCTCGTGGAGCGACTACGTCTCGCACCAACAGAAGCTCGAGGCCGCGAGCAAGCCCGTCGACGACCGCGGGGCGCGGCGCGCTCCCGTCGAAGCGGCGAAGCCAGCGAGCAAGGGTCGCGAGAGCTACGAGGACACCAAGCGCAAGGCTCGCGAGGCCGAGAAGCGCGCCCGGCGCATCGCGGACCTCGAGAAGCTCATCGCCGACGGGGAGGCGGAGCTTGCGAACCTCCGCGGGCAGCTCAAGGACGCCCCCGGAAGCGACTGGGAGAAGATTGCAGCGCTCGCAGAAAAAGAGCAGGAAGTGGTCCGTCGCGTCGACCGTTTCACCGAAGAATGGATGAAGCTGTCCGAGGAGAGCTTGTCGTGAGCCTTGAGAAGCCTGTTGTTTCGAAGTTTGCTAAACGGCTCGCGCGGATGGCGATCTGCGGCGCATGTCTCGCTGTGGCGGCGCTCGGCGCGCCGCTGGCTGGTTGTCGTCGGTCGAGCGCGAGCGTGAACGCAGCGCCTGCCAGCGAAAACGCAGCGCAGGCCGCGGCGGCTCCGGCGATTCCTTTCGTGCTCACCGCGGACAGCGCCGACGTAACGCTCTTCTGGTTCGACAACGTCGGCAACGCGCACGCTGTGACGCGGCCGAGCGAAGTCCCCGAGGCCAGTCGCGGGCGGGTGCGGGTCGATCCCATTCGACCCGAGCTTCGCGCGCCGGGCTGGGTCTACGTCGCGGACCTGCGTCAGCTCAACGCGGACGGTCGCTATGGGGTCCGCGCGGTTTCGAGCGAAGCGTTCGCGGCAGAGCTCGACCCGTCGCTCGCGGCGCGCACGCAGCAAGCGAGCGCCACAGGCAACAATGGGCAGCCCGCCAACGCGACGCCCGAGATCGTGTTGTACGGCGCTTCGTGGTGCGGCGCCTGCAATCAAGCCAAGGCGTGGATGCGCTCGCAGGGGATTCCCTTCGTCGAGCACGACATCGAGCGCGAGCCGAGCGCAGCGCAGGAGCTGAGCTCGCGCGCGAGAGAGCAGGGCGTGCCGACCGGCTCGATTCCGATCATCTCGATTCGTGGGCGGCTGATGGTGGGCTTCGACCCAGCGCGCATCAATCAAGCGCTCGGCCGCAGCTGATCGATCGCTCAGTCCCGCGCGGCGTCCGTCGCGCCGCCGTCGGGAAAGGTCGCGACGCAGTCGCGCTCGGGGACGAACCCGGCGAACGTCGCGCCGTGGATGCGCACCGAGCGCTGCGCCATACGTCCCGAGCCGTCGGTCACGGTGACCTCGAGCGTCGCGCCCTGGTAGATGATTCGGCAGATGTTGTCGCGCTGAACGGGGATCGCGAGCGGCTCGGTCGCGAGCTGGTTGTCCGGCGCGGGAACCCAGGGAATTCCCTCGCTCAACGCGAAGCCGAGGTTGGTCCCGTCGACCCCGCGGACCACCGCGCGAACGCGGGGCGGCGACGGGCAGGCGTTGCCCGCGTACACGAGGAGCCACACGTGCTGGCCTCCCTGATTGCCGCGAGCGAGCTCGACGGACGCGCCGTCGGTCAGCGCCGCGAACTGCGATGGATTCGAGGCGTTTCCTGAGCCGAGCACCAGCGTCAGGTCGCCTGTGTACTTCGTGCAGTCGGGGCCGCAGCCCGCCACGAGCGCGGCGAGCGAGGCGAGGGCGAGGAGCGAACGCGACGAGAGACTTGAAATCATGGGTGCTTGCTTCACCGAGCGTCGAAGTCGGACGCGTCTGGGCCGCTCGTGTCTGCGACGTTCGCGCCGTCCGCGGCGCCAACATCGACGTTCGCCGCGTCTCGAACAGCCGCGTCCGTCGTGCCCCCGTCGACGCGGAGGCACGCGTTTCTCCACGCCTCGCGGAGCTCGGGGCGTGTGTTCGGGTCGATGTCAGCGACCCGCACGCGCACCTCGCGGTGCGCCCACTGGCCCTCGGGTGTCGTTGCGTCGATGACCAGAACGACGTCGCGTCCGAGGATCGTGCAGTACTCGCGGCGGTCGACGTTGTCGTCCAGCACCACGCGGATACCGGGAATCGCCAGACGAGATGGATCGGCGGGGTCCGGCTCGAACGTCAGTCGAAAGCGCACGTAGCCGACCTCGACGCAGTCGCTCGCGCGACGGGCGCGGACTTCGATGAGCGGGAGTCGCCCGTCGAACCCGGCGCCGCGAAAGCCCACGAGCAGGTGCTGCAAGCCTTGCTCGCCAGGGATCACGTAGAGCTCGTCGCCGTCGCGTAGGGGGCGGTAGCCATCGGTCGTTCCGTCGCGTCCGGTCCCGACGACGAGGCTCATGCCGTTGTCGGCCTCGCAGCCCTGAATCGGGCACGCTCCGCGATCGAGGCCGCCGTCAGCGAAGGCTCTCACCCGTGCACGACAAGCGCCCGCGTCATCGACCGGCTCGACGGGGGGAGGCGGCGTGCACGCGCTGGCCGATGTGACGGCGAGCACGAAGAGCGCGGCGATCGATTCAGAAGCAGTAGCGCGCGCGGGCATCGGGATCCGACGGGTAGTAGTAAGCGAACAGATTACAGTGCTCCTCGTACTCGACGTGCGGCCCGAACGTGATCGGCGTGTTGCCGGGGTTGTCGAAGGAGCACGTGTAGAAGAGCCCCCCGTTTCGCGGAACGGTCACTGGCGCGGGACGACCCTCTCGACCGTCCATCACCACGAACGGCGGCTCTGCCCAATTCGCCGAGCGGTAGCACTGATTCTGCGGCGTGATCCCGTCTGTCGAATCCCAGACGGTGAACGTTCTTCCCCTCGAATGAAAGTGTCCCGTCATCGCGACGAACGTTCCGCCCGCGGGCAGATCGCAGCCGCGTGAGAAGGGGACGTTGGTGCTTCGCGGCGGGATGTTCAGCTGGCGATTGTTCGCGAACATCGCCCCGAGGTGATGCTGAATCGTCGCGGGGTTCTCCGCGGTCCACAGGTTGATGAGGACCTCGGCGCGATCGCCAGGCGTCGCTTGCGTCCGTCCGTTCACGAAGTGCGACTGCAATATCATCAGCGAATTTGCATGCAATCGATACGCGACTCCCTGCGGGAGGGACCAGTCCAGCTTGGTGTCTTGCGACCCGACGACGAGGTCGAACCGGTCGAAGTCGATCGCGTTGAAGCACTCGACGCCTTGTCCAGAGAGCCCCGTCTCCGCGGGCAGGTCTACGCCGTCGCGCCGCGCTTGTTGCTCGACCGTCGGGATGGCCCGAAAGAGATTCATGTGGTGCGAGCCGCGGTTGTACGCGACCTCGTATCGCACCACCTCGAGGTCCTGCATCGACGGGAGCCTGAACGTCCAACAGCGCTGCTGCTCGGACCCCGAGGGAACGTCGAACGCCACGCGCAGCTGCACGCCTCGTCCCGCGGGAGGAGGCGCGAGCACGGGCGGAGCGTACGGCTCGATGGCCGGCGCGCAGCCGCTCACGAGCGGCATTGCCGCGAGCGCGAGCGAACGAAGCGAGCGAACGCCCTCGATCTGTCGAAATCGGCTCGTGTTCGATGCCATGGCTCTCCTCTCTGCCTGCATCGTGCCACGAGCGACGCGTCGGCGTCTTTCGCCGAGTTTCCTCGATTTCGCGGCGATTCTGGCGCGAACGGACCGTCTGTCCCTGCGGCATTCGCGCCGCGGTGTGCCAACGACGTCTCGGTGTTCGGCGCTCAGCGCTGGGAGGTTCGCTGTTCGACGCGGCGCACGATGGCGGCCATTCGGTCGGGAGCGATGAACTCCGTGACCCGCGCCACTTCGCGACCGTTGGCGTCGAGCACGATGACAGCGGGCAAAGAACGAACGTTCCACTCGCGCTGAAGGGTCTCGAAGCGATCGTCGCCCTGCTCGTGCTCGTACAGCTTGACGCTGACGAAGCGCAGCTCGCTGAGCGCGCAGGCGACTTGCGGCGCAGGGAGCGTTTGGTGCGCGAGCTCTTCGCACGCGCGGCACCACGTCGCTCCGAAATCAATGAGCATCGGGCGCCGCTCTCGCTGCGCGACCGCTCGGGCTGCGGCGAGGTCGGTCCGCCATTGGACGGGTCCACACGCGCCTGCGTTGACCGTGGGCTCCGCGCCGAGGAGCCAGACGGTCGCGATCGACGCGACGGCAAAGCCAGCGATCTTGCCCGCCTTCTCGCGGGACGCCGACGCCTTCATCGCGGCGAAGATCGCCCCACCGAGCCCGAGCCCCAACAAGACCACCTGCACGATGGTGTTGATCACCGCCGGCGGATGCTTGAAGAACGGAACCAGCTGGCGGAGATACCACAGCCCCACGACCAACAGGACGAACCCGAGGACGGACTTCACGAGGTTCATCCATCGGCCGGGCTTGGGCAGGCCCATCGCGAGCGCTCCCACGAGAAAGAACGGCAGCCCGAGGCCGAGCGAATACACATAGAGCGAGAGCGCACCGAAGCCTGCGTTCTTCGTGGAAAAGATAAACGACAGGATCCCGGCCAACGGGGCGGTCGCGCAGGGCGCTGCGATCGGACCGAGGACGAGGCCCACGACGAACGCGCCGCGGACGCCCAACCCGCCCATGGACGACAGTCGCGTCTGGATCGAGGCCGGGAGCTGGATGTCGTACAGGCCGAACATCGACAGGGCCATCGCGAACATGAGCAGCGCTTCGAAGACGATCACCACGGGGTGACCGGCGATCGCGCCGAACAGGCCGCCGCTGAGTCCGGCGGCGAGGCCGAGCGGCACGTAAAACGCGGCGATTCCGTGCACAAACGACGTCGAGAGCAGCATCGACCGCGCCCGCGAGGTCTGTTTGTTCGCCCCGAAGACCGACACGGTGATGCCGATCATGGGGTAGACGCAGCCGGTTCCAGCGGTGAACAGCCCGCCGACGAAGGCGCCTGCGAGCGCGGCGACGAGGCCGTATCGGGCCAACATCCGCGAAAACAGGTCTTGCGAGCCGTCGCTGGTCCCTGCGAAGGCGAGCGCTGGGAGCAGCGTTGTCAGCGCAAATGCAGCGAGCGCCGAGAGAGCCGGGCGACGAGCGAGGAATTTCGTTGCCATGGTGTGTAGGATATCGCGTGTGGGGCGAAGGATCTTCGGGGGCGGTCGTGACGTGCCGCTGAATGCAACACGCGAGTAGTCCGTCCACTACGCGCGATGCGGTATAAACCGTCGCACGCTGCGGCGACAGGGTCCACCGGCCGCAGCGGTAAGAGTCCAAGAGAGGTCAGGACGATGCGCAGGTTCATCCAGGTTTCGTTCGTGCTGTTCACGGTCGGGGTCTTCGCCCTGTCAGCCGAAGCGCAGCGCAGGGGTCGTGGTCGTGGTCGGACCAACCAGGCTGCAGCGCAGCCGACCGAGCCGCCCAACAGCGAGCAGATCGCTGCGGAGCTCGGCGTGATTCAGTGGGGCTGGACCCACGATCAGGTCATCGAGACGTATCGGCGGCGTTTGGCGGCCGAATACCTGCCGCTGCTCAAGAACAAGGGGCAGGTCGAGCAGGACCGGCTCATGCAGCAACGCGACGCCGTCATCGCGAGCTTCCGCCGAAGCTACCTGTTGCTCAACGGCACCCCGCCCCAGCGGCGCTGGGACACGAGCTTCGTCGGCAGCGAGTACACGCATAACAACAACGAGAGCATGCTCGTCTACGAGGACACTCGGACGGGCGTGCGCGAGTTCTTCTTCTTCTTCAATGATCGGCTCTGGAAGCGCTTTCAAGCCCGCAGCGTGCCCCGCGGCGCACAGGTGGACTTCAGCACGTTCGTCACGAGCCTCGACGGCCTCTTCGGCGCGCCCGGCCTGCGCCGGATGCGAACAGACCAGGCGGATCGAATCGAAGCGGTGTTCTGGCAGAACCCCGCGACGCGGCTTCGCGTGATCGACCACTCGACGTTCTACGGAGCGTTTTGCCTCGTGTACGAGGACAAGAGCGTCCTGGCGAGGCTCAGCGAGCTTCGCCGCAACATGCCCGCGAAGGTCGACAACGGGACCCCGGGCTCGTTGCCGCAAGAAACCGTGATGGGCAACGTCGACACCGACAACAACACCGACATCGTCGATCGCGTGACGGGCAAGATTCGTCGCGTTCAGTCGGCGGATGCGGGCGCCGCAGCTTCGGCGCGACCCAACTCGGGGTCGAGCACCCCGACGAGCACTGGCTCGAGCCTCAACTCTGGGTCGAACAGCGGAAGCTCGAACCCAGGCGACGGGCTCGGCGGTTTGCGCGGCCTCTGACCTTTCCGGTCGCGGGTGGGGGGGCGATCGACGCGATTCGTCAGGGGGACGGTTCGCAGTCGACGCGCTCGATCGCGCCGTTGGCTCGGCGAAGCGCCGGGAGGATCACCTGCGCGATGGTCATTGTTCGACCAGGGCAACCGTTGCAAGCGCCGCCGAGGCGCACGATGGCAGTTGCGCCGTCGACACGGACGAACTCGATCGTGCCGCCGTCCCGCTCGATCAACGGCGCAAGAACGTCACTGACCACGATGCGCGGATCGATCGCCGTGCTCCGCTGCTCGTTCATCATGCGCGTCAACCGTACCACAAGGCCACGGAGTCGCGATGGTTCGTTGACTCGCTCGTGCCGCGCGACCTAGCATAACCGTCGGCGTGTCTCGATTTCGACTGCGGTTTCTCTTGCAAGAGTTCGATCTCCCGGTCGGAGAGGTGGTGATCGGCCGCAGCCCTGATTGTCACATCACGATCGAGGACCCCCTTATTTCACGGCAACACGCGAAGATCGTGGTCTACGAAGCGCGCTGCACGCTCGTGGATCTGAGCAGCCGCAACGGCTCGCGGCTCAACGGACGCCCCGTGAAGGACCCTGTCGAACTCAAGGACGCCGACCGCATTCGCATCGGCGCGCAGGAGCTGGTCTTCTTCGAGATGAGCGTCGAGAAGCGACAGACGCGCGCCACTGGAGCGATGCGGTTGTGCGCGCACTGCGGCAGTCCGTACGCCGAAGGAGCGGAGGTCTGTCCGCACTGCGCATCGCCCGCGACGAAGGACGAGGACACGATGTCGGGCGTCGTCTTCGAGCCACGGCGAGCGTGGGTGCTCGAGCTCGTCGGCGAAGTGCTCGAGCGCGCGATCGCTGCAGGAAAGACACAAGAAGCAGCGAGGATGCTCACCCGCGCGGCCGAGGAGTTCTCCGATCGCGTCCGGCACGACTCGCAAGTCGACGTGCGCGCGTTGACCCAGATCAGCGAGTACGCGCTGCGGTTGGCGGCGAGCGAGCGCGACCCGCAATGGGTTCGTTGGGTCACCGACACGCACGCGACGGTCCGTGCTGTTCCCAACGGTTCGTTGCAGGCTGCCTTCGCTGCGGCGGCGGCGGCGAACGCAGAGAGTCGGGGGTTGATCGTCGGCCTCACCCGAGCGCTTCGCGAGCAACCGCTGGGCGCTTCAGAGGCCGTTGTCGTTTCCGCGCTGGAGAGTCTCGCTCCAAGGAGCGGCGGAGAGGGATGACGCGGTGACCGAGTTTCGCCTGCGATATCTCAGTCAGCTGTTGGACGTGCCGGCGAGCGGTGAGTTCGTCGTCGGCCGCAGCCGCGACTGTCAGCTCGCCCTCGAGGATCCGCTCGTGTCCCGTCGTCATGCGGCGTTTCGGAGGAGCGGCGGCAAGCTGGTCGTCGAAGACCTCGGCTCGCGCAACGGCGTCAAGGTCAATGACAACAAGCTCTCGGGCGTCAAAGAGCTCACGATCGACGACGTCGTGACCATCGGCAGCCAGGTGTTCACCGTCGTTGTGGGCGAGGCGGACAACCCGCGCGACGTTCGGCGCGTCGCGGTGACCATGACGAGCGAGCTCGGCGAAGCGGGCACGCCGCTCGCGCTCCTCGGCGGCGTCGTCGAGAAGGCGTTCGCGATGAATCGCATCGACGACGCAGAGCGAATCTTGTCCAACCTCCTCACCGATATGCTCGCGGGCTTCGAAGCGGGCAAGCGGGACAACGGCGCGCTTCCTGATGCGACGCGATTCGCGCTTCGCCTCGCGTCCGAGACGGGAAAGAGCCAGTGGGTCGACTGGGTCTTCAACGCGCACGCGGCGCTCTCGAAGGTCCCGCCCGCGGCGACGGTCGATGAGCTCTACTTGCTCGCGCGAAAGATTCGATATCCCGTGACGCCGTCGTTCAAGAACTACGTCGCGAAGATGAAGGACCAGGTCGCCCTGCTCGGCCCCGCGGAGAAATTCGCGTTGCAGCGCGTCGAGGGCCTGATGCGCGTTCTGCTCGCGTAGCGCCCCTTCGCGTCGGTTCGCTCGATCGTGCGCGCGGCCCCCAGCCGCTGCGCACACCGATCAGCGTCGGCCGCTAAGCTTGCCCATCAGACCCTGTTGGGCCTGATCGAGCTGGTTCACGAGGGTGCGCAGTCCGCGCAGTCGATCGCGGTATTGCAGCCACGACATCGCGGACGAACGCTGCAGCGCCGGGCCGAGCCCGTCGGCGACGTTGACGCTCACGAACGTGTTGGGCAGCGCGGCGGTCGTCAGCGGTTGAAGCCCGGTGAAGATCGCGCGCGGTCGCGTCGGTTCTGGAATGCCGTTGAGCGCCGCGAGCGTGACCGCTCCCGTGCGCAGATCGACGTTTTGCGCGAGGGTGACCACGCCGACCCACGCGTTGGCCTGGGCCTGCTTGAAGATCATGCCGAGCTTCAAGGTCATCGCGCTGTTGTCCGCGGCCGCGCGAAGCGACTCACGAACCGAGTCACCGTTGCCGGTGGCGCGCTCGTGCGCGCGGAGGTCGTTCCACAGCTGGGTGAACATGACGTGCACCGCAGCGATCTTTTGAGAGACCGCGGGATCGAGGCGTCCCATGCGTGCAGCGAAGACGTCGGGACCGAACGGGGCGTTCTCGCCGCCTTCCTGGCGAAACCAGGTGACGAGATCCATGTCGATCTCTGGCGGATGTGCGGCGGCTTGTTGCGGAGCGCCCTGCGGCTCTTCGCTCGCCGCGACGTTGGCGCGCTCGCACGCGTGCTCGATCTTGGTCTTGACCGTCGCGAGCTGGTTGCCGGCGTTTTGCGCCTTCTCGCGGACGCCGTTGAGCGCCGAGAGCGTCTGTCGGCCCTGAGAGCTGACTTCGCTCTGCGTGCCGAACACGTATCCGAGGCCGAGGCCCAGGACGAGCGATGCGGCGATGCCAGCGATGAGACCGGTCCTGCTGCGACCGACCTCTTTGTCGTCCACGGGACGCTCGTCCACGACGATCCGGACCTCTTGAGGTCCAGGCGCAGCGGTGGAGGTGCCGAAGGGGTCATCTGCAGCGGCTTTCGCGCGCGCTGCGGCTTTGGCTGCAGCGGCTTGTGCAGCCTGCTGTTCAGCGACGAAGGGCGGAGGCGCGACATCGCCTCCAAGCCCAGGGATCCCAGGGATCGCTGGCATCGAAGGCGCTGGAAAACCACCGCCTCCTGGTGCTGCGACTGGCGGAGCGACGAGGTCTGCGCCCGGGGGCGCGACAGGGGCGCCTGGCGCCGGAGCCGCTGCACCCGCAGCGGGATTCTGCATGCCGACCTGGGTTTTCTTCAGACGATCTTTGAGGTTCGGCTTCTTCTCCTCGGCCATTTCTCCGCTCCGGTTGAGGGTTGCGACGTTATCGTCGCGCGCATTTCAGCGTCAAGCGAACACGACCGTGACGCTGCTATCGATGAGCAATTCGAGACCGCCGAGGCACAGAGAGCATGTCGGACTCTCTGCGCAACTCCGCGAGACGACAGAACACCAGAGTGTGTCACGAAGTTGCCGGGCCGCGTTGGTCTTTGCAAAGGAGGCAGAGCGAGCGCGAGTGCTTGCCCGCAATCGGAGCTATGAAAGCATGGAACGTGAACGCCGCCGTGCCGTACGACGCCGAGCCGACCTGTTCGTCAACAAGTTCATCGATGGTCTGCCGCACGTCGCCAGGCTCATCGAGATCAGCCCGCTCGGCTGTCTGCTCGAGCGCGTACTCGAACCCGAGGTAAAGCGTGACCTCTACCCGCTCGAACTTTCGCTTCCGGCGCGTTTTGGCGGAGCCCGCATGTGGCTCTGGGCCCGTCCCGTGTGGACCGACGCCGGGCGGATGGCGCTCCGATTCGTCGGCGTCGACCCCCTCGATCGAGCCACGCTCGCCCGCTTCGCCGAGTCGCTTCGCGCGGCGTAGCGCGATTTTCGCTGCGGTGGCCGTGATCGCTGTGGCGGTGGGATGTCGCGGCCAGGGCCGCCCCGACGTTCAATCGTTCGAGAGCATCCTCGAAGAAGACTCCAACCTCGTGACGCTCCTCAATGAAGCGATGGACCTCGGCGAACGCGATCATCAGTCCGCGGCGCGCAATCTCCGCGACCAGGTCGTTCCGCGCGCCCGCGCGAACGCCGAACGCGCCGGCGCGACGCGCGTCGAGCACCCCAGGGCCAGGACGCTACGAACGACGATGTGTCAGCTCACTGCGCGTCGCGCCGAGACGACGACGGCGCTCGCCGACGCGCTCGCCGAGCAAAACGCCGAGTCGCTGTCGCGAACGTTGCGGTCGATGCGGCAGGTCGCGCTCGACATGGCCCAGCTCGAGTCGGACGTGCAGCGCGCGCGCAGCGAGCCGCCGTCGTCGGGCTGTAGCAAAGGGCAGTGACCGCGGGTCAGTGCTAGGATGTCGAGACCGCTGAATGAGCGACGATCACCGAGGCAGCGCACAAAAGGCACATCGGGGCAGCAAGCTCCGTGAGCTGTTCGCGCTCGCGCGGCACGTTCCGCTCATGCCCGCGGTTTCGACGGATGTCGTCGAGTACGGCGATCGTACCCCTGGCGACGCCCTCACGGTGTTCGTCCACGGCTATCTCGCGACGGGCGGCGTGCTTCGGCCGCTCGGCGAGTACCTCGGAGCGCAGGGCGTCGCGCGTCGACAGGTGCACTTCACGTTTGCGCCCACGGGTTCGCTCGCCGACCACGCGCGAAAGCTCGACGCGATCATCCGAAGCGCCCAGCGCGGCGACGGGCCGGTTCGAATCGTCGGCCACTCGCTCGGCGGGCTCGTCGCTCGGTACTACCGCCAGGTGCTCGGACGCCCGGTCGAGCGCCTCGTCTGCATCGCGACGCCGCACCGCGGTGTGCCGAGAGCGAGCGCGTTTCGCGCGCTGCCGCTGGTCGACGAGCTCGCGCCCGGTTCCTCGACGCTCGCGTTGCTCGAAGCCACGAGACCGCGGCTGGCGCAGACAGATGTGACGTGCGTGATCGCGACGCACGACACGCTCGTGTCTGCCGCGGACAGCGCGCACCTCGAAGGCGCCCGCAACGTTCGCGTGCACGGCGTCGGGCACCTCGCCGTGCTGTTCGAGCGAGAGACGTGGGATCACGTCGCCGACGCGCTCGCGCCACGCTGAGCGCGGCAGCTCGAGTCACTCCGCGGTGATCGAGATCGTCCCAGCGCCTGCGTTCTGGTGCGGCATGACGAGGATCTCTTCGCCCGCGCGAAACATCCTTCGCGTGAGCCCGGCGTCGGGACCCGAAGTCGGCAGGCAGCTCTCCTGCGGGTCCTCCTGGTATGCCTGGCAGTTGTGTCGGAGAGCGACCTGGCCAAACGTCGATCCGGCGGCGGGCGTCCAGCGAAACGCGTAACTCCCGTCGCTCGGCGCGATGAAGCGCCACGCGGTCGGGACGTTTGCGCCGCGGCCCGTCGCGCCGCAGGAGGTCACGCAGGCGATGCCGTTTCCAATGGGGCGAATCGCGAGCGCGACGGTCGCGCCGGGGGCGGGCACGGGGAGCTCACCGAACTGCGTGAGCTGCCACGAGCAGCGCTGCGGCACCGCGCGACACGCAAACGCGCCCACCGCGTCGGCGACGCAACGAAGCCCCGTATCACAGACGCTCGCGCCGTTCTGCAGGCACGGGCTACCCACGCCGCCGAGGCTCACCCGCTGGATGGGGCTCTCGGTGGTCGTGCTCGTGACGTCCGCGGTCGGACCGCGATCGTTCGCGCGGACGATCGTGCGCCACTCGACGCTCGCCGCGCTCGACCCGGCCAAGGAGACGTCGAGCGTAATGCCGAGGCCGCCGTTCGAATCGTTGCGCTGCCCGAGACCGTCGGTCCGCCATTCGGCGGCCGCTTCGCCCGGATCGACCAGACGCCACTCGATCGCCATGCCGGGCGCAGGTGCGCGCAGGGTCGCACGACCGAGGAGCCTGAGACCGTTGGTCCACACCTCGCTCGATTCGATCGCGGGGGGATCGAGCGCGACGCAGCGCGGATCCCGGGACGTTGGACAGGCGCTCGCGCCTGCGCAGAGGTTCGCGACGCCTGACGGGTCGCAGGGCTCGCCGACCGCCACCGCCGGGCGATCGGTCGCGAGCACGCGCCCGACCACGGGCAGAACGCTTACGTCTCGCGGATACAACGTGGCCTCGAAATGTGAGACCGCATGGCTCGGGTCGCGAGGTTCGATGCTCCAGGTCTCGCGGCGCACCGGGCCCTGAAACAATCGTCGCGCGAGCATCTGTCCCTCTGCGTTGTAGGCGACGACGAGGCCCTCGGTGAACTCGGGCGGCAGCTCCACGAGCACCGAGAAGCTCGTCGGAGAGCGTCGGTTGTACAGGCGGACCGATCGGCTCACGACAGAGGGGCGATTTTCGGGTCGGTCGGTGATCGTGTGTCGGCCGAGGGAGGCCATCGTCTGCGCGCGGCGAACCGTGTCGTTCGGCTCTGGCTGCATGGTCGAGGGGACGCCATCGATGTTGGCGCAACCCGAGGCGAGCGCCAGAAGAGCGGTGATCGATGGAAGAAACAGCGAGCGTGTCGAGACGAGCATGGAGTGCACCGTTGATTTCGTGTGATGTGCGATGTCGGTCCCCTCCCGGTCACCGGCCTCTCGCTTCGAATAGGGTTTGGGGGCTCGCTTCCGGCGTTCTCATACAATCGTGCGTCGACGTCGCTGGGCGACGAGACTTCGCCCCGCGCACATCCTGCAGGTTCGGCTTGGTTTTGCGTGACCGGTGACCGATCACGCCGCTGATGCACAGCGACCGTCGAGTGCTGTATAGCGTCGTCGTGCAGTCGAATTCAGCTTCTCGGTCTTTCGGCTCGATGCGCCGTTCTTTGCTGCCGATCCTCGCTCTCTCGTCGCTCGGAATCGGTGCCGGGTGCGCCGCGATCTTTCCGCGGCACACGACCGCTTCGCGAGAGATTCCGCCAGCGATGCTCGAGTCCGGCGGCCTCTCGCCGCCGCCCGATACGCTGCACCACCTCGGCGTCGCGTCCGCCGAATGCCCGCAGCTCACGCGGGACGGTCGACCCTGGGACGGCGACGGAAGACCGGATCTCTACGTGGTCTTCATTCGCAACGGCCAAGAGGTCTTTCGCTCGAGGACCATCGAGAACAACTTCGCGCCTTCGTGGGACAGCGCCGCGGACGCGATCGAGCTGTTCGTCCGACCCGAGGACACCCTTCGCGTCGAGCTGCGCGACGATGATGGCGCCCTCGCGCCGTCGGACTTCGTCGGGATGGTCGAGCTCAGGGGAGGCGTTCCGAGCGAGGCTCGCGATGCGGGCCGGTGGCAACTTCGTCTCGAAGGCGGGGCGACGGTGTTTCTCTCGTCTCGTCCGCCCCGCGCGCGACTGGGAATGGGCGTGACCTTCGAGTACCGCATCGACTACGCGGTGCTCGTCGAAGTGTCCGAGGCGAGCCCCGCGGCGAGCGCAGGGCTCCGTGTCGGCGATCGCATCCTTCGCGTGAACGGAACAGACGTCTCGCGGCTGTCCGAGCTCGAGGTTCGCCAGGCCCTCGATCGCGTCATGATGTCCGACGTCACCCTCGCGATCCAACGTTCGGGCTCGGCGGCGTTCGAGGCGACGGTGCGCTCGGATGCTCTGTACAACGGCCGCTGAAAAGACAGAGGATCCACTGCAATGATTGCTCGCAACGTTGTCGCCTCCGCGCTCGCCACAGCGGCCGTTGTCTCTGCGTCCGCTGCGTCCGCGCAGACGCGAGAGCCCAACATCGACGTGCAGACGTTCTGGCCCGCGGCCGGACCGCAGCAGGGGGTCGCGCTTCGCAGCGCTGAGGTGCAGCCGCACCTGAACTTCGGCTTCACCGTCCTGAGCAATTACAGCTATCGGCCGCTCGTGTACCGGCCGATGGCCGCGCCGATGGACGCCATCGCGGCGATCGACCACGCGTACACCGTGGATTTTCTCTGGGCGTTCGGCCTCTTCGACCGGGTCCAGATCATGGCTGCGCTGCCCATGGTCGTCGCGCAGACCGGCGCCGGAATCCGTCCCATCACCGGAGGCGGCATCGGCGACGAGCTCTCGTTGATCGCCCTGCGCGACCCGCGCATCGACGTCGCCGTGCAGATCGTCAAGCGCGCGCGTCGCACCAACGCCAGCGGTTTCGCGCTGCGCGGTGACGTCGGAGTCACCTTTCCGTCCGGCGACGATCGCTTTCAGAGCAACGCGACCGTCGTGCTCCAGCCGGTCGTCGTCGCAGACGTGCGCTTCGCGGGGCTGACCATCACCGCAAACGTCGGCGCGCGGCTCGGGTTCGAGTCGCGCTCGTGGGCAGGCGCGTACTTTCCCCCGCAGCTTCTCGGGTCGTTGGGCGTTTCGTATCGGCCTTCGCCGCTCCCGAGGCTCTCGGTCGCGGTGGACTCGCAGTTCCTTGTTCCGATCGAGGGCCGGCCGCAGGTCAACGCGTGCCTCGTCCCGCCGTGCGGAGACTCGTCGACGGCGACGACCGCCGGCGAGCTCTTCGTTGGCGCTCGCTACGCCGTCGATCGCGGTCGAGACGTCGAAGTCACCGCAGGCGTAGGGGCGCCCCTGACCGCAGCGGCGGGCGTCCCAATCGTCCGCGGATTGCTCGGCATCGCGTTTACTCCTCGCGCGCTCGACGACGACAGCGATGGCGTTCGCGAGTCGGACGACCGATGCCCGAGTCAGCCCGAAGACCGCGACAGCTTCGAGGACAACGACGGTTGTCCCGACCCCGACAACGATCAAGATCGCATTCCTGACGAGCGGGATCGGTGCCCGAATCAGCCCGAAGACGCGGACAACTTTCGCGACGAGGACGGCTGCCCCGAGCCCGACAACGACGGAGACGGCGTCCTCGACGCGGATGATCGTTGCGCCGACGAAGCAGCGGGACCGCGCCCGGACCCCGACAATCGCGGCTGCCCGATTCGCGATCGCGACGGCGACGAGGTGCTCGACGTCGATGATCAGTGCCCCGAAGAGCCCGTCGGTCAACGCGCGGACCCAGCGCGGCGCGGCTGCCCGCTGCCCGATCGCGACCGCGACGGCGTCGGCGACTCCGTCGATCAGTGCGCGAGCGACCCGGCAGGCGACAACCCCGATCGCTTTCGACGCGGCTGCCCAGATCCGGACGTCGATCACGATGGCGTTCCCAACGAGACCGACTCGTGCCCGCAAGCGGAGACGATCAACGGCGTCGATGATGCCGACGGTTGTCCCGACGCGGGCGAAGAGGCGGTCACCGTCGGACGCGGAGCCGTCCTCTTCGGCAACGTCGTTCGGCTCGCGCCCCGCGCTCGAGCGCTGAGGCCGGCGGAGACCGCGTTGTTTACGCAGGCTTCCCAGCGATTGCGCGGTCTCGGCGCCGAGCTGGCTCGAGTGACCGTCGGTGTCGTGGCCGACGCGCGCGACCGCGAGGGACGCGAAGCGCAGCGCCTCGCGCAGCTCGTCGCGGACGTGCTGATCGCAAACGGCGTGACGCGGGCGCTCGTTGAAGTTCGTCCAATTCTCCCCCAACCGCCGACCGCCCCCCAGCCGGGCGCTGGCCGTCGTCCCGCGCCGCCTCCGCGCGCGCCGGTCGGAGAAGTGCGGATCACGCTGCTGCGAAACGCGGCGACGCGGTAGAGTGAGTCAGCGGAATGCGTAATCTTTCGAGCGCTTTCAAAGTCGGACTGCTGATGATCGTCGCGATCATCGGCAGCGTCGTCTTGTATCGAGCGATCGTCCAACGAGGCTCGGGCGCTGGCGGATATCGTGTGTACGCGATCTTTCGAGACGCTTCGGGGCTCGTCCCTCGGTCGCGAGTCACGATGGCGGGCATCCCTGTCGGACGCATCGACGGCATTCGTTTGCAGAACGGGATGGCCCGCGTCGATATGGTCATCAACCGCGAAGTCGAGCTCTGGGACGACGCGACGGTCTCTCGAAAGGCCAGCTCGCTGCTCGGCGAGTTCTTGCTCGTGCTAGCGCCAGGAAGCGCAGGGTCTCGTCGCATCGTCGACGGCGATCGCGTTCGGGTGCTGCAAGAGGGCTCGACCACGGATGACATCATCCAGAACGTCGCCGCGATCACGCGCCGGGTGCGAGACGTAACCGATCGCGTCGGCGACGTGTTCGGCAACGATGAAGGTCGCAGGCAGCTCGCGGAAGCGCTGCGAAACCTCACCGAGACCACGCAAGAGATCAACCGCCTCGTCCACGCCAACAGCGAGGCGATCACCCACACGATCCGCAACGTCGACCACATCACGACCGAGGCCGATCCGCGTGTTCAGCGGCTGCTCGCCAACCTCGAGCGGGCCTCGCGACGGGTCGATGACATCCTCGCGGAGAACCAGCCCAACATCAACGACACCGTCCGCAACGTGCAAGAGACCGTGCGCAACGCCAACGCCGCGTCGCGCGATCTGCGCGAGGCGCTCGGGCACGTCAACAGCATCACCGCCGGCGTCGACCGCGGCGAAGGAACCGTAGGACGACTGCTTCGCGACGATCACCTCGTCAACGAAGTCGAGGGCGTCGCCGAGGGCGTCAACGATCTTGTCGCGCCGATCGGCCGGCTCCAGACGATCGTGGGCCTTCGAACCGAGTACAACTTCGTGGCCAACGGCCTGAAGAGCTACCTCGAGTTTCGGCTTCAACCTCGCGAGGATCGGCACATTCTCTTTCAGATCGTCGACGATCCGCGCGGATTGATCGACCGTCGATCGGTCATTCGCACCAGCACCAACCCGGCCGATCCGGCGATGTGGCGCGAGACGACGGAGACGACCGGACGCGGCCTGCGGTTCACGTTGCAGTTCGCGCGCCGACTCGGGCCTGCGACGTTTCGGTTCGGCATCCTCGAGTCCACCGGCGGCGTCGGTATGGACCTCAACGCCATGCGCGATCGCCTCGAGTTTCGCTCGGACGTCTTCGACTTCTCGACGAGCCAGCTGCCGCGGCTTCGCCTCATGGGAGCCTACGCGCTGTTGCAGCGGGTCTACATTCTGGCGGGCGTCGACGACGTGCTCAACCCTCAGCGCACGGACGTGTTTCTCGGGGCGCAGCTTCGCTTCCGCGACGAGGACCTCCGGACGATCTTGCTCTTCGCGGGCGGCGCCCTCGGCGCGGTCGCGCGCTGACCGGCGATTGGCGCGACCATGGCGTTGCTCGAATTCAAGGAGATCGAAAAGCGTTTCGGTCCCCGAGACGAAGTCGCTGTGCTGCGCGGCGTCGATCTCACTGTGGAAGAAGGCGAGTTCGTCGCGGTGTTCGGCCCTTCGGGCTCGGGCAAGAGCACGTTGCTCAACATCGCTGCAGGCCTCGACACCCGCTATCGCGGCAGCGCGAAGCTGCGGGGACGAGACCTTCGCTCGCTGAGCGATCGCGCGCGAACCGAGCTTCGACGGAGCACCGTCGGGATGGTCTTTCAGATGTATCACCTGGTGCCCGACTGGACCGTCCAGGCCAACGTGAGCTTGCCCTCGCTGTTTGGCGAGCGGGTCGATGGCGCCGCGGCGCGGGCGCGCGAAGTGCTCGCGAAGGTGGGGCTCGAGGGCTTCGAGCATCGAAAGCCCGTCGAGCTGTCGGGCGGACAGAGACAACGAGTGGCCGTCGCGCGCGCGCTGTTTTCTTCGCCGCCGCTCCTGTTGTGCGACGAGCCGACGGGCGCGCTCGACAACGAGACGGGCGCGGCGGTGCTCGAGCTGTTTCGCAAGATCCACGAGGAGACCCGCGCGGCGTTCGTCGTCGTCACGCACGATGAGCGGGTGGCGAACATGGCCGGGCGCGTGGTGACGCTCGGCGACGGAAAGGTCGCGCGCGACGAGCGCCGCGAGGTGCGCGCGTGAGACCGGGCGCGTTCGTAACGATCCTCGCGAGAGACCTCCGCCGAGCGAGCGGGTCGTTCATCCTCGCCGCGATCGGGATCAGCGTGGGCATCGCGGCGCTGGTGTTCTTTCTCGCGCTGGGCGCTGGAATGCGATCGGTGGTGCTCGGTCGGATCTTTCCGATCGATCGCATCGAGGTGGTGCCGCGGGACCAGAGCGTCGGCGCACTCGCCGCGCTGCTCGGAGCGAGAGCCGAAGGGATCCCTCAGTCCTCGGTCGACACGCTCGCGCGAACGGAGGGCGTGCGCGCGGTGTATCCGAAGCTTCGGCTCTTGTTTCCGCACTCGGGGCGAGGAGGGCAGGAGGTGTTCGGTCGCATGATCGGCGCTGGAGAACTCGTGGCAGACGGGATCGATCCGGCGTTGGTCCGGGGCGAGCTTGCGCCGGGGGTCCGCTTCGAGGACACACAGAATCAAGGTTCTGGCCGCGAGTGTCGACGGCACGACGAGTGTCCTGACGGCGAGAAGTGTTCGACGGAGATCGCGCCCAACGGCGCGAGCGTCTTGCCAGGGCGCTGCGTTGTGCCGATTCCTGCGCTCGTCAGCCCATACTTGTTAGAGGTGTTCGACGGCGCGATCGCGCCGGCGCACGGGCTTCCGCCGGTCGCGAGGTCGCTGGCGCAGCACGCGCGAGGGATCGAGCTCGAGTGGGACCTCGGCCGCGCGGGGCTCGGCTTCGCGCAGCGCGGAACGCAGCGGAGGGTCTACGCGCGGATCGTCGGGGTCACGCCGCGCGCGATCGACCTGGGAATCACCGTTCCGCTCTCGGTCGCGCGCAGGCTCAACGCGGAGTACGCGGGCGCGGCCGCGGCCGAGCAGTACACGAGCTTGATCATCGTGGTGTCTCACCCCGAGCACACCACGACGATCACGCAGAAGGTCCGCGAGCTCGGCCTGGAGGTGCGGACCTCGGGCGCCGAGCAGATGGGGCTCTTGGTCTCGGTCATCACCGCGGTGTTGTCTCTGACGAGCGCGGTGATCGTCTTGCTTGCTGCACTGTCGATCGCGCACGCGCTCGGCGCGCGGGTGCGCGAGCGCGAGGGCGAGATCGCTCTCTTGCGCGTGTGCGGCGCGCGGCGCGCGGACGTGTTCTTGCTGGTCATCGCTGAGGCGTTGGTCGTCGGGCTTATCGCGTCTGGTATCGGAGCGCTCGGGGCCCGAGCGCTCGGCGTGGGTTGGAACCGACTGCTCGCGGCGAAGCTGCCAGCGTTTCCGTTCAAGCCGGACAACTGGTTCGTCTGGACGCCCAGGGACGTTTTGATTTCCTGTGCGTTCGGCGTCCTCGCGTGCGCGCTGAGCGCGCTGTTGCCGGCGCGGCGCGCGGCGAGCACCGACCCCTCTCTGGTGCTCTCGCGCGGGGTCAATTGAGCGTCAGCGCGGAAAGCGCACGACGCGGAGCCGACCCGAGCCGTTCTCGCCGATGATGAGCGAGGGACCCACGCTGGCCGTGCCGGGGACGTAGGCGAGCGCCGAGGGCTCGGAGAGCCGCGCCGATCGCGCGGCGCCGTTGTCGCCGAGGGTCTCTGGAACCGACGGCTGCGCGGGGCCAGAGCCGGCCACGCGTCGAATCGTCGGCGTCATCGCGCTCAAGTCGACCGAGTAAACGCGGTGTGTTCCCGCGTCGGCGACGTACAGCGTGTTGCCCGTCGCGTCGAGCGTGAGGGACATCGGTTGAACGAGAGGAACGTTCGTCGCGGGCTGACCGTCCACGCGCATGTCGTCTTCGACCGCGGTCCCGTTGCTCGTGTAGTTGCCGGCGAGCACCGTCGCCTCGAGCGCCATGGCGCCGCGGGCAACGCGAAACACGACGTGCTGATTGGGGTCCGCGACGTAGATCTCGTCGCGCGCCGTGTTGTAGGCGATCGAGGACACCTCGACGAGTCGAAGTCGTGACGCCGAAACGGCCGCGCCGCCCATCGGCGCGTCGCCTTCGCTCGTGTCCGTCGGCGCGGGGCCGACGAGCGTCGAGTACGTGCGAGCCGAGAAGTTGAGCAGGTAGACGAGGTATCGGCCGTTGCTCCTGCGCGAGGCGACGTATGCAGTGTTGGCGTTGGCCAACGCGAGCGCCGACGGGTCATCGAGGCGCATCGTGTCGATCATTCCCGCGGCGCCAGTGTTGCCGCGGACGTTGTACTGACCGGCCGCGAGGCTGATCGAGTCCGCGGTGCTTGCGCGGAGCACGACGTGCCGATCGCGCACTGCGAACAGCGCGTCGGTGCGCGAGACGGGCGTGGGCAGCGCGACCACGGCGTCGACGACTGCGGGCTCCATTTGCACCGCGGCGATCGCAGCGGTGGGCGGGTCCGATCCGGCTCCTGCGAGGACGCGGGTCGCGCGATCGCGCAGCCCGAACACTCGAGATTCGAACGGGGCGCTGAAGACGAGCTCCGGCAGCGTCGCGGTCGCTCCCATCGGTCCAACCACCGCGAGCCCGCGGATGCCGCCGGTGCGGAAGTTGGCGAGCAGCTCGCTTCCGCGTCGGGGACCGAGGACTCCGACTGCGACGACCGAGCCGGGAACTCCCGTCGGAGAGACGTCTGCGCGGTAGAGCAATCGGTTCTGCGAGTCGATGAAGTACGCCGCCTGGGTGACAGGGCCCACGGCGACGCCGCCGAGGCGACCGAGGCGGTAGTCCCCACCAGTGCGCGCGTTCTGTCCGCAGAGCGCGCCGTGTCCGGCCACGAGTCGGACGGTCGGCGTCGGGATCCCGAGGTCCACCAAGAACACCGAGCAGCGCGCGTTGGCGTCGGCGAAATACAGGAACCGATTGCGAGCGAGCCCCATCGAGCCGATGGGGCCGAGCCGCACGGTTGCCGCAGTGACGGGGGGACCAGAGCCGTCGTGCACGGTGCCCACCGAAGAGCAACCATTGCCGGCGACGACATCGACGTTGCTCGTCGCGCTGGTGAACCGACGGATGCGGCAGTTGTTGGAGTCTGCGACGAACGTGGTCGCCGGCGAAGTGCTTCGATTGACCTCGAGCGCGGTGGGCGTCGCGAAGACCGACGCGGGTGGCAGCGCGGGTGCTGCGTTGAACCCCTCGCAGCCCGAGGGTTGAGTGCACGGCACGCCTGCGAGCAAAGTGGGAGACGCGGCGCCCGCGAGGTACATCGCGTTGTTCGCGGTGAACGCGAAGGATCCGTACGCCTGCTCGATGTCGAACGGGCCCGACGTCGGAAGCGTCATCGTGAGGGGAATGCGCTCGATCATGGACATCGCAGGCATGTCCTGTCGGACGTCGACCCGAAACGCGACGTGGTTGCGTGGATCGGCGCCGAGGAGGGTCGCTCCGCCACCTGCTTGCAACGAGAGGCCGGAGATCGCGCCGAGGGGACGGGTCGTCGCGACCCCAGCCGCGCCGAGCGAACCCGAGACTGCGACTCCTGCGACCAACGAAGTGCGTAGGCCTCCTGGCGCCTCGCGGACCTCGAAGATTCGCCCGGTCGCCGAGTCGCCGACGTATGCGACGAGCGGAGATTCGCTTTGGATTACCAGCGCGTCTGGCGCGACGAGCTCAGGCGTCGATGCTGAATAACTGTCGCCGAATACGCTCTCGATGCAGGCCTCTCGGCGCGCGAGGACGCCCGGACAGCCGGGCACCATGGCGTCGGGGACGTCGACGGTATCTCCGCGGTCGTCCGTTGCGATGACGTCGACCTGTGCATCTACGTCCGAAGTTGGAAGATCGGTTGGCACATCGCTGGGGCGAACATCTGCTGCGTCGATGCGCGTGGAGTCTTGGCTGAGCAACGCCGGGTCATAGACACGGCACGCGTGAAGTGTGAAAAGAGAAAGGCCAATAGGCAGCGATCGTCGCACGGGATGATCGTGCCACTAGGGACCGTGAATCGGCAATGGAGCCCAACACGAGATGAACGATGGTTGCTCGTGGCCTCGGTTTGGTTGACAGGTCGAGAACGCAGAGCTCCGAGGAGTGAATCGATGATTCGAGTTGCAGCGAACTTCCGCGATCGTGCGGCGTTGTCGAGCTCCCAGCAGGGGGTGGGCGACGGGGCGTTCTTCGTTCCCGAGTTTGTCGACGTCTCGATCGGCTCGCCGGTTCTGATCCAGGTCACGGCGCACGGGCTGCTCGGCGGGGTGTTTCTCGAGGGCGTCGTCGCGTGGCGCCGCGTCCAGGCCGCCGGCGTGCTCGCGAAGGGAACGGGCGTCCGCGTCCTCACTCCTCACGGCGACCGACTCAGTTTTCTGCTCCGATGGGCCAAGGGCGACGTTCCGACCGTTCCCCGTGAGTCGCCGCGGTTTCCGTGCACCGAACGTGTGCTCGTGTCCCTGGTAGGCTCGAGCCGACGGGCCACGCAGCGGCTGGTCTACGGCACCCTCGAAGACGTCAGCGCTCGCGGCGCGCTGCTGGTCACTCCGTCACCGCTCGTCGGTGCTTCGGACATCCTCGTCGACGTCGACTCGGGACGTGCTGCCGTTCAAGCGCGGGTCGTTTGGAGCTCCGGCAACCGCTCGGGTCTCGCCATCGGCGCGCTCGCGGTCGACGGAGAGCGCGCGTGGTCCACGGTGGTCGAGCGCGTCGCGCGATCGCTGGACCCCGAGGTTCGCGTCGAGCGCTGATTCGAGCGACTAGCGCCCGCCGTCTCGCGGTGTTGTTTGCGCTGGGCGCGACGAGAGCAGCGCTTCGAGGTTGGCGCGCGCGCGGCTGTCGGTGGGGTCGATCTCGAGCGCGCGTCGCAGCGCGGTCTCTGCGCCGGCGCGATCACCGCGGCGAGAGAGGACCGTCGCCAGGTTGTTCCACGCCGTCGACGAGCGAGGGCCGAGCTCGGTCGCGCGCCGGAGCTCCGCGAGCGCGTCGTCGAGGCGGTTGCCGAGCGCGAGCGCATACCCGAGGTTTGCCCGAAAGAGCGGATCGGCCGGGGCGAGACGCACGGCATCACCAAACGCCCTCGCGGCGGGCTCGGGTTGACCCGCCGCCAACAGCGCTGCGCCGAGGTCCGAAGCGTGCCGCGCCATCGTGGGTGCACAGCGAATTGCCTCGCGAAACGCATCCGCCGCCGCGCGCGCGTTGCCTCGCGCCAGCCGTACCGCGCCGAGGTTCGACCACGGTTCGGCGTCGTTGGGTGCGAGCGCGGTGGCGCGGACGAGCGCTCGTTCAGCATCAGGCAAGCGACGAAGCGCGACGAGGACCATCGCGAGGTCGTTGGCGGGCGTCGGGTCTTGCGGAAGCAGCTGCGTGGCACGCTCGAGCGACGTCGCCGAGGCGTCGAGCTGATTGATCGACAGCTCCGCTCGCCCTCGAAGGAGCCACGCGTCTCCGATGGTCCGCTGCGCTTCGCTGAACGACACGAGCGCGCGGTAGACGCGGTCGAGCTCGGCGCGCGCAGCAGGGGCGAGCGCGCGGGCGCCATCCGGTTCGAGCGCAGGCGACACACCCTCGAACTGAGCGCGAAGCAATCGCAGCCGCACCTCGGGCCGCGCTCGCGCGGGCGCGGGGAGGCGGTTGATGGCGCGCACACAGACGCGAGGGGCGTCGCTGTCGCATTGGCTGATCGCTCTGTCGATCGCGGTCGGACGCCGTTGCGCAAAGGCGCCGCGAGGCGCGAGGCACGCGACGAGCGCGACCGCGAGCGCTGATTCAAAGGCAGAAGAACGCATGGATCTCGGCGAGCTCTCTCGCCGTTGTACGGCTTTGGTGAGCGTTGTGATGCACGACTGACCGAAGAACGCGCGCGAGCTTCTGCGGGAACTGTTATACGAAGTCGCCCAGTAATACTAAACGGATGTTCCGTATGTGTCGATCGGTTGCGATAGCGAGCACCGAAAGCGCGGCAGGAGCATCGATCGAGCAGCAGGTCGAGGCGATGGAGTCCACGGTTCTAGTCGACGCGCGCACACACAACCTTCAGTCGGTCGATCTCGAGCTTCGGCCCGGCGAGCTCGTCGTGGTTGCGGGCGTCTCGGGCGCGGGCAAGAGCTCGCTCGCGCTCGACACGCTCTACGCCGAAGGCCAGCGGCGCTTCGTCGAGTCGTTCAGCGCGTACGCGCGACAATTTCTCGAGCGTCGGGATCGACCGCCGGTGGCGAAGCTCGACCCTGTTCCCGCTGCGATCGCTGTCGATCGCGGGGCGCCTGTTCGCACGTCGCGCTCGACCGTGGGCACGATGACCGAGCTGCAAGATTATCTTCGACTGCTGTGGGCGAGGGCGGCCACGATCGTCTGCGACACCTGCGGCAACGTCGTCGCGAGAGGAACCGTGACCGGAGCGACGCGCGCAGTGCTCGACCGCGTCGGAGAAAACCGCGTTCGCGGCGTCGTGACATATCCCGTCACCGCGACGGATCCCGAGCGTTGGCTCGGGGTTCGCGAGTCGCTCGTCGAGCAGGGCTACCGTCGCTTGTACGTCGACGGAAAGGCGGTCGACATCGACGAGCTCGCGCCGAGCGTCGCGGTCTCGCAAGGCGAGGTAGAGGTCCTCGTCGATCGACTCGTGGTCGAGCAAGGCGCTCGCGCTCGTGTCGCCGAAGCGATCGGCACGGCGATGATCAAGGGGCGCCGCGCGCGCGTTCACCTCGAGGACGGCGGCGCCGCGGCGCGCTTCGCGCACGGCCTCGAGTGCGCGCACTGCAAGAAGAGCTTCGCCGACCCGGCGCCGGCGCTCTTCAACTTTCAATCGCCGCTGGGGGCGTGCACGGGCTGCAAGGGTTTTGGCAGGACGATCGAGCTCGACTGGGCGAAGGTGGTCCCGGACGAGAACCTCTCGATCGACGGGGGCGCGATCCGTTGTTGGACCGGGCCGAAATCAGCCACCGAACGCAAAGAGCTCCGAGCGTACTGCGCGGCCAACGACATCGACACGAGCGCTCCGTGGAAGACGCTCACCGCAAAAGAGCGACGTCGCGTGCTCGAGGGCGACGGCGATTGGATCGGCGTGAAGGGCTGGTTCGACTGGCTCGAGACCAAGACGTACAAGATGCACGTCCGCGTATTTCTCTCGCGCTTTCGCAAGTACGAGACGTGTCGCGAGTGCAACGGATCGAGGCTCAAGCCCGAGGTCGAGCGGTATCGCGTCGCGGACCTGTCGCTCGTCGAGGCTGGGCGCACGCCGGTGGGCGCGCTGCGCGAGCGCTTCGCGAAGATCGAGGGCGCCGACGAGGCGACGGACCGCGTGTTGTCAGAGATTCAGCAGCGGTTGAGCTACCTGCAACAAGTTGGGCTGGGATATCTCACGCTCGAGCGGCCATCGCGCACGCTCTCGGGCGGCGAGGTGCAGCGAGTCGCGCTGACAGCCGCGCTCGGAACGTCGCTCACCGGGACGCTGATGGTCCTCGACGAGCCGACGGTGGGACTTCACCCGCGGGACGCAGCGAAGCTCGTGCACGTCGCGCGCGGCCTCGCGCGGCTGGGAAACGTCGTGGTCGTGGTCGAGCACGACCTCACGGTGATCTCGAGCGCGGATCGCGTGATCGAGCTCGGGCCTGGCGCCGGCGAGCAGGGCGGAAGGATCGTGTTCGACGGTCGGCCCGCGGCGCTCGCCGCAAAAGATACGCCGACGGGACGCGCGCTTCGACCGGCGGGCGCGAGCAAGAGAGCGCGGCGCACTCCCAACGCGTGGCTGACCTTGAAGGGCGCGACGGGGCACAACCTCAAGGGGCAAGACGCGCGGTTTCCGCTCGGCGTTTTCACGTGCGTGACCGGCGTTTCGGGCTCGGGAAAGTCGAGCCTCGTGAGCGAGACCCTCGTCGCCGCGGCGTCGCGGATGCTCGGTGCGCCCTGGGACGCAGCGCCGTTGCCCTTCACCGGACTGGACGGAATCTCGCAGCTCAACTGGGTCACGTTCGTCGATCAATCGCCGCTCGGTAGAACATCGCGAGGCAACGCCGCGACGTACACAGGCGCGTGGGACGCGGTGCGTGCGGCGTTCGCTGCGCTGCCCGAGGCGAAGGAGCGCGGCTATACGCCGGGCACGTTCAGCTTCAACGTCGAGGGCGGACGATGCGTGGCTTGTCAGGGCGAGGGCTTCGAGACGGTCGAGATGCAGTTTCTCGCGGACGTCTCGTTCACGTGTCCCGACTGCAAGGGCAAGCGGTTTCGCGACGAGGTCTTGGAGCTGCGGTGGTTGGGACACACCGTCGCGGACGTCCTGGCGATGAGCGCGGCGCGCGCGATCGAGGCGTTTCCTTTGGTCAAACCGCTGGTGCGAGCGCTGACGCCGCTCGTCGACGTCGGGCTCGGCTATCTGCCGCTCGGGCAGCCGCTCTCGATGCTCTCTGGCGGAGAAGCGCAGCGATTGAAGCTCGCGCGGTCGCTCTCGGAGGCGGGGCCCGGGACGCTCGTCGTGCTCGATGAGCCGACGGCGGGGCTCCACCGCGCGGACGTCGATCGTGTCTTGGAGGCGATCGACGCGCTGATTCAGCGCGACGCGACGGTGATCGCCGTCGAGCACGACCCGCACGTCGCCGCGCGCGCGGACTGGGTGATCGACCTCGGGCCCGAGGCCGCGCACGACGGAGGAGCGCTCGTCGCCGAAGGTCCGCCCGAGCTCGTCGCTCGCTCGGAGCACTCTCGTTTCGCGCCGTTTTTGCGAGAAGCGCTCTCGGGCACCGTGGCGAGCGCCGTCGCCGTCGATCCCTCGACGACGCGCGCCGAAGACCCAGCGACGCGCACCTCGGTGGTCGTAGTGGGCGCGCGTGAGCACAATCTACGCGTCGGACGCCTGGAAATTCCCAGGGAGAAGCTCGTCGCGTTCACGGGCCCTTCGGGCTCGGGCAAGAGCTCGATGGCCTTCGACGTGGTGTACGCCGAGGGGCAGCGTCGCTTTCTCGAGACGCTCTCGCCGTACGCGAGGCAGTACCTGCCGTCGCTCGGGCGCGCGGACGTCGATCAGATCGCCGGGATTCCACCGGCGATTTCGCTGGAGCAACGCACGGCGCGCGCCGGCGCGATGAGCACCGTGGCCACCGTCACCGAGGTCGCGCACTACCTTCGACTGCTCTTCGCGAAGGTGGGCGTGCCGCATTGTCCGACCTGCGATCTGCCGATCGGGGCGCGGGCGCCGGAGGTGATCGCCGAGGACCTGCACGCGGAGCGCGGCGCGAGTCACTCGGTGCGCGTGCTCGCTCCGGTCGTTCGCGCGCGAAAGGGCCTTCACAAAGAGGCGATGGAGCGCGCGCTCGCCGCGGGGATCGCCTCGGTGCGCGTGGACGGAAAGGACTTCGCGCCCGCGAGCGTTCCGCCGTTGGCCAAGAGCAAGGTCCACGACGTTCAGTACGACCTCGGCGTCGTGAAGCTCGGCGAGCGCTCGAAGCTCGTTGCGCTCTTGCAGCGGGCGACGGCGCTCGCGCAGGGGCACGCGATCATCGAGCCCACGAATTCAAGCAAGTCTGCCAAAGACGGCCCTGTCGTGATCTCGACGAGGCGAGCATGCCCCAAATGCGGCCGCGGCGTTCCGGAGCTCGACCCGAGGCACTTCTCGTTCAACACCGCGCAGGGTCGCTGCGAGAAGTGCGAGGGCGCGGGCGTCGACGACAACGGTCGTCGCTGCAAGAGCTGCGAGGGCACGCGGCTCGCGCCGATCCCGCGAGCGGTTCGGCTCGGGGCGAGGCGCTATCACGAAGTGGTCGGGATGAGCCCGAGCGAGCTCCGCGCGGCGGTCAAGGAGCTCAGCCTCGACGAGCGTCGTCGCTCGATCGCGCGCGCGCCGATGACCGAGCTCGAGGCGCGGTTGCGAACGCTCGACGAGCTCGGGCTCGATTATCTGGCGCTCGATCGGCGCGCGAACACGCTGTCGGGCGGCGAGATGCAACGGCTGCGACTGGCGGCGCAGATCGGCGCGGGCCTTACGGGGGTGCTCTACGTCCTCGACGAGCCCACGATCGGGCTTCACGCGAGCGACACGCACAGGCTCGTGCGAGCGATGCGAAAGCTGGTGGACCGCGGCGCGAGCGTGCTCGTCGTCGAGCACGACGCGGCTGTGATTCGGGCGGCGGACTGGATCGTCGACATGGGCCCGAGCGGCGGTCGCGGCGGAGGTCTCGTCGTTGCAGAGGGTCCGACCGAGCGCGTCCTGTCGTCGCCGAACTCTCCGACGGCCAAGGCGCTCGAGGTGGTCCCTGGCGCAAACGCGCGCCGACGGACGATCGATGACAAGGGCGTGTCGTGGCTCGAGCTGCGCGGGGTCACTGCGCACAACCTCGCCGACGTTCGCGTGCAAATCCCGCTCGGAAGGCTCGTCGCCGTGGCCGGCGTGTCGGGCTCGGGAAAGAGCACGCTCGTCGACAAGGTGCTCTTTCCCGCGGTGTGCAAGGAGCTGGGCCTCGAGTGCGAGCCGCCGCTCGGGATCGACAAGCTGCTCGGCGCTTCGGCGCTTCGAGCGGCGAGGCGCATCGATCAATCGCCGATCGGGCGAACGCCGCGGAGCGTCCCTGCGACGTACGTGGGCTTGTGGGACGAGATTCGAAAGATGTTCGCCGCCACGCAAGCTGCGCGTGCGAAGGGATGGGGCCCGACGCGCTTCAGCTTCAACACGAGCACGACGCAAGGGGGAGGGCGGTGCGAGGCGTGCGAGGGCGCTGGGGTCAAGCACGTCGAGATGAGCTTTCTGCCCGACGTCGTTGTGCCCTGCGATGTGTGCGAGGGGCTGCGCTTCTCCCGCGAGACGCGGGAGGTGAAGCTCCACGGCTACGACGCCGGTGAGATCCTCGGCCTCACGGTGGACGAGGCGAAGGCTGTGTTTTCGCAGGTCTCGTCGCTGGCGCGTGCGCTCGAGCTGTTGAGCTCGCTCGGGCTCGGGTACATGGCCCTCGGGCAGGGCTCGCACACGTTGTCCGGCGGCGAAGCGCAGCGGGTAAAGCTAGCGACGGAGCTCCAGGGTCGAGGGGGCGGGACGCTCTACGTCCTCGACGAGCCGACGACGGGTCTTCACGTGGGCGACGTCGAGCGGCTGGTCGCCGTGCTGCAGCGCCTCGTGGACCGCGGCGATTCAGTGCTCGTCGTCGAGCATCACCCCAACGTGCTGGCCGCTGCCGACTGGCTCATCGAGCTCGGGCCGGGCGGCGGAAAGCACGGCGGTCGCGTGGTTGCCGCAGCGACTCCCACGCAGATCGCCGCGCGCGACACGGCGACTGGGCGAGTGCTCCGCGACGAATTACGCGCACATCAAAACAAAGTAGCCCGCTGACAGTCGCTGTCGTCCGCGGCTCAGTTCGAGCGTTCGATGTCGAAGCCTTCGGACTCCCACGCGAGCAGCCCGCCCTCGAGCGCGGCGGAAGGAACGCGGTTCGCCGTCAGCACCTCGAGCGCCTTCTTCGCGTCGTCGCCGTAGCTGCGATCGTAGACGATGATCGGTCGGCGATAGACCGCCAGCTCAGCGAGCTTGCTCTCGAGGTCGCTGAGCGGCGCGTGAACGGCCGTCGGAATGTGGGCGCGTTGATACGGCGCGGCCTCTCGAACGTCGACCACCAGGACGCGGCGCTCTTTGATGAGCTGGGCGAGCTCTGGAGCCTTGAGGTTCTGGATTCCGCCCGGACCGACGGAGCCGCCGACGTGCTCGTCGACGAGCTTCACGATGTCTTCTTTCGGGACCGCGCCCTGAAGCATTCCGACCGGTCGGCCCTCGGCGATGAGGACGAGCATCGGGATGCTCTGCACGCGAAACGCCTTGGCGATTCGCGGCGACTCATCGGTGTTGATTTTGACGACCTTCAGACGGCCCGCGTACTCGCGGGCGACGGCCTCGACGCGGGGCGACAACGTGCGGCACGGGGCGCACCAGTCTGCGTACAAATCGATCAGGACGGGGATTTCGCTCCGCAAGACCTCTTGCTCGAACGTGGCCTCGGTGACCTTGGTGACCGGCGATTGGGACAACATTCAGGACCTGCCTCCGACGGCGGCGGTTGTAAGTCCATCAGCCCAATCGTCCAATCCCAATCGAGCTTCGGGGCGTTTGTTCGAGAAAGCCGAGCCTCGAAGTGAGGGGTGAGGGTTGCGGCACGGCCCCAAGTCCTCGATAATTCGTCGCGAGGCCGGCGCTCGCGCCGCGCCGCTGAGGAATTTGTTTCGAACAACGGCTCCCCACGGAGGACGCTCGATGATTCGTTCGGAGTTGCTTCGCCTGTTCGCCGCTGTCGCTGTTGCGGCAACGACATCTTGCGCGCCCAATTCGCTGCCGTCGCAAGACGGCGGTGACAATGACGCTGCCGTCGAGGACGGCTCGTCGGCGCAGGACGTCAACCGGCGCGAGACCAGTCGCACGACCAACCCGGTGCTGCTCGCGGTCCGGCCCGATCACGGGCCGTTCACCGGCGGAAACACCGTCGTTTTGCGTGGGTCCAACTTTCGCGAGGGCATGACGGTTCGCTTCGGCGAGTCGATGGTGCAGCCGCGCAACAACCGCTTCGTCGACGGCAACCGCGTCGAGGTCGGCGTCCCCGGCGGAATGCCCGGCACGGTCGACGTCGTGATCGAAGGCGAAGGCTTTCGGACGCGGCTCCCGATGGCGTACACGTACGACTCGTTCTACGTGGATCCCGCCACGGGATCGATCGCTGGCGGCACGCGCATCACGCTGCGAGGGCAGGGGACGAACTGGACGATGGGCTCGACCATCCAGATCGACGGCGCGCCGTGCAACAACACGACCTTCGTGTCGCCGAACGAGCTCGCGTGCTCGGTCCCGGCGCACGCGCAAGGGTCTGTTCCGGTGACCGTGACGACGGGTGCCGAGTCCGTGACGGTGTCCGACGCGTTCACCTACTACGAGGCGAGCGATCCCAACTCCGGCGGCTTCGGAGGCGGCACGATCCGCGGGAGCATCAACGTCGCGGTGCTCAACTACCTGACGGGCGACGCCGTGCCGGGCGCCTTCGTGTACGTGGGCGAAAACCCCCGCGTGGTGCCTCCGCAGTCGGGCCTCACCAACATGCGTGGGCAGCTCACCTTGAGCGCGCCCGACCTTCGCGGACCGGTGACGATCACCGCGACGGCCAGGTGCTTCGCCACGAGCCAGTTCATCTCGATCGATGGACGCGACGCGACGATCTTCTTGATTCCGTGGCTCGGGATGGTTCCTGGAGTCGACTGCGGGATGGGCATGCCGCCCGATGGTCCGCCGCGTCCCCCGGTGTTCGCTGCCACGATCGAGGGCGAGCTCGTGTGGGCGGGTCCGCGTGAGTTCGGACCCAACCAGTGGAGCAACATTCCGTTTCCGCGCTCGAACGAGCGTCGAATCGCCTACGTGATGACCACGACGGGCAACATCTTCTCGTCCAACCCCGACCCCGGAATGGGCGGAGTCGTCCTCGAGAACCTGATGACCGCCGGCGCGCGCGGCTATCCGTACCGCATCGTCGCGCGACCCACGGCGCTGGCGGTGTACGCCATCGCGGGTCTCGAGCGGACCGACACGATGCCGCCGCGGTTTACGCCGTACGTCATGGGTGTGGCCCGCAGCGTGCTCGCCTCGCCTCGCGCCACGGTGTCGAACATCAACATCGACATGAACATCCCGCTCGATCACGAGATGTCGATCGAGCTCCGTGACCTTCCCGCGCAGGACATGGGTCGTCCCAACCGCTTCTCGGTCGCCAACTGGATCGACCTCGGCGGCGAGGGTGTGATTCCGCGTCCCGACGTCGACCTCGAGCGATCGAGCTCTGCTGACCCCTTCCGCCTCGTCGCGCAGCCGGCGTTCAGCGGAACGCTCTCGGACGCCCGAATGATCGTTCGCGCAGAGTACGGGACCGGAACCGGCTTCGACGCGCCGTCGTCCACCGTGCTGCTGGGCGGGATCACCTCGCCCGACGAGACCGTGGTGGTGCGCAACTGGGTTGGCATCCCGCGCATCCTCGAGCCGGGCGATGGCGGCATGTTGGACATGACCCGCCGCGTCCGAATCGAGCAGGGTGGCGCCGATCCGGACTTCTTCTGGAGCGTGATTTCTCAGTCCGGAAGCTCGTGCAACGAGGGATTCTACCTCGGCGACGTCGTGTGGTGGCAGCACCACTTCCCGGGCACCGCGCGCACGTTCGGGCTGCCGGACCTGTCGATGGTGCCGATGCTCTCGGACATGCCGCGCGGGATCTACCAGCTCAGCGTGTGCGGCATTCGCGTCCAGGGCTTCGATTTCAACAACTTCAACTACCGCTGGCTGAACCGGTTCTACTGGACCGCGTACTCGGCAAACGCCGTCCGCATCGCGCGGTGATTGCCACGGGGGGATCGGTCTCGTAGCCTCGTAGGGCTTCAATGCAAAACCCTACGGCGGCTTCTTCACGCGCTGTGCGCGTGCTCGGCGTGTTTGGACTCCTTGGCGTCTTCAGCGTGATCGCGAGCTGCGGGCCGACGCGCGCGACGCCGGACGTCGTGTTCGACGTGCTGGGACAGCCCGACGGCGGACCGCGCCGCGAGTGGCTCAATTGTCCTCCGACGCAGCAGCGCTGCTTCGGACGCATCGCGCAGACCTGCGTCGCGCAGGGCGAGTTCAGCACGTTCACTGAGAGCGACTGCGAGGCTCGCGGGCTCGATTGCTTCGAGACGACTACGAACGGGCTGACCGTGGCGCAGTGCCTCGCGTGTCGTCCCGGCGCTCGACGCTGCTCGGAGGACTCGTCGGCCGTCGAGGCCTGCGCGTCCAACGGCGCAGGCTGGGACCTCGCGCAAGAGTGCAACCTCGAGGCAGGCGAGGCTTGTCGCAACGCCCAGTGCGTCAACCTCTGCCGCGACAACTCGATTCAGAACACCAACATCGGGTGCGAGTACTTCGCGGCCGACCTCGACAACGCCGTGACGGGAGAGGGCCGCTCTGCAGCGTCGCAGCCGTACGCGGTGGTCGTTTCGAACCCCGATCCCGTGCTCACCGCGCGAGTCGTGATCGAGATGAACACCGCCGCCCCCGGGCAGGCGCCGCGCACCACGCGCGTCGAGTCCGGCGTGATCGCGCCAGGCGACCTCGAGACGTTCCGACTCCCGGCGCGCGAGCTCGACTGCTCGCCGCCCGGCACCTTCAACCGTGGAACGCACACGTGCCTGTCGTCGAACGCGTACCGAATCACCAGCACCATCCCGGTGATCGCGTATCAGTTCAACCCGCTCGATAACGTGGGCGTGTTTTCAAATGACGCCTCGCTGCTCATCCCGACCAACAGCTTGAGCGGCGACTACATGGTGACGTCGTGGCCGCAGACCATCGCGGCTACGTCGAACATGAACACCAACTTCGACGAGCACCTCCGCGCGTTCTTGACGATCGTCGGAACGCAGCCGAACACCCGCGTGCGGATTCGCACGACGGCGGAGGTCGTCCCGTCCGGCGCGATGGGCCCGCTCCCGATGGGCCTGATGCCGGGCAGGGACTTCGAGATCACGCTCGGGCCGTTCGACGTGCTCAACCTCGAGACCGGCGCGTTCGGCGCGGATTTCACGGGCTCGACGGTCACGCCGATGAGCGGCGCCGTCGCGGTGTTCACCGGCAGCGAGGCCAGCGACTCGCCCGTGTGGAGCACGCTCAGCGAGCGAGCGTGCTGCGCCGACCACCTCGAGGAGCAGCTCGTTCCTCGCCGCACCGCTGGGCAGACCTTCGTGATGCCTCGCATGCCGAGCCGCTCGCGCGCTGTGCGCACGGCGGGCGGGATGGTCGCAGAGGTCAACGAGCCGCAGTGGTTTCGCTTGCTCAACGTGAGCGCTGATCCTGCGGAGGTCACCACGACGCTGCCGTCGGACGCCAGCGATCCGATGAGCGAGCCCGTGGTGTTCACGCTGATGCCGGGCCAGCAGCGGACCATCCGCGCGCTCTCGGACTTCGAGGTCACCTCGACGCTCCCGCTGCTCGCCTCGACGGTGACCGGCTCGCAGCAGACCACGGGGATTCCCTTCGATCAGCCCGGCGGAGACCCGTCGTTCATCCTCGTGCCGCCGCTGCGTCAGTGGCGTCAGCGCTACGTGTTCTTGACCCCGGACAAGTACGCGTTCGACTTCGTCACGATCGTGGCGCGCGCGGGGACGACGGTGACGCTCGACGGCACGCCGTTGCCCTTCGCAGATTGCCCCGTCACCCGCGCAGACGCGTGCGTCGATCGTCGCAACATGCCGTGCCCCGCGCCGCGCTATCTCACCTATCGCTGCCAGCTGTCGTTTCCGACGGTCGATCCGACGCAGCGGCCGCCGATGAACATTCGGCCTGGTCGCCAGGGTGACGGCGTGCACATCGTCGAGAGCAGCGACCGCGATCAAGGCGTGCTCGTGATCGTCAGCGGCTTCGACTCGTTCGTGGGCTACGGCTACGCCGGCGGAACGCGGACCGAGAGCATCAACTGATTCGCACCGCCGGCGGGGCGGCGCGGCATCGTTCGTCGGGGGGTGCGTGGGATTGGCCAGCGCAATCCCAGCGGACTGTTGTATCGAGTGCGCGCCGGACTCGCCGAACCCAATGAGTACAACCAGGATCTCCGCTCCCGCACTCCGCGCGCTGATCGCGCTCGCCGCTGCGGTCACAACCACCGCTGGGCAGTCGGTCCAAGCACAGACGCCCGCCGCAGAAACACCGCTGCGCGTCGCGGCAAACCATGGCATCGACGGGGCGTTTGCCTCGCCGCGCTGCGTGGCGTCACCTCCACCGTCGGAGCTCGCTGCCCGTTCAGCGACCATTCGCAGGGCCGTCGATCGCGGCGCGATCGCGGTCGACACCGGGTCGTTTCTCGGCGTCGCCGCCATCGGCCAGATGGCGGTCTCGCACGACGCCCGAGGGCTCGCCGCCGCTGTGCGAGCTTCAGGGCTGTCAGCGCTCTCGATCGGTCGTCGGGACCTCGCGATGCCGCGCGAGACGCTCGTGACCGCCGGGCGGGCGCTACAGCAGGCGGGTGTGCCGTACGTCTTGTCCAACCTCGCGTGCGAGCCCGCCGCGAGCGAAGTGTGCGGCGCCATCGTCGACGCCTCGGATCCATCGTTCGTGACGACCATCGCGGGTCAGCGCGTCGCGGTCGTGTCGGCGATTCATCCGAGCGCGCTCACGCACGTCGCCCATGACCGCGCCGCGGGAATCTCCCTGCAAGACTCCGCTCCGGCGCTCACCCGAGCCGTGCGGGCCGCGCGCAACGCGGGCGCGCAGCGGGTCGTCGCGATCTACGATCCGCGGCGAGAAGACTCGCTGCAAGACGCGCTCGACGTGGCGAGGGCCATTCCGCCCGCAGACGCGCCGGACGTGCTGCTCGTCAACGGAATCTCCTCCTCGGTCACCCGCGCGCTCGCTGGCGATCACGGGCGCATGCACATCGTCGCGACGCGCAGCGACGGAGTGCTCGAAGTCGACGTGGTCGGCGACATCGTCCGCGCGACCAACGCGACGGATTCGGTCAGCCTGGACAGCGCGCGCAACTTCGAATCGACCGTCGCCGCGACGATCTGCCGCGAAGAGGCCCGCACGCTTCATGGAGCGCGGCTGTCGAGGCCGCTCGACGCGCCGGGCCTCGTGGGCATGCTCTCGGACGTCCTTCGGCACTACGCGCGGGCCGACGTGTCGATCGTGAACCTCGGCGTCGTCGATCGGCGCCACTTTCGACCTCTTCGAGGGCAGCTTCGACGAGTCGACGTGCTGCTCGCGATCCCCTTCGACAACGGGATCCGTGTGACCCGCGTGAAGGGCAGCGTGCTGCGGGCTGCGTTTTCCGCGGCGACGAGGGAGCGCTTCGTCTTTCGCGGGCTCGAGCTCGAGGGCGACGCGATTCGCGTCAACGGCCGAGCGCTCGACGACGAGACCGAGTACGTCGTCAGCGCGACGGACTTCGTCGCGGACTCTGCCGTGCTCGGCGCGGCGGTTGTGTGGCGCAATTTCGGAACGCACACCGCGCGCGACTCGCTCTTGCGCTACCTCGACCTTCCCCGCCCGCACGATCCGAGGCTCGACGCGGACGACCCTTCGCGGCACACGCGATGGACCTTTCGCGTGGGCGTCAACGGCTCGCTCACGGCAGTGCAGCTCACCAACCCGAGCACGTCGGTCATTACGGACGCGCAGCTCACGCGGTCGCAGGCGATCTCCGCGAACATCTCGTTCGACGGGCGCATCAACGCCGATCACCCGGACTACACCTGGGAGAACACGCTCACCGCGAAGTACGGCTTCGTTCGAACGCTCGACGCGATGATGGGCATGATGCCGATGACGCCCGCGGATCCGATCAACGAGACCGCGGACCTGCTCGCGCTTCGAAGCGTGTTCGCCTGGCGCGGGCTGCGCTCGCGCGTGCCGCGTTGGTACGTGCCGTCTCCGTACGCCGAGCTCTACGTCGAGAGCGAGTTCACGCGACCGATGGCGCGCGCGTTTCACCACCTCGAGCTGCGTCCGACCGGCGGCGCGCGCTTTCAGCTCAACGACCGATTCAGCTTGTTCTTCGGATACGGCGCGTCCGCTGAGGTACTGGCACGTCGAGAGGACCTGCCGCCCGGACAGCTCCCGGTCTTGAGCACGTTTCAGCTCGGCTGGGTGTTGCAGCCAGGAACGCTTTTCTCCGTCGGCGGTCGTGACATCCAGTGGGACTCGACGCTCGACCTCGCGATGCGCGACGTGTTTCGGCTTCCTGGCGTCCAGCTCCGCGGCCACGTCGGCGTCTCCATTCCGCTCATCGGGCCGCTCTCGTTGTCGATCGGCTACGACCTCTTTGTGCGATACGTCGCCTTCGAGCGCAACGCAGAGGGGCAGAACAGCGCGTTCGGCTTCGCCAACGACGTCGAAGTGGGGCTCGGGCTCAACTGGGCGCGAGCCGTGCAGACCTTCTCGCGTTGACCGACCATCTACGGGTGGAGTCCGAGCGCGGCGCGGCCAAGCTCGTGCGCGTCGCGCGTCCGAGACATCGCTTCGTCCGTGGTCATCGATCGAAACGCTCGGGCGTGAAAGCGCTCCTGCGTGAGGATCTTCGCGAAAACCGCGCGCACGTCTTCGGGCGCTTCGGGATCGCTCACGATCGCTTCGATTCGCTCGAGGCGCATCTTCTCGGCGTGCGCGCCGACGGCGCAGCCCGTCTCGAGGTCTTCGATGGCCGACAGCGCGTGCGGCCAGTAGCGCTCGTTGGTGTTGTGCGGCGAGGCGTCGATCCCGCGGCCGCGGAGGAGCTCCTCGACCCAGGCGGCGTGCGCTCGCTCTTGCGCCGCGATCACCGTGAGCAGCTTGTACGCTCGCGGGTCTTCGGTCGCGAAGCGGTCGCGCAGCGCCAGGATGCGGTCGCTCGCTGTCCGCTCGCCCCTGAGCTGATCGAGCAACCATCGCTGAAACTGCGCGGAGTCGTCTCGCGTCTCCAGCCACCACGTCGTCGAGTCTCTCGCGTCGCTCATCGCTTCAACCTCTCGTTTGGATCCAGCAACTTCGCCTCCGGTTGGCGACGCGCGGGCCGAGTGTTCTTGGATATCTCCAAGGAGATGCTCGTTGCGTGTCCTCTTTCAACCGTCGGCTTCGAGGAGGAGTCTGGCGCCTTGGACTATCGGAGAGAACTCGTATGATTGGATATGCTATCGCCATCGCCGATACTAGACGGAGAGCTGCTCCGAGCCTTTGTCGCCTTCGCCGACGAGAAGAACTTCACCCGCGCCGCGCGCCGCTGCGCGCTCTCTCAGCCGGCGCTGCACGAGCGCGTGCAGAAGCTCTCGGATCAGCTCGGCGTCGCGCTCTATCGTCGCGATGGTCGCGCGCTCGAACTCACAGAAGACGGCGCGCGGGTCGCGGAGTTCGCGCGCAGGACGCTCGATCGATCCGGGGAGTTTCTCGCTTCGCTTCGCGGATCGGTCGCGCAGGATCGCGTCACGCTGGCCGCAGGGGAGGGCGCGTATCTCTACGTGCTGTCGCGGTCGATCGAAGCGTTCGTGCGTCGCTCCGGCGTGACGCTAGAGCTTCTGACCTTGGGGGGCCCTGCGTGCGTGGCCGCCGTGCTCGAAGGGCGAGCGCACGTGGGTGTCGCGGTGCTCGACGTCGTTCCCCGTGGGCTTCGAGCGACAGAGCTCGTGCGAGCGCCGGTGTGCGCGGTGATGTCTCGTCGACATCCGCTCGCCGCCAAGGCGCGCGTCTCGCTCGCGGACTTGAGCGGCGAGAGGCTCGTCCTCGCGCCGGATGGTCAGAGCCACCGCTCGATCGTGACGCGGGCGATTTCGAGCGCTGGTCGCGCATCGTCGCGCGAGCCGCCGATCGAGGCGGACGGATGGCCCCTCATGCTCGCGTTTGCCGCGATGGGCGTCGGTGTCGCGATCGCCAATGGCGTCTGTGCGCTGCCGAAGGGCGCAGTCTCGCGGCCGATCCCCGAGCTCGGATCGGTGACGTACAAGCTCGTGACGACAACGAACCCGTCGCCAGCGACCGAGCGACTCGCGAGCGCTCTGCTCGAGCGCGCCGCGAGCGACGAGGCACACCCCCAGTCGCAACGCGGACGAACAACGAAAATAACGCGACGCCGAGGAAGCCTGTAAGCCGAGTTCTGTTCCCGCGATTGGTCGCCCTTTCGCAGGGGGATGCTCATTCCTCTAGGCCCAAAATCGTTGCCGATGGGCTCCAGCGATCTATTACCCGGGAGCACACGAAGCGGACCGACGCTCCGACCTCTCACGAGGATGACTCCCTGTTCGATCTTGCTCCGGGTGGGGTTTGCCGGACCGCTGACGTCACCGCCAGCGCGGTGCGCTCTTACCGCACCGTTTCACTGCACCGTCCGAGGCCCTTGCGGGCGCCGGGCTGGTCTGTTCTCTGTTGCACTTTCCTCGGGCTTTCGCCCACTGGCCGTTAGCCAGCACCCTTCGGTCCTTGTGGAGCTCGGACTTTCCTCCCGGTGATTGCGCACCCGGCGAGCATCCGTCTCCCCCGACGTCGCGAGGCCGGACTCTACGCACGACCCCCGCCGAAGGGAAGCCCGCAAGTCACCTTCGACGAACAGCGCCTCGGACGATGCGGTGCTCGACCGGCGGCGCTTCGCTCGGCTCGAAGGCCACATCGCCGCGCATCATTTCGTGGGACGGAGGACGGGCTGGTTGTGCGGTCGGCGTCGCGGTGACGCCGAGCTGCTGCGCTCCGCTCGAGTGCGCGCTCTGCTCGCAGCCTTGCTCGACCTCGCCAGCACTGTCGTTGCGCATGGCGAAGGCTCCCGCGACCGCGCCCGCTGCCGCCGCTGCGAAGGCTCCCGCGATCACCGCTGCCTTGCGCCGCGCCTTCTTCTTCTTGGCGACGCCGACCTCGCAGTCGGCCGTGAGGATCGTGCCGTCATCGCGGCGGTAGTATTGGGCGCAGAGCTTTCCGTTCTTCTCGACGAGCAACGCTTCGGCCTGCTCGCGTGTCAACGACGAGAGATCGAACACCTCTTTGTCGCAGCTCGCGCAGTGGCGCACATGATCGTCGCCACGCATCGACTCCCACGGAACGTTGCAGGGCGACGCGACATACAACCGCTGCAAGAGCGGCAGGGATCGACGAGCGCCCTTCGACGCGCCCGCCGTGTTGAGCCGCGCGTACGTCTCTTCGAGCTCCTTGACGATCTCGGTCGCGTCCTGAGCGAGCTTCGCGTGCTCTTTCTGCTTCGCGCGGAGCTCGGAGAGCCGCGCTTCGAGTTCTGCCTTGCGTTCTGCGAGCGCGTCGTCGGGGCTTCGGTAGGTCATGGTGTTTTTCCTCGAGGCTCGTCGTTACTTCCAGCCGAGTTGACCCAACATCCGGCTGCGATTCGTTCGATGGGGTGGATCCGCGGGAGCGGTCGACGACTGATGTTGATTGTGTGTGTCTCGGATCGAGGGTCGACCCATCAATCGATGTCGGATCGGTTGGACGTTCGGGGTGGTCGGCGTCGCCGGCGGGTCGGCGACGACGGGCGTGCTCTGGACGGGCAGCGTCGGGGTAGGGGAATGTGTCGAGATGACTCGCGTCTTTGGCGTAGCGTCGCCGCCCGTCGAGTCCTCGTGTGAATCGCGGAAGACTCCGACCGCCGCGATCGTTGCGGCGATCGGCGCGCTCAACGCCGCGACCACGACCGCTGCGGCGCGGCGCGCCTTCTTCTTCTTGGCGACGCCGACCTCGCAATCAGCGGTGAGGATCGTGCCGTCGGCGCGGCGAAAGTACGTGACGCAGAGCTTTCCGTTCTTCTCGATGAGCAGCGCTTCGGCCTGCTCGCGCGTCATGGACGAGAGGTCGAACACGGTTGTGTCGCAGCTCGCGCAGTGCCTCGCGCGACCGTCTCCCTCCATCGAGTCCCATGGGACGTTGCAGGGTGACGCGACGTGGATGCGCTGAATGAGCGGCAGCGACCGGCGGGATGGCGCGCCCGCCGTGTTGAGGCTGGCGTAGGTGTCTTCGAGCTGGCGAATGGTCTCGAGCAGTTCGGCTTCGAGCCCTTGGTTCGCGCCGAGCTGCTCGCGAACGCTGGCGAGACGAGCTTCGAGTTCGGACTTTCGGGCCTCGAGCGCGGGTCGGTCTTCGCGGTACGCCATCGAAGGATGGTAGACGCTCGAGGAGGGGATTGGTTCTTGGCGGGCTCGCAGAAAAATCACCGAAGCGAGGCGCGGCACTGCGCTACCGTCTGGGGCTCGAGAATGCCTTCAAGGTTCGTACCGGGCTGGGCGATCGTCGCGGCGTCGCTCGCGACCGGGCTCTGTGCAGCGGCGATCCCGAGCGCTGCGAGCGCGCAAGTCACTGCGATTTCACTGCGTTGGCCGACGGGCGAGTCCAATCCGCCGCGCGCGCTCATCGGGCTGAACCTCGATGACGACGACGACGATGGCGTTCCGGATGGGCTCGCGTCGGTCGTTTCGTCGGTCGCGCGGGACGACGATCAGGCGGCGGTGAGCATCGATCTCGACGCCAGAGGACCGCTCCGCGTCGAAGTGCGTGGAGGTGTGCGCGTCGTCGATTCGTATGGGGCGCTGGTCGAGCGCGCAGAGTTCGGTCCCGCGCAGAGGCACACGGTTCGCCTCGTCGGAACGGCGGTGTCCGAGCGCGCGGACGACACGCGCGTGGTGTTCTTGTCGGGCTCGGTGGCGACGGCCGTCACGCTCACCGTCGCGGCGGTCACGGTGCTCGACGGCCAGAACGAGATCCGTTGGCCGCATCGCGACGCCGCGAGCCTCGCGCGATCGATCACCAACGACGAGACGTTGCCGCGCTCGCTCCAGTGGTCATCACGCTCGGGAGACCGCGACGACGTGCGCGTCGAGCTGTTCGACGTAGGCGCGCCGATCGCGCCGAGCGCGCGGCTCGAGTCGATCGTCGTGCACAGCGCGGGAATGGTCGCCGCAGGCTCGCGGCGCAGCGTGCTCGCGACGCTCCCGCTGATCAGGGACGGCGAGCGGGGGCCGCTGCGATCACGGTTCGTTCGCCTCGTTGGCGACTCGATGGACCTCAACGCGCCTGGCGTGCAGGGCCAGACGTTGCTCGTCGCGCTGCGCGATCGGCTGCGCGCAAGCTATCGTCGCCCCGGAGTCGCCGGGGAGGCGTCCTTCGATTTGCGCGTCGGTAGACCGGGAAACGAGGACGGACCCCTCGCTGCGCGCAGAGCGCGGTGGAGGCTGGTTACGCTTCGCGCGACGCCCGGAGGTCGTCCGGTGATCGGCAACGACGACGACGGCGCAGCGGCGCTGCTCCGAGAGCAGGTGCAGATCTCCAACGAGATCTATTTGCAGTGCGCGATCACGTTCGGGGTGCCGGCGAGCTATCCGGTGCTGATCGCCGATCCGCCGCGAAATACGCTGCTCTCGGTGTCCGACGATGACGGGCTGCGCGCGGGGGGAGGGGACGTCGCGTTTCGCGTCGGAGCGCGAAGCATCGGGCCTGTTGCGGTGCGACGCGGCTCGACGCCGCTCGAGACGGCCGAGGCGATCGGCCGGGCGATTCAACGGGCGGGGCTCAACGCGCGCGTGACGGCGAATCGACGGACGGACTACGCCGCGCTCGGCAGCGCTGACGTCATGGTGAGCGACGGGCAGGGCCGCTGGCTCGCCTTCGAGCAGCTCACGAACACGCCGCTCTCGACGGATCGACGGCAGCGAATTCAGCTCGGGACCGTGGACCTTCGCGACGGGGTCGAAGAGTTTCAAAACATGAACTCCGCGAGCGGCACGCTCGAAGAGCGGACGCTCTTGAAGGCCCTCGTCGACGACGACCCGACGACGATCGACCTGTTGATCATCAATCGATTCACGCGAGGAACGCGGATCGGCGAGGCGTTCGTCGAAGGCGACGGCGGCGCGATCGTCAACGCGCTCTTCGTCGATCGCACCGGGCTGAGCGCGCAGCGCGAGGCGTGGACGCAGTCTCACGAGGTCGGACACATCGTGCTCGACCAGCCGTGGCACCCAGACAATCTCGGGCCCGATCGCCCGTGGCTGCTGATGGACGCCGATGCTTCGCTCGCGGCCGTCAACGGCCCCAAGCGCCTGACGAGCGAAGAGTGCGCGCGCGTTCGCGAAGAGAGCGGACCGACGGCGACACCCTCGCTGTTGCAGCGGTTCGACGAGGCTCGTCCGAGCGCGAGGGCGCAAGAGTTTCGACGATGGCCGACGCGTCCGGTCTACCCGCGACCGCCCGCAGCCCCGAGCGTCGCCGCTTCGGCTCGCCCGGCCGCCGTCCGCGCTCGGGCCGCGGAGTTCGAGCTCTCGATCGAGTGATCGACGGTTCAGTGCGGCGGAATCACGGTCGAGCCGGGGCGAACGATGCTGGAGCCGCAATTGGCCGCGGCGCCGCGAATATAAGCGCCGACGACGATCGCGAGCATCGCCCCGACGATGAGCGCAAGGATCAGTCGACTGATGAAGCGGCCGTCGCGCGTGACGGGTTCGAGCTCGGACTCGTCGACCTTGCCGCTCGAGGGAGGTTCCGCTGGTTGCTCCTCTGCCATACCGAGGACTCTGACATACCAGTCGCACGGGCGGCGAGTGCGGCGCGCGAGACTGTGGTAGCAAAAGCCCACCGCGAGGTTTTAGATGGCTGAATCGAAAGGCAAGATCCTCATCGTCGACGATGAGGCCAACGCGCGCGGCGCGCTGAGCGAGATCTTGCGTGAAGAAGGGTACGAGACCGAGACCGCTGCTGACGGTTTCAAGGCGCTCGGCAAGCTGGCGAACTTCTCGCCAGACCTGATCCTGACGGACCTGAAGATGCCCGGACTCGATGGCATCGGGCTGCTCGACGAGGTGCGCACGGCGTCACCGACGAGCGTCGTGGTCGTGATGACGGCGTTCGGCACGATCGACAGCGCCGTCGAGGCCATCAAGAAAGGGGCTGAGAATTACCTGACCAAACCCCTCGACCCGGTCTCGCTCCTCGCGGTGGTCGAGCGCGCGATGGAGAAGGCTCGGCTCAGGGCGGAGGCCGCGCTGCTCCGCGATCGGCTCCGCGAGCGCAACGCGTTCGGGCACATCGTCGGCGAACACCCCTCGATGCGCGAGCTTCTGCGCACGGTCGAGCAGGTCGCCGCGTCGCGCTCGAGCGTGCTGATCGTCGGCGAATCGGGCACGGGCAAGGAGCTGATCGCCGCCGCGCTGCACAGGCACTCGCCGCGCGCGAGCGGCGCGTTCGTGCGCCTCCATTGCGCGGCGCTCGCCGAGGGGCTGCTCGAGAGCGAGCTGTTTGGCCACGAGCGGGGCGCGTTTACGGGCGCCGTCGGTCGACGCGAAGGGCGGTTTCGTCAGGCGGACGGCGGGACGTTGCTCCTCGACGAAGTGAGCGAGATTCCGCTCGCGACGCAAGTGAAGCTCCTCCGCGTCCTGCAAGAGAAGGAGTTCGAGCGCGTCGGGGGCAACGAGACGCTCAAGGTCGACGTTCGCATCATCGCCGCGAGCAACGTGGATCTGCGCGAGCGCGTGCGAAAAGGGCTCTTCCGCGAGGATCTGTACTACCGGCTCAACGTCATCACCCTCGAGGTCCCGCCGCTTCGAGAGCGTCGCTCGGACATCGGACCGCTCGCGACCTTCTTCTTGCGCCGGTACGCGGCGGAGAACGGCAAGCGCCTCGAAGGCTTCAGCGACGACGCGATGGAGCGGCTGCTCGCCTATCCGTGGCCTGGCAACGTTCGCGAGCTCGAGCACGCCATCGAGCGCGCCGTCGTCCTCGCCCGTGGCGGGAGCGTCGAAGCCGAGCACCTGCCGGTGAGCATTCAGGGCGGTCGAGCGCTGAGCGAAAACGCCTCGGGCTTGGGCGTCAAGGTTCAGATTCCGGGCATGACCATCGCGGATCTCGAGCGCGTGGCCATCCTCGAGACGCTCAAGAGCGTCGGCGGTTCGACCTCGAAGGCAGCAAAGATCCTGGGAATCTCCCCGCGCAAGATCCAGTACAAGCTGCACGAGTACGGTCGGCCGCCGCTCGCTGGCGCGACGAACTCTGACGAAGACTAGAGCGAAGCCTTCGATTTCCCCACCCCCGGCAATAGACGAAGCTCGTCAGGCGTTTTCGGGGCCGACGACGAGGACGGGGACCTTCGCGTTGCGCACGAGGTGAGACGTCACCGAGCCGAGCAGCACTCGACCCAGCCCCGTTCGACCGTGGCTCCCGATGGCGATCAAGTCGCCGCTCCATCGGTGGGCGAACGTGACGAGCTCGATGGCCGGGTCGCCGTCGACGACACCCCAGTCCACGCCCTCGCCGAGCGACGCGCAAACTTCACGGAGCTTATTTTCGAGCGCCGGACGAAGGTTGTCCTTGGGAAGCCCGAGGTTGCCGTACTCGGCGCCCGGAGTGATCACGTGCACCAGAATGAGCTTGGCGGACAATGAGCGAGCGAGGTCGGCCGCGGCGGCGGCGGCCTTCAGGCTCAGCGGGCTGAAATCCATGGCGCAGATGAGCTTCTTGAACACGGCAGTGTCTCCTTCGATCGACTGAGGCGCGTTGTACCACCAACCATTCGGTTCGCGGTGCGGTAGACTTCGCGCCATGGGTCCGATTGTACTGGCGACGTGTCTTTCGAAAGTCTCAGAGTCTGCCGCGAAGGTCGCGCGAGCGCTCGCCGAAGAAACCAAGGCGCCACTTCATGTGGTCTACGCGCTCGAGCCGATGTCGGGCCTGACCGGGGACGCGGCGATGATGGCTCGGGAGAGCGTCCGCGCGCGGCAAGAGGGCGAGCTGCGCGGCGCGCTCGAGGCGTTTTGCGTGCGCCAGGGGATCGACGTCGACACGACCACGCGCCGAGTCCTGTCCGGGACCATCGCTGAGGAGATCGCCGCGTACGCTGCCGACGTGAGCGCTCGACTCGTGGTGGTGGGCACGAGCGCGCCCACTGGCGTCACCGCGGTGCTGCTCGGCTCGGTCGCAGACGAGGTCATGCGTCGATGCCCTGCGCCGGTCCTCATCGTCCGGCAGGACTTGTTGAAGGACAGCTGATCGCTCGGAAGCGTCAACGATCGCCGCGGGAGGGGTCGTTGTCCGAGCCGGGGTGCGAAGAAGACGGATCGGCGCGGTCGGCGACGGCGCGCAGCTTCTCGGCGAGCTTGCCAGCGATGGACGCCACCTCTCGGCCGACGTCGGCGGCGACCTGTTCGCCAGCCTTTTCGAGGCTGTCGAAGGTGCTACCGACGTTTTTCGCGGCGTGGTTCGCGAGCGGCTCCGCGGCGCGCGCCACCTTCTTCGCCGCGTTGAAGAGGTGACCGAGGCCTGCCTTCAGCTCTTCGGTCGCCGATGGTTCTGCTCGCGGCGCTTCGCTCTGCTCGAACGGGTTCTTCTCACCGGAATCCTGGCCCGTGTCTTCTTCGCTCATGGCCTTTGTGTTGCCACAGGTTCAGCGGACGCGCGAGTGGGCACCGATCAGGAGGAGTCAGCCTTCGGCGCGCACTGTGTTCACGAGCGTTCCCACGGAGTCGATCGAGACTTCGACGGTGTCCCCAGGACTCAGTGGTCCGACGCCCTCGGGCGTCCCAGTGAGGATCACGTCGCCAGGCTCGAGCGTCATGACGTCGGAGATGAACGCGACGAGCACGTCGATCGAGAACACCATGTCTCGGAGATGCCCGTGTTGTCTCGAGGCGCCGTTGACCTTCACGGTGATCGCGGCGTCAGGCGATGGCCGCTCGACGACGAGCTCTGGGCCGAGAGGACAAAAGGTATCGAAGCCCTTTCCCCTGGTAAATTGCACGTCCTTGCGCTGAAGGTCTCGCGCGGTCACGTCGTTTGCCACGGCGTAGCCCGCGATGATCGACGGCGCATCCTCGACGCGCACGCGACGCGCGCGCCGTCCGATCACGACCGCGAGCTCTCCCTCGTGCTCGACGCGCGCGCTCTCACGAGGCAACACGATCGACTCGCCGTGACCGATCACCGCGCTCGGCGGCTTGAGAAACAACAGCGGCTCCGCCGGGACCTCGTTGCCGAGCTCCTTGGCGTGAGCGCGGTAGTTGCGACCGACACAAACGATCTTCGACGGCGCAAACGTGTACCTCAACGCGGTCCTCCAACGAGGTAGTAGGTGCCGATCTCTCGCGGAGATTGCGAGCGCGGAAGCCGCACCAGCGAAATGATCGGCAGGACGCAGGCGGTGAGCTCCGGCGGCGTCACCGAGGGCGAGGTGATCATCCCTTCGTGATCGTAGCGAAACGTGATGCGCACTTGGGATGGCACCGAGCTCAGACCCCGAAGGCACGCGCGAAGCTCCTCGCGAACCGGCTCCATCGCTTGCGCGATGCGCTCCATCGTGAGCCGCGGCGGCGGAATGCTCGGGTCATCGGGCACGCTCGTGTTCGAACCGCCAGAGGTCGTCGAGCCGGACGCGCCGGTGCTGCTCGTGCTGGAGGTCGATCCGCTGCTCGAGGCCGCGGCGCTCGGATCGCGAATCAACCGCTGCAGGATTGGCTTGAGCGCGTCGACCGTGTTCGGGTCGATCGCCAGCGCTTGCAGCCAGCGGCGGTGGTTGGGAGAGCCGCTTCGCGCGAGCGCCATCGCGCACTGCTCCATCGCGCTCACGACCGCTTCCTGGTCGCCGAGGGACCGATCATTCGTGGCCTCGGTGCCGTCGACCTGCGGCACAGATCCGTCGTCCGCGTGGTAGACGCGCAAAAAATCGAGCATCGCTGGCAGCGCCGTCGAATCTCCGAGCTCGCGCAGCGCCGCGGCGATGCGGGGCAGGTCGGTCGCAGGAGTCTCGGGGTCGTTGAGGTGCCGCACGAGCGGCGCGACGCCGCTCGACGCCCGAGCGCGAGCGATGGCCTGCGCGATGTAACCGACCGGCGGCGCAACGGTGCCGCGCACCCAGTCGTAGTGCGTCTCGAGCGCGGCGACGAGCGCATCAACGCCTTCTGTTCGTGAGGCCAGCGCCTCTCCAGCGGACGAGCGAAGCTCCGGTGGAAACGCAGCGCGCGACGAGATGTCGAGCAGCGCGCGCGTGGCGTCGGGGCCTGGCATCGCGGCGAGCGCGCGAGTCGCAAAGATGCGAGCCGGCAACATGCGAGTGTCCGTTCCGCCGGCGGTCGCGAGCAACGTGTCTGCGGGCGTGCTGGGCGTCTCGGCGCCTTCGCTTCCTGGCGCGAAATCGATCGGCAGCGCCAACACTCCCTGCAGCGGACGGACGTCGATTTGCTGGCGAAATCGACGGTGTCCGAGCTGAGCGTCGATCATCACGAGCTGACCGGACTCGTCGACGACGACGATTCCTCCTCGGACGGCCTCGGCGCCAGTGAGGTCGCGCTCGAGCAGGTGACCCCATTTCACTTCGCCCGAGCGGGCGTCCATCGCGAAAACAACGCGATGAAACAGCGCGTACACGAGGTTGTCCGTCGGAGCTGCGTCCGGCGAATCGGGGTCGGGCCTCGCGACGATCGCGACGCGCTCTCTCGCGTTGCGCTGCACCCCGAGGCCTTCGTATCCGTCGAGGGTCAGCGGTGGGTTTCCCGGCAAGTCTTCACGCACCACGCGCAGCGTGCGCGCTGCGTCGCGACGGCCCGAAGTGACTTCGGGAGAGAAGCGGTAGTACGCGCGGCCACCGAAGTAGACCGCTCCGCGCTCGACGCGGGCGCGCGCGAATACGTCATCGGAGCTGTGCAAGCGCGTGTGCTCGACGTTGCGCTGGACGTCGAAGACCGACAGATACTGTCCGCCCCACGGAACGAACGCGTAGCCGCCCGCGACCGTCGGCGAGCCGAGCGCCTGCTGCACTTCTCGCTCGAGCAGCGTCCGACCGTCGCGCGCGTCGACGACCGCGAGGTAGCCGACGCGGCGGTTGAGACCACCGGGACCAAACGTGAGCGCGACCGCAGTGCCATCTCCGCCCGCGCCCGTGAGCGAAAACCCATGGTCGTGCTTGCGCCAACGGATCGCACCGGTGGTCGCGTCCCACGCGATCGCCTCGCGACCGCTGTGCGAAATGACGACGTCGCCAACGACGATGGGCCTGGCGTCGATGTCCTGGCTGACGCGAAAGCGCTGACGGCCCGACGGCAGGTCGAACACCGCAAACCCGCGCTCTGGCCGCATGAGGGTGGCGACGAGCGCCGCGGTCGGGGCCGTCGCAGCACGCTCGGCGACGACGCTCGCCACGGCGCGCACGTCGTCCGCGCGGTTGGCAGGAAAATCGATGTCGAACCCGCGAGCGTTCACGGTCGTTCCGCACGCGCTGGCGAGCGCGACGGAGAGGAGGAGGGCGGGGCGAGTGGCCGCCGCACGAGCGGTCGAAAAGTGGAGCATCGAGCTACTCGCTTGCAGAGATTCGGTCAGCGGCGGTGCGCGCCGCGCGACTCGCGGGGACCCCGAAGTCGCGAGGCGCGTCTGCGATCGCCGTCAAAAAGCCGCGTACGCCAGGCGTCGCGAGGTTTCCCACGTCGTTGACGATTCGGACCTTCAACGCATCCGGGATGTCCCGTCGTCGAACCGCGATCGTGAGCGCGTCGCTCATGGTCGCAAACGGCGCTCGTCGCAAGAACGTCAAGAGCCGCGTGACGTGCTCCGCAGTGCCGACTCGCGCGATGAGCTTCGCGAGCTCGTGGGCGAACGGAGACCCAGCGGCGCCGTTCATCGCGTCGACATCGCGTTCGAACGCCGCGAAGCTGATGGGGACCTCGCGGGCTCCTCCCACCTCGGCGAGCGCGGCGGCCGCTTCGGTGCGTACGCGTTGGTCGCTGTCTCTGAGCTTCGACGCGAGCGCGGCGACGAGCTCGGGGCTGTGAATCGCCTGCGCCGCGGCAACGGCGTGTCGACGGAGCGACGCTCGTCGATGCTCGAGAAAGCGCAGCACCGCGCCGGCTCCCTCGGGCCGACCGAGCACACCCAGCGCGTCGAGCCCAGCGGCCGCGGCGCGCGGGGGGATTCCATTCACGAGCAGACGCGAGATCGCGCGCGCGCCATCCGCGTTGCCTGTGAGCGCGGCAGCTTGGATCACCTGCACGAGCTGGTCAGCGTCAGCGCCGCCTGACGGCGCGTCGTCCGGCGCTGCGTCCGGGTCTTCGTTTGCCGCGGCGGGAGCGGTCTGGGCGAGCGCGAAGGACGCGTTCGATCCGAGCGATGCGAGCACGGAGAACGCGACGATCTTCGAAGCGTGGGTCATGGCTTTCGGGGAGGAAACGGGGGCGGTTTGAAGGACGACGGCGGCGACGGAGGGCTCGTCGGTCGTTCGGGCGACACCATTTGTGCGAGCGAGTCGAGCGAGTCGTCGTCGAACGACGCCTCGAGCGGAGCGTCCCCAGCGCCGTCGCTCGGCCCTGCAATGGCGTCGCGGTCGAACGCCATCGTCGCTTCGCCATCGTCGCGATGATCTTCGAAGGCGTCGATCGGCTCGCTCGCGGCCGCTTCGATCGCGCTCCGATTGCCGGTCGTCTCGTCGTCGGACGCTTGGAGACTGTCGAGCGCATCGAGGGCGTTGGGAGGCTCTGGTTCGAGGGCCTCTGCTGCCGGTGTTGCCTCCGAGGCGTCGTCCGCCACCGAGTACTCACCGGTCGCGGGCTCGATCGCGTCCGGCTCTGGTGCTTCGAGTCCAGCCGCGGGTGTCTCGCTCGACGAATCTGCCGATGCGAGGTCGTCGCCGGCGCTCTGCGGTTCGACGGCGTAGTCTCCGGTGCTCGCGTCGGAATCATCGATCGCGATGCGCGCTGGGGCGGCGCGGGAGCCGGTCTCTTCGTCCAGCTCGTATGCTTCTGGCGCCTCGAGCTCGCCTGTGTGAATCGGCAGCTCTTCCGCGAGTTCGAGGTCGCTGCTCGGCGGCGGCGCCACGAGTCGCGAGGACGTTCCGTCGAGCACGTCCATCGCGTCGATCTCTTCGGGCTCTTCAGCGGGCGCAGAATTCGCGCCGAGGCGGACGCCCGCGACCTTGGGCGGCGGCGGCGGAAGGGACGAAACGGGACGGGCGGTCGCCGCGTCGATCGACTGCGCGGGTGTCGCGTCGTCGAAATCGTCGTCGTCGACGCGCTTCTTCTTCTCGAGTCGATCGAGCGCGGCGCGAGCCTCGGTGTCGTCCGCGGCGTGTTTGAGAACGCGCTTCCATGCGTCCTTCGCCTCGAACGCGTTCTTCAGCGAAAAATCCCACACTTTGGCGATCGATCGGTAGACCGAGGCCTTGTCGGTGCCGCTCATCTCGAGCTCGCGCTCGAGGGCCATCAGCAGGTCCTGGTGGCGCGAGTGCTTGCGCAGCGTGTCTTGCAGCAGGTGCAGCGCGCTGCGGTCCTTCGGCGCGATCTCGACGAGGTTGCGCAGCGCTTCGATCCCGTCGTCGACGCGGCCGAGCTTGTCGCCGAGCACCGTCGCGCGCCGCAGTTGATAGAAGCGCGCGGTCTCAGCTTCGTACGCGTCGTCGATGACCTTTTCGTAGCGATCGACGAGCTCCGGCAGGCGACCTTGCTCTTCCGCGAGAGCTTCGATTTTTGCGCTCGTTTCCTGGTCCGCGGGCCACAGCTCGAGCGCGCGACCGTAGAGCATCCACGCGTGATCGGGCAGTCCGAGGTCCTCGGCGCACACGTCGCCTGCGAGGCGCTGGAGCGCTGCGGCGAGCTTCGGCTCGTCCTCGTCGTTGTCCTTCGCAACGGTCGCGAACAGCTCGACCAGCGTCGATCGCATGTTCGCGTTGGGCTTCGCCTGATCGGCTTGCCGCGCGACCTGCACGATGCGCCCGAGGCGCGCTCCGTCGATTCCTCGGGAGCTCGCCGCCTGCGAGAGCGCCTGGCGAAGGTAGTTGTTGGCGGTCTCGACGTCATCGAGGCCGACGAGCGCCGCTTTCGCCGCGCGCAAGATGAGCTCGAAGCGCTCGCGCTCGTCCTGGGCGTTGTTGCGTCGGCGATCGAAGGCGATGAACAGCTCTTCGCCGCGGCCTGCGAGCGGCGCGAGACGCTCGACCTCATCGAGCAGCACGTCGTCGGCGGCGGCGCGGCCCTGGGCTCCGAGCACCAGGTCGAGCGCTTGCGACGGCGCCCCGATGGCTTCGAGCAGTCGTGCTCCGCGCAGCGCGGTGTCCCTCAGTCGCTCGGCTCCGTCGCGCCCGGCTAGCGCGGCGCCATACGATTGAACGACGAGCTCCGTCGCCCGCGCGGTCTTCGCGAGCGCGTCGAATCGATCGAGCGCCGGGTCGCTGACGGGATGCGCGATGACAGCCTTGGACGCGATGTCGAGCGCGCGCTTTTTGTCTCGGAGCTGCGCGTCGAGAAGGTTGGACAGCTCGAGCAAGAGCTCGCAGCGGCGCTCTCCGGTTGTCCGCTGCGCGCGCTCTTCGATCAGGCCGGCGAACGGCTTGTGAAGCGCTGCGCGCTGAGACACCTGGCGCGCGGCGTCGAGCGCCCGATCGTCGCCGTTGCGCGCGGCGGCAGCGAGGATCTCGAACGCTTGCTTCTTGTCGTCGAGCTTGTTCTCCGCGATGTCCGCGAGTCGAAGCGTCATCGTCGTGAGCTCGTCGTCGTCTCCCTCGACCTCCGAGAGAACCGTGAGGTACTTCAACACCTCTGCCCAGCGCTCTTCGGCCTCGTTGAGCCGAACCAGCCGCTCGACGACGCTGTACTCCGTTGGATCAGCGTCGTACTGCAGCTCGAGCGCGCGAATGGTGCGCGGTCGATCGTTGAGCTGCTCGTCGCACGCCTTCGCGAGGTCCGCGGCGAGCGCAGCACGAGCCTCGTCGTCTTCGGTCAGCGGAATCTGCCGCTCGAGCGCCGCCGCGGCGAGCTCTGGCTGAGCCTGTCGCTTCGCGGCAGCCGCGAGCGTGCTCCACGCGATGGCGCTGTTTGGTTCGACCTCCTCGGCGGCGAGCCGAAGCACAGCGAGCGCCTCCTCGGAGCGGCCCAGCGAGTGCTCGAGCAGCTCGGCTCGTCGGGTGAGCAAAGACCATCGCTTCGACGGCTCGTCGAGCGCCGCGCCCTGCGCCTCGTCGAGCAACACAGCAAGCCGCTCTTCGTCGCCTTCGAGTTCGGCGAACCCCGCGAGCGCCTCGAGCGCTTCGACGTCGTCGCGACCCTTCACGCGTTGCGACACGGCGCGCAGCTCGTCCCAGGACTCCTTGGCCGCGTCGCGATCGGATCGGCTCAACGCGCGGCCGAGCCTCCTGAGCGTCTCGATCTTCTGCTCTCCGTCCGGCGCCCGGCCGACGCGGGAGCGCAAGAGCTCGAGCAGTCGCTCTTCCTCGCCCGCGGCTTCGAGGGCGTCGCCGAGCAGGGCGGCGGTCGACTCGTTGCTGGGCTCGATCTCGAGCGCACGCTCGGCTTGAGCGATCGCGGTCCGCACGTCGCCGAGGAGCCTCGCGATCTCTGCGGCGCGCGCGAACAGCCGAGCGGGCCGGCTCCCGGCCGCGGGACCCTCTGCGTGCGCGATGAGCGTCTCGAGCAAAAGATCGTGCCGACCCGTGCGCTCGAGCAACACCTCGATCGCCTCCCAGGCGCCGGCGTGCTCGTTGTCGTTGACGCACACTTGCTGCCAGGCGGCGAGCGCGTCGTCGAGCGCGTCCATCGTGGTGTAGTGCTCAGCCAGTTCGGTGTAGCGCGACACCAGCGCCTCTGGCTCGGCGTTTTCGGCCCGAACGCGGAGCACCTCTGCGCCGCCAGCCATGTCACCCGCGCGCTTGCGCGCGCCGACAAGGCGCATCGCGATCGCCTCGGCGAGGGGCTCGTCGGTCCAGACAGGACGAAGCGCCTCGGCTTCGCCCGCCGCGTCGCCACGACGGTCGCGGTGAAGGTCCGCGAGCCGAAGGTAGGCGTCTCGACGGCGATCCGGGTCGGTCTCGCGAGCGGCGCGCTTCTCGATCCAACGAGCGAGCTCGTCCCAACGCTCTTGCGATTCGAGCAAACGCTCGAGCGCGTCGTTGGCATGCTCGTCGTCCGGGCTCGTCGCGAGCACCGCTCGCCAGGCGTCGATCGCGCCTGCGGGGTCGCCGAGCTTGCTCTCGCTGAAGGTCGCGATGTCTCGCAGCCAGCCGAGCTTGGCTTCGGTGTTCACGCCTGGCGCGCGGCTCGCGCTGTAGAGCGTGACCCGGAGCTCCGTCCATTGCTGCGTGTTGCGAAGCTCGTCATCGACGATCGACAGCGCCTCGGAGTCTGCGGGCTCGATCGCGAGAATGTCGCGGAGCGCGGTCATCATCCCGTGACGGTCGCCGCCCTGCCCGTAGACCGCCGCCATTTCGCGCAGGTCGTGGAGCCGTTGCGATGGATCCTGCGAGGGTGGCAGCTGCGCGACGATGGCGACGCGCTCAGCGATGCGGCCTGCGGCGCCGTAGAGGTCTGCGAGCTCGCGAAGGGCTCCCACGTCCGTGTCCGCCAGGGGAGCGAGCGCGGCGATGGCGTCGTCGTACTGGCCGGCGTTCGCATACAAGCTCGATAGATCTCGACGAACCTGCGAAGCGTAAGGGCTGTCAGGGTTCGCTTCGAGAAACGCGATCTCTCGCGGCGCGAACTCGGCAAACGACGGGCTGTTGACGTACTGCTCGCGAAGCGTCGTGAACGCTGCCTCGTCGCCAGCCCACGCGTCGAGCGCCGCCTCGCAGTACGGCACGAGGTGCTCTCCGCCGAGCGCGTGCGCGATCGTGGTGAGCAGCGTGCTGGCTCGCATCAGGTCCTCGACGCCCCCGCCCGGACCCTGCGCGCGGGTCTTGTAGGCCTCGGCGAGCTGGTGCATCGACTGATAGTCGTCGGGTTGCAGGCGGATGACCTCTTCGAGGGCCGCGGCTTGACCGGTGGGGTCGTTGAGGCGCGCGCGGGCATCGGCGAGACCACGGGCGAGCTCGACGCGGCGGGCGGGCTCCGCGGTCACCGCGAGCTCTTTCTCGAAGAGCGTCGCTGCGTTCTTGAAATTGCTCGCGCTGACGTACAGCTCGCGCGCAGCGTGGATCGCCTGGAGGTTTTGCGGGTCTCGCTCGTACGCCTTGCGGTAGTTGGGCGCCGCTCGGTCGGGCCGGCGGAGGTTGATCTCCCAGAGCTGACCGGCTCGAAAGAACAAGTCCGCCGCGGAGCTCGGATCGAGCCTCCGCTCGGCGACCTGCTCGACGATTTGCGCCAGTTGCTGAAGTTGCCCGCGCTCGCCAAACCACTGCCACAACACCGCGAGTGCTTCGGCGTCGTCAGGGTTTTGCGTGAGCCGCTGGTAGTACGGTTGAACGGCAGGGTCGAGCATTGCGCGTCGTTCGCGGCCCGGCATTCGAGGGCCCGATCGTCGCGGACCCGCGGCGATCGGAGCAGAGCCGGGCGGCGCTCCGAGGCGGGAGGCTATCACGATGTCCCTTCCGAACCGCTAGTTCTCGCTGGAGTTTACCGGGAGAGTTCCGTCGCTCGAACGCCGCCGGAGAGGGTACATTCGCGCCGTCGGGTCAACGCAATGAGTGCATTCAGGACGAGGGGGGGCTCGTGAGCAATCCAGCGCCGCCAGCAGCGGCAAGGGCGAAGGGCGGCGCGGACGCGGCGCTCGCGACCCTCGTGGTGGCCATCGTCGCGACGATGATCATCCCGATCCCGCTTCCGCTGCTCGATACCCTGCTCGCGCTCAATATTTCGCTCTCGATCGTGCTGCTGCTCGTGGCGTTGTTCGTGGCCGAACCGCTGGCGATCGCCTCGTTTCCCACGATCCTGCTCGTCACGACGCTCTATCGCCTCGCGCTCGACGTGGCCGCGACCCGCAATATCCTCGGCCGTGGGGACGGCGGCGAGCTCATCCGCGCGTTCGGAAGATTCGTCGTGGGCGGCAACTACGTCGTCGGCGCGGTCGTGTTCGCGATCCTCACCCTCGTGCAATTTCTCGTCATCGCGAAGGGAAGCGAACGGGTCGCGGAGGTCGGAGCCCGATTCACGCTGGACGCGATGCCGGGCAAGCAAATGACGATCGACGCGGAGCTGCGCGCTGGGGGGATCGACCAGGCCGAGGCGCGGCGGCGGCGTCGAACCCTCGCGCGCGAGAGCTCGTTCTACGGGGCGATGGACGGCGCGATGAAGTTCGTCAAGGGCGACGCCATCGCCGGCATCGTGATCACGCTGGTGAACATCCTGGGCGGCCTCGCGATCGGCGTTGGCCAACGCGGAATGGCCGCGGGCGATGCGCTGAAAACCTACGGTCTCATGACGATCGGCGAGGGGCTCGTCGCGCAGATTCCAGCGCTCGTCGTCTCGACCGCCGCGGGGATCCTGGTCACCCGGGTCGCGAGCGAAGAGCCCGACCAGTCGCTCGGTGGAGAGATCGCGCGCCAGATCGTCGGGCAACCGCGAGCGCTCATGATCGCCGCGGGGCTCCTCGCGGCCTTTGGCCTTACGCCCGGCATGCCCGCAGTGCCGTTTCTCTCGATCGCAGCGCTGCTCGCGATCGCGGCGCGCGCCGTTCTCCAAGCCGAGCGCAAGCGCGCCCGCGCGACGGAGATCATCGGCGCCGGACCGTCCCAGCAAGGCGCTGCGCGAACGAGCGGCACCAGCGAGCGAGACCGCGAGCTGCTCCGACCAGTGCTCACGCCGGTCGAAATCGAGGTCGGAACCGCGCACGCGGCGCTCGTCGAGTCGCAAGGGACCGACGAGGCGCCGTTGCGCGCGATCGTTCCGACAGTGCGCGACGCGATGTTTCGCGAGCTCGGGGTCGCGATCCCCGGCGTGCGGGTGAGGGTGTCTCCGTCTCTGCCCGAGCGGGCCGTGGTCATTCGCATCTTCGAGCTGCCCTCGAGCGAGCTCGAGTTCGCGCCGAACGCTCGCTTCGTCGCTGCGCATCCGCGGGCGCTCGCCGAGCGCGGCATCGCCTTCGAAGAGGGCGTGCACCCGTCTCGCTCGACCCCTGGCGGGTGGATCGCTCCAGAGGCCGCCGAGGCCCTCGAACGCGACGGAATCGAGTCGTTTTCGGCCGCCGAAGTCGTGGGCGCCGCGCTGCGAACCGCGCTGCGAAAGACCGCGCCGCAGTTCGTCGGCATTCAAGAGACACAAGCGCTGCTCGATGGACTCGAGCAGACGCACCCGGCGCTCGTGCGCAACCTCGTGCCCAAGCCGATGTCCGTCCCGCTCCTCGCAGAGGTGCTTCGGCGCCTCGTCGAAGAGCAGGTCTCGATTCGACCGCTTCGAGAGATCCTCGAAGGTCTCGCGCCGTTTGCGGCGCAGGAGAAAGACCCGATCGTGCTCGCCGACCTCGCGCGCCAGGCGCTGCGTCGACACTTGTCGTACGCGGTCGCGCCGAAGCGTCGCGCCGAGGTTTGGTTTCTCTCGCCCGACGTAGCCGAGGCCATTCGAGAGTCCATCACTCGGACCTCTGCGGGAGCGTTTCTTCGCCTGCCTCCCGAGCTCGCCCGGGAGATCGCAGAGAGCGCGAAGCACCAATTGGATCCGGCCTCGGTCATCGTTTGTGATCCGGACATCCGTCGCTTCGTGTGGGTGCTGCTCGACGGCGCGGTTCCGGACCTTCGCGTGCTGTCCCACGGAGAGCTCGAGGCAGGCGTCGTGCTCGAGCCGCTCGGAACGATCGGACCGTAGCGTTTCAGCCCCGCCGACGATCAGCGGGCAAACTGCACGATCTGTCGCCAAACGAGCTGTGTTTGATCCGCGAAGAGGTCGTTGTGCCCGCGCCCTGCGAGCTCGACGAAACGCGCCCGGGGAAACAGTCGCGAGAGTCCCCGCCCCATTTCGACCGGGATGAGCGTGTCGTCCGAGCCGTGAACGATCATCACTGGAATTCGCACGCTGGGCGCCTTCGCCCGCGTATCGAATCGGTCTCGAAGCAGCAGCGATGCGGGTAGGACCACGACCAACCGCTGCGCGACGTCGACCATCGACGTGTACGGCGACAGGAGAACGAGCTTCGTCCCCCAGCCGCGGGTGGCCATCTCCGTCGCGACCCCAGTTCCCAGCGACTGACCGCTGAGCACAATCCGCGAGCGCGAGATTCCTCGCTGCTCGAGCTGCCGCAACGTCGCTTCGGCCGCTCGATAAAGAGACGCCTCACTCGGCGACCGATGGGAGAGCATCCCGTAGCCCGGGTATTCGACGGCGCAGTAGCCCAGTCCTTGCGCGTGCGCTGATCGAGCGAAGCGCTCGAGATAGCTCACCTGATCGCCGTTGCCATGAAAGTGGACCAACGTTGGGGCTGTGGGAGCGGACGCGAAGGCGCACAACGCGAAGGTGTCTCCTTCACCGTCGTGGCCGCGCAGCCACTCGAGCGGAGGCTCCTTCGGTGGCTCGACTCGCGGCGGCGCTGGATAGAGCATCGATCGCTGCCCCGCGCACGCCACGCCGCACGCTACGCCGTACAACCCGCTGAGCACGCCGAGCCGCGTGAGCCGCGCGAGCAGATGCCAGAAGCGACCGTCGGCGAGCTGCTCGTCGTCGAGGTGCGACAACGAACGAGCACCGCGATCGTTACGAGCTCGACGGTCGAGCTCGTAACGATCGCGGTGCTCGTTCGTTGGCGCACCTCGACGACGAGCAGCTCGCCGACGGTCGCTTCTGGCATCTGCTCGCGCGGATCGCGCCCTCGGTCGGGGGGCGGGTCGGGACGTCCATCGCCGTCGCGGTCGAGGCCCACGCCGGACGCGGTCGTTTCGGATACGGCCGAGAGGGTGGGGCGCCACTGATCGCCGCGCCGAAGCACGAGGAAGCGGTTGCCGAGCACCACCCGATCTTCCGACCCACGATCGAGAAACACGACCTGGTGCTGCCCGACGAACGTTTGCGGCCTGAGCGTCGCCGCGATGTGCGACTCGAGGTCGATGGCGTTTCGTACAGGGGGAACCGTGCGGACCGTTCGTGGAATGATCGCGACGCGCTCGCCGCGCTCGATCGAGTCGAGCGCTTCGGTGATGCGCGCGGTCGCGACGCGACGGTTATTGTCCCACTGCGTGACTTCCGCGGTTCCGATCACGCGCACGACGTGACCGGTGTTGCGGTCACCCGAGCCGGGCTGCGCGTCCTGATACACCGCGAAGCGCTCGCCGACGCGCGGAGTTCGTCGCGGAAACTCGACGTACGCGAGGTCGTTCTCGGTCAGCAGCATGTGGTCCTGGACCGATCCGACGATGGTGCCAGCGCTCTCGGCTTCGCGCGGGTCGAGAAACCCGCTGCTCAAGTGAAACACGGTCTCGGGCGTGACGGTGCGAGCGACGCTTCGCACGGCGCCGCCGGGCGCTGTCGTCGGGGTCACGACCCGCGGCCGCGCTCCGTCTCGCAGCAAGCGCACGCGATCGTTAGGAAAAATCCAGTGCGGATTGGTGATCTGAGGGTTGAGTCCCCAGACCGCTGGCCATCGCCACGGATTGCCGAAGTAGTAGTCCGTGATGTCCCACAGCGTGTCTCCGCGGATCACGTCGTGAAACTCCGGAACATCCACGCGGCCGCTCTCGCCGGAGAGCGAGATCACGCGACGATCACCGCCGAGCGAGTAGAGCGACGGGCGCGCGCCGTCATCCACCGACGACTGGCCGAAGGTATTCGAGGCGAAGAGCGCCGTTGCGCACGTGAGCGACAAGAGCGTCGAACGTTGACGGTGCGGTTTCATCGTGGCTCCTCCTGGCGCGCGCGCTGCGCCGCGTCGCTCGTGGGAAACTCTCTTTGCAGGCGGTCTCCAAACGCGCGAGCGCGCGTCGAGTCGCCGAGTCGTCGGTGACATTGCGCGAGCTTGAAGAGCGCTCCCGCGGTGAGGTGGGCGCTCGACGATCGAGCGAGGGCGCCTTCGAATTGCTCTGCGGCGCGACGGGGATCTCCCGTGGCGAGCAGGCACTCGCCTCTCCAGTAGAGCGCGCTCGGCGCGTGGGGGTGGTCCGGCCAGCGCACGAGAAACGCGGCGAACGAGTCGATCGCCCGCGCGCACTGCCCGCCGCGCGCGTCCGCGAGAGCCGCGTCGTACGCCGCGGTCGAGCGAGGATCACGGACCGAGGACGTGCCGTCGCCGATCGGGGCGTGCGCGCTCACCGCGAGGGGCGCTGCCACTTCTGAGCCGAGCGCCTGCGGACCGCGTCCGGGCTCTCGCGGCGCCGTCGCGGGTTGCGCTGGTGGCGGTCGCGGCGGCGTGGTCGCGGGGACGTTGCTCGGCGTCGAGGGCCCGACCGGCGCGACCGGCAATCGATCGTCTTCGCGCACCACGATCGGCGTGCCCACCGGCGGTGGCGCGAGCGGCGGTCGTCCTTGGGCCCGCACGGTGGGGCGCGAGGGGTCGTCCGCCGAGGACGGCTCGTTGTCGGGCCAGTCTTCGTGCAGCGCGCTCGGCATCTCTTCGATGTTGGGAAGGGCGCTCGCGTGCTCGTCGTCGTCGATGATTCGGACCGTGCGCCGGCGGGCGGCGAGCGATCCGCTCTCTGCGCTGTCGCCGCTTCGGGCCGCGCTCGCGCGGGATTCGAGTTCGCGAATCCGCTGCGCCTGTCGCTCGTTTTCGCCTCGAAGCGTCCGCACCTGTGCTTCGAGGTCGTTCGTCGAACGACTCGCTCCCGCGCAACCAGCCAGCACGATCAGCGTGCCACCCAACCAACGTGTGAATCGCATGAGACCTCTCGCAGGCGAAAAGGGTAGTCGCCGAGCGTGGCGCTCGCAAAATTGCCGCAGGCGGAGGCGATCAACGGACGGAGTCGAGCAAACGTCGCAACAAATTTTTCCCAGAGCGCAACCGAGCGCGCCGCGGAGCGATCACGCCGCTCCATGACGAACAGCAGCAGTTCTCCCAACAGTTTCGCGTCCGAGCGCGTCGTTCCAGAGGAGCTCGGATTCGAGGCGCGCCTCGCGCCCGCGCGCGTGACCGAGCTCGATGTCCGCGGCGCGATCGTCGCGCTCGAGCCTCCGCTCGTGGCGATCGTCGGCACGCGTCACCCCGACGGCGAAGGGCTCGCGATGGCGCGCGAGCTCGCAGAAGCGTGCGCGAATCGAGGGGTCACGACGGTCTCGGGCGGAGCGCTCGGCATCGACGCGGCCGTTCACTCTGCGACCATCGATCGACGGGGACGCACCGTCGTCGTGCTCCCGAGCGGCCTCGACAAGCCCTACCCGCTCCGGCACCGAGCGATGTACGCGCGAGTCGTCACGCTCGGCGGGGCGCTCGTGTCGATGTTTCGCTCGGACACTCCTCCGACGACGTGGACGTTTCCGCGGCGCAACGAGCTGCTCGCGTCGCTGTGCGATGTGCTCGTGCTCGTCCAAGCGCCCTCGTCGTCGGGCGCGCTGCTCGCGGCGGGCTTCGCGAAGCGGATCGGCCGTCGAGTGCTGGTCGTTCCTGCGGCGCCTGGCGATCGTCGCGGAGCAGGGTGCCTCGCGATGCTCCGGGCCGGCGCCGAGCTGTGCCGAAGCGCAGAAGATATCTTCGAGGCCCTCGACTCTCCGAACGGCCCGCTGCTCTCTCCGGCGCGGCCGTCGACCGATGCGCCACGCCCGCGCTCGAGCGCACGTGGGCGCGCGCCACGCGAGGCCGCGACGTCCGTGCCTCCGACCCAGCCAGCACACGAAGACTTCTCGCTCGATCCCGTGCAGCGTCGGTGCGTCGACGCCCTCTCCTCTGGTCCGCTGCACCCAGACGCGATATCGCTTCGCGCCGAGCTCGATCCCGCAAAGACCCGCGGTGCGCTGGTGACGCTCGTGCTGCTCGGAGTCCTCGCCGAGCGCTCGGACGGCACCTTCGCCCTCGCGCGCGCGTAGGTGCGCGCGAGCGGGCGCGCTCCCGAGCAAAGAATTCCCAGGGTATTCTCAGCGACATTCGCTGTCCGACGCACGAGAGAGCGAGGCGCTACTTGTGGCTTCGGGCCGCCTCCATATAAATGCGCGACCGATATGTCCAAGTCGCTCGTCATTGTCGAGTCGCCCGCGAAGGCGAAGACCATCCAGAAGTACCTGGGCAAAGACTTTGTCGTCCTTGCTTCGAAGGGCCACATTCGCGACCTCCCCAAGTCCGGCCTCAACATCGACGTCGAGCACGATTACGTGCCGAACTACGAGGTGCTCGAGGACCACAAGACCGTCGTTGCGGAGCTGAAGAAGGCCGCCAAGGAGTCCGAGGAGATCTTTCTCGCGCCCGACCCCGACCGCGAAGGAGAGGCGATCGCGTGGCACATCGCGCAAGAGCTCGCGCCGATGAAGAAGCCGATGCGGCGGGTCGAGTTTCACGAGATCACCAAGAAAGGTGTGCAGGCCGGTCTGTCCAAGCCCCGCACCGTCGACGAGCAGCGCTTCTACGCACAGCAAGCGCGGCGCATCCTCGACCGGCTGATCGGCTACGAGCTCTCGTCGGTGCTGTGGAAGCGCCTGTGCCGCCAGGTCAACGGGCACTTTCTGTCCGCAGGCCGCGTGCAATCGGTGGCCTTGCGGCTCATCGTCGAGCGCGAAGAAGAGATTCGCGCGTTCGTTCCGCAGGAGTACTGGCCGGTCGACGTCGCGCTGCTCGGCGAGAAGCGCCCGCACTTCGTCGCCCACCTCATCGAGGTCGATGGCGTCAAGGTCGTGACGCCGTCCCGCGACCGCGCCGTCAAGACCGGCGAGCGCGTCGTGTCCACGGAGGCTGACTCCAAGGCGCTGACCGCAGCGCTCGTCGGCGCGCAGTACGCTGTGCGCGGCGTCGAGAAGCGCGAGCGTCGGCGCCGCGCGCCGCCCCCGTACATCACCTCGTCTCTGCAGCGCGACGCCTCGTCTCGGCTTGGCTTCGCGGCGTCTCGCACGATGCAGGTCGCCCAGCGCCTCTACGAAGGCATCGACGTCGGCGCCGAGGGCCCCGTCGGTCTCATCACGTATATGCGTACAGACTCGACCCGCATCTCCAACGACGCGATCGAGGCCGTCCGTGCGCACATCAAATCAAAGTACGGCGCGAAGTTCGTCCCCGAGAAGGCGAACTTCTTCAAGACGCGATCGAGCGCGCAGGACGCGCACGAAGCGATTCGACCGACCAACCTCGAGCTGAGCCCCGACGCGATCAAGAAGTCGCTCAAGCCCGACGAGTACAAGGTCTACAAGCTCATCTACGACCGGTTCGTGGCGTGCCAGATGATCGAGGCGCTCTACGATCAGACCACGGTCCTGGTCGACGCGACGGCGCCGAAGGACGCGGCTGCGCGGGCGATGACGCTGCGAACCAGCGGTCAAACGCTGCGCTTCGCGGGGTGGCTCGACGCGTACGGCGCGGTTCCGACAGGAGAAGAGGTCGCCGGCGAAGACGCGCCGAAGGACGCGAGCGCGGACGCCGAGGACGGCACGCAGCTGCCCGAGCTTCGAGAGGGCGAGAAGCTGTCGATCTTCGATCCGCCAGGGATCAAGTCGGACCAGAAGTTCTCGCAGCCAGCGCCGCGCTACAACGAAGGCACGCTCGTCAAGGCGCTCGAAGAGCTGGGCATCGGACGCCCCAGCACCTACGCCGAGATCGTCAGCAAGGTGCAGTCGCGCGACTACGTCGAGAAGCAGGATCGCGCGCTCGTTCCGACGAAGCTCGGCATCGCGAAGACCACCGGTCTCCGAGCGCGCTTCGGCGACTTCATCAACTACGAGTTCACCGCGCAGATCGAGAAGGACCTCGATCGTGTCGAAGAGGGCGAGCTCAAGTGGGTCGGCGTCGTCGACAAGATCTATCAGCCGTTTCATAGCCGCTGCGACTCCGAGAAGAAGGGCAGCGAGCCTGCTGCAGGCTGGCCGCGCCCGCAGGCGAGCGACAAGATCTGCGACAAATGCGGTAGGCCGATGGTGAAGCGCTGGGGGCCGACGTCGGACTTCTACGCGTGCACCGGCTATCCCGAGTGCAAGAACGTCGTCGACGAAAACCCCGCGCCCCCGCCGCGCGTGTACGAAGGTCGCCCGTGCCCCAAGTGCGGCAGCGACCTGCTCGTTCGCACGGCGCGTCGCGGATCGCGCAGTGACTTTCTCGGCTGCGCCGCGTACCCGCGCTGCGATTTCACGAGCCCCGTGCCGCTCGGAATCAAGTGCCCCAAGTGCAAAGAGGGCGACGTCATTCAGGTCGGCGGCGCGAAGCGAAAGCCCTTCTGGGGCTGCTCGAACTACGCCACGACCAAGTGCGACTTCCGTCTCTACCAGCCGCCGGTGAGGACGAACTGCCCGCAGTGCAGCGCGGCGTTTCTCATCAAGTCCGGCGGCAAGACGCGCCCGGTTCTCAAGTGCGTCACCGAGGGCTGCGGGTACGACGAGATCGACCGCGTGGAGATCGACGGTGAAACCGAGGCGCCCGTCGCAGAGGTCAAGCCGGTGATCGGCGTCGTCCGCGAGCCCTACATCAACCCCGAAGTGCTCAAGCTTCCGCTTCCGCCGAAGAAGGGCTGGGGTGCAAAGAAGGGCAAGAAGGACGAGAAGCCCGCGAAGGAGAGCAAGGCCAAGCCCGAGGCAGCGGCGAAGAAGGCCGCGAGCGCCGAAGAAAAGGCCGAGGCCAAGGGCAAAGCGGTTGCGACCAAGAAGGCCGCGACGAAAAAGTCCGCGAAGTCTGCGGCGAAACCCGCCGCGAAGGCCGCCGCGAAGAAGGCGGCAGGCAAATCCGCGAAACCCGAGAAGCCGAAGGCGACCGGCTCCTCGGCGCGCGCCGAAGCCACGGCGTAGCCCGAACGGCCGGGAGAAGAAACGGGAGCGTTTGCCATGTGTCCCGGGCTCTGACAACGTTCGAGCCCGGCGGTCATCATGCGACGAACGATTCCTTTTGTTTCCGTGGGCGCTCTTCTCCTTCTCGCGGCCTGTAGCCCGCCTGTCGTTTCGACGGGCGACGGTGGCGGCAACGACGCTGCAGATACGGGCGCTGATGCGCTGCCGTCGATCTGCGCGCTCGATACAGATCGAGACTCGATCCCCGATAGCGTCGAGGGCGAGGGCGATGCCGATCGCGACGGCACGCCCAACAAGGCCGACGAAGACTCGGACAACGACAGAATCCCGGACGCGATCGAAGCGCACTACGGCAGCGAGCGGCCATCGTGCGTGACCCGTCCGATGGACTCGGACGCCGACAACACGCCGGACTACCTCGATCGCGACTCGAACGGCGACGGGCTCGAGGACATCACCTCCTTCGCGCCCCCCGTGATGCAAGAGCCGCCCGAGGGCGGATGGGAGCGCAATCCGTTCGACCTCGATGGCGATCGGATTCCGGACTACGCCGACCGTGATGCGGACGGCGACGGCATCGAAAACAGCGCCGAAATCACGGTCAACGGGATGCCCGAGGCGCCGGACACCGACAGCGACGGCCGCCCCGACTGGCGCGATGTGGACTCCGACAACGACACGATCGGCGACCGCGACGAGGGGACCACCGATCGCGACCGCGACATGCTCGGCAATTTCCGCGACCTCGATTCGGATGGCGACGGCGCGACGGACCGAGACGAATCGGGCGACGCGGACATCTCGACGCCCCCGCTCGAGTGCGCGCGCGAAGTCGACGCGCGTGATCCAGCGATGGTTCGGCCCGACGGCCTGCCGGACTTCTTGGACTTCGACTCGGACAATGACGGCGCAGGCGACCGAGAAGAGCGCGCCGCAGGCACCAGCATTTGCAACGGCGACACGGACGCTGACGGTCAGCTCGACGTCGTCGAGAACGCCTACTGTGGCCGCCGAATGATGATGGGCTGCGGAACCGACCCGATGCGGAGAATCCCAGCGACGGACTACTTCGTCATTCTTCCGCTGGGCACCACTGCGACCCGCGAGCTCGAGTTCGGCACCAACATCCGCGTGGCGGACGTGTTCTTCATCGCTGACACGACCGGCTCGATGACCACCGTGCTGCGCGCCGTTCGCGAGTCGATCGCGACGCCCGTAACGGGAATCGCGGATCGCATTCGCGCGCAGATTCCCGAGACCTGGTTCGGCGTCGGACACTACGAGGACTATCCGCTCAGCGCGCACGCAGCATCGAGCGATCGAGTGTTTCACCCGTTGTGTCCTGGGCTGCCTGGGACCTCGCCGGTCCGACACTGCCAGATGAGCACGTACGGCGGCATCCAGATCAACCGCGACGCGATGGCCGTTCAGACCGCCGCCGTCGCGATTCCAGGCGGGTCGGGAGGGGACGGTTTGTCCACGAGCGTCGAGGCCATGTACCAGCTGCTCGTCGGCGACGGGTACTACGACCGCAGCTCCGGAACGCCCTGCGAGAACGGGACGGGCGCAAACCGCTGCTGGGTGCCCCCAACCACGTGCCCCGAAGGGCGCTTCGGGGCCGCGTGTTTCCGCTCGGGATCGCTCCCCATCATCGTTCACTACTCGGACACGCAGTCGCACTATGGCTCGCGCAACCCGGGCGCGACCAACTTCAACCGTGAGCCCACCGACGTCATGCCACGCGGTCACACGACGGATGACCTGCTCACGGCGATGCGTCGCGTCGGCGCGAGGATGATCTCGCTCAACGCGCAGACGGGTACGCGCTGCGAGGGGCGCGTCGACACGATGCATGTCGGCACCCAGCCCTGCTACGACTTCCGCATGTGGGCCGAGGGCTCGGGGTCGGTCAACGTCGACGGAAACCCGTTCATCTTCGACATCAGCACGACCAACACCGCGCCCTTCATCGAGGGAACGGTCGAGGGCGTGCGCCAGATCGCGAGCCGAACGCCGATCGATATCAGTACGCAGCTCGAGAACGACCCAGCCAACCCCGCGATGGTCAACGCGACCGAGTTCATCACTCGCCGCGTTCCTTCCTGTGAAATCGAGCCGCGCAATCGAAACTGCTTCACGCCCGCGTCCGGCGTGAGCGCGGCGCAGGCCGTAGGCCGCACGGACTCGAGCACGTTCTTCCGAGTGCTGCCCGGCACGCGCGTGCGCTTCACGATCGTTTTCGCCAACAACGACGTGTTTCCGGGCTACGAAGACCGCAGCACGCTGTTTCACGCGTACATCCACGTCGTGGGCGACGGTTTCGCGCGGCTCGACACACGCGAGGTGTTCATCCTCGTCCCGGCGCGCTCTTCGGACCCGGGTTGATCGACGGCAGCGCGTTCACAGCGTATCGTTCGTCGAACGTTGAGCGCACACCGTCCCAAGACAGCGATCGTCCTCTCGGGGGGCGCCGCGCGCGGCGCGTACGAAGCAGGAGTCCTCGCGTACCTGCGCGACGGGCTCGTACGAGACACCGGCGTTCGCGCGCACTTTGATATCGTGTGCGGCAGCTCCGTCGGCGCCATCAACGCCTGCGTGCTCGCCGCGACCGCGCACGAGCCGGACATGCAGGGCTCGGTCATGGCGTCTCGATGGAGCACGCTCAACATCGACGACGTCTTGCCGCTCGGCACGACAGACGTGCTGCGCTTCACGCGGTCGATGTTCGGCGCGGCTCCCGCTGGCTCGTCGCACAGGCACGGCGGCGTCCTCGACCCCAGCGCCCTCGAGAAGGTGGTCCTCGAGGGGATCCCCTGGACCATGATCCCGCGCAACATCAGCGAGGGGCACCTCGACGCGCTCGCCGTCAGCGCCACGCACGTCTCGAGCGGACACACCGTCGTGTTCGTCGAGCGGCGCGAGCCGGGCCTGCCCGCATGGGGCACCGACCCGTTCGTGCACGGATGCGCCACGCGGATTCGACCGCAGCACGCGCTGGCGAGCGCCGCCATTCCGATCGTGTTTCCCGCGGTCTCGATCGACGGGCAGTACTACTGCGACGGCGGGCTGCGGCTGAACACGCCCATCGCGCCCGCGGTGCGCCTCGGCGCCGAGCGGGTGCTGGTGATCTCGCTGCGCCATCGCCCGCCCGAGGCCGATCGACCCAGGCTCTCGATGCATCCGCCGACACCAGGCCACGGTCCGCCTTCCGCGTTTTTTCTCGCGGGAAAGGTCATCAACGCCCTCTGGCTCGATCACGTCGACTACGACCTCGATCGCCTCCGCAGGACCAACTCGGTGCTCGAGGCGGGCGCCAGAGCGTTCGGCGATCGATTCGGCGAGCGGCTCAACGAGCAGCTCGCCGCGCAGGGCGCTGCCGCCCTTCGGACGATCGAGGAGCTCAGGATCGAGCCGTCGCAGGACCTCGGCGTGCTCGCGGGAGACGTCGCGAGAAGCCCCGAGTTCGCGCGGCGCGCAAAAGGCCTCGTCGCGCGAGCGCTCCAGCGCTATGCGCGCGCCTCGGACGAGTCCGACGCGGACGCCGTCAGCTACCTGCTCTTCGACCAGAGCTACTGCGCGCCGCTCGTCGAGCTGGGCATCGCCGACGCCCGCGCGCACAAAGAGCAGCTCGCGAAGCTCTTTGCTTCCGACGCCCGCTGACACATACAAAGCCCCTGTGCGAATCGAGCGCGTCAAGGTCGTCGGCGGAGGGCTCGCTGGGTGCGAGGCTGCGTGGCAGCTCGCCGAGCGCGGGATCATGGTCACGTTGGTCGAGCAGAAGCCCCTCGCGCGCACGCCTGCGCAGGTCACGGACGACCTGTGCGAGCTCGTCTGCTCAAACTCCTTTCGAGGCGCGGCGCTGTCCAACGCCGTCGGGCTGATGAAAGAAGAGCTTCGGCGAGGCGGATCGCTGGTGATCTCGTGCGCGGACGAGACCCAGGTCCCCGCCGGCGGAGCGCTCGCCGTGGATCGCGAGCGCTTCAGCGCCGCGATCACCGCGCGGATCGGCGCACACAAAAACATCGTGATCGAGCACGGGATCGTCGACGAGATCCCCGACGGACCCGTGATCCTCGCGACCGGTCCGCTCACCGGCGATCGTCTCGCCGCGAGCCTCGCCCGCGCCGTCGGCGCCGAGCACCTCGCCTACTACGACGCGATCTCGCCGGTGATCGCCGCGGATTCGATCGATTGGGAGCGCGTCTTTCGCGCGTCGCGCTACGACAAGGGCGAGGACGACGCGTACGTCAATTGCCCGCTCGACCGCGCGGCGTACGAGGCGTTCGTCCGCGACGTGCTGGCGGCGAAGAAGGTCGACCCGCGCGCGTTCGAAGAGACACGGTACTTCGAGGGGTGTCTTCCCATCGAGGTGATGGCTGAGCGAGGCCCCGAGACGCTGCGCTACGGGCCCATGAAGGGCGTCGGGCTCACCGATCCGAAGACAGGGCGTTGGCCGTACGCGTGCGTGCAGCTCCGGCAAGAAGACGTCGCCGCGACGGCGTACAACGTCGTGGGATTTCAGACGCGCATGACGTTCGGCGAGCAGGCGAGGGTGTTTCGCTCGATCCCGGGCCTCGAGCGCGCGGAGTTCTTGCGCTTCGGCAGCGTGCACCGAAACACCTTCGTCAACAGCCCCCGATTGCTCACGCAGGCGCTCGAGCTCAAGGCGCGGCCGGGGGTGTTTCTCGCGGGCCAGATCGCCGGCGTCGAGGGCTATCTCGAGAGCGCGGCGTGCGGGTTCGTGTGCGCGCTCATGCTCGCGCAGCGCGCGGTCGATGGTCCGTTCGACCCTCCGCCAAACACCACCGCGCTCGGCGCGCTCGTGCGCCACCTGTGGACCGTGCGCAAAGACTTTCAGCCGTCGAACGTGACCTGGTCCATGGTTCCCCCGATCGAGGGGCTGTCCAAGAAGCTCTCGAAGGCCGAGAAGTACGAGCAGCACTACGCGCGCCGCGCGCTCGACGAGCTCGCGCCCTGGCTCGAGCGCAACGCGCCCCGCCCTCGCGATCGCTGAGAAAAATTCAGGAGTCGCCCGCGGACGCGCTACACCCTCGTGCGGACGTCATGACCGTAGCAGTTGACATCACGAAGCTGTTCGAAGGCGAACCCGACGACCCGCTCGCGAAGGATCTCGCGGCGTTCGCCACCTACCTGCTTCACGAGCGACGCTCGTCGGCTCGCACGGTCGAGCACTACCTTCGCGACCTGCGGACGCTCGCAGAGTACGCGCGCAAGTACGCAGAGGGTCCGGCGACGATCGAAGGGATCAGCCTCGCGCTTCTGCGCGGCTGGCTCGGGTCCCGCGCCAAGGCGCGCACGCACGCGACCATCGCGCGCAACGTCTCGTCGTCGCGGTCGTTCTTCAAGTGGGCGCGCAAGATCGGCCGCGTCAAAGACGACCCGACCGCGCTGCTCAAAGCGCCGAAGCTCTCGAGGGAGCTGCCGACGGTGATGTCCGTTCCGTCGGCGTCGAGGTTGATGGAGGCGCCCGAAGAGGCGCGGTTCACCGAGCGCGCTGGGGCGAGGGCCGTCGATCCCGCAGAGAAAGAGCGGCAATCGCTGCGCGATCGCGCGATGCTCGAGGTGCTCTACGGCGGCGGTGTGCGCGTGAGCGAGCTGGTCGGGCTCGACCTCGAGGACATCGATCCGCGCAATCGAACGGCGCGCGTTCGCGGCAAGGGCAACAAGGAGCGCGTCGTTCCCCTCGGGAGACCGGCGTGCGACGCGATCGTCGAGTACCTCGCGGTGCGACACGCGCTGCGCAACCCGAGCACCGGCGAGCAGCATCCGCGCGCGCTCTTTCTCGGGCGCTACGGAACGAGGCTGACCACCCGACAGCTTCAGCACCTCGTGAAGGCCTACGGCGAGCTCAGCGCTGGCCGAGCGGACCTGCATCCGCATACGCTACGGCACACGTGCGCGACGCACTTGCTCGACGGCGGCGCGGATCTGCGAATGATTCAAGAGATGCTCGGACACGCCAGCCTTCGCACGACCGAGCGCTACACCCACGTCTCGGTCGAAAAAGTCATGAAGGTCTACGACTCGGCCCACCCGCTCTCGGGGCGCACGAAGGAAGAGCCATGAAGGACAGCATTCACGCGACGACGGTGATCGCCGTTCGCCGTGGAGATCGCGCGGCGATCGCGGCGGACGGCCAGGTGACCCTCGGCAACACCGTCGTCAAGCGACAGGCCAGAAAGGTTCGGCGCCTCCATCAGGGTAAGGTGCTCGTGGGCTTCGCCGGCGGGGCGGCGGACGCGTTTGCGCTCTTCGATCGCCTCGAGGCCAAGCTCGAAGCGCACCGAGGACACCTCGCGCGCGCGTGCGTCGAGCTCGCCAAGGAGTGGAGGCTCGACCGCGCGCTGAGACAACTCGAAGCGATGCTCATCGCCGTCGACGAAAAGCAGACGTTTCTCGTAGGCGGGACGGGCGACCTGATCGAGCCGGACGAGGGCGTGGTCGCCATTGGCTCAGGCGGCCCGTACGCGCTCGCCGCGGCGAGGGCGCTCGTCGCGCACACCGAGCTGGCGCCGGCAGAGGTGGCGCGCGAGGCGTTGATGATCGCCGGCGACATCTGCATCTACACCAATCAACACATCACCGTGGAGGCCATCGGGTGAGCGAACTGACGCCGAGAGAGATCGTCGCCAAGCTCGACGAGAACATCGTTGGTCAGGGCAAGGCCAAGCGCGCCGTCGCGATCGCGCTGCGAAATCGCTGGAGAAGACAGCAAGTCGGGCCGGACCTTCGCGACGAGATCCTGCCGAAGAACATCTTGATGATCGGGCCCACTGGCGTCGGCAAGACCGAGATCGCGCGCAGGCTCGCGCGCCTCGCGCACGCGCCGTTCGTGAAGGTCGAAGCCACCAAGTTCACCGAGGTCGGCTACGTCGGTCGCGACGTCGAGTCGATGATCAAAGAGCTCGCGGACCTCGCGCTGCACATGGTGAAGCAAGAGCAGATGCGCTCGGTCAACGCGAAGGCAGAGATCGCGGCGGAGGACCGGCTGCTCGCGCTGCTCGCGCAGCAACACAAAGAGCTCGCCGGCGACAAGAGCGCGCTCCGCGAGGCGTTTCGCAGAGGACAGCTCGACGACAAGACCGTGGAGATCGACGTGGTCGACGCCCCGTCGTCGCCGATGGTCAACGTGCTCGGCGGGCCTCCGGGCGGCGGTGAACAAATCGGCCAGCAGTTGAGCGAGATGTTCAAGGGACTGCCGATGTTTCCGGGTTTCGGGCGGGGCGGCGCAGGGCGCAAGAAGAAGGTCTCGGTGCCCGAGGCGTTCACGCAGTTCGTGCAAGAAGAAGCGTCGAAGCTGATCGACCAGGAGAGCGCTGTTCGTGAGGCGATCGTTCGCGCCGAGCAGCACGGGATCGTGTTCATCGACGAGATCGATAAGGTGGCCTCGCGTGGAGGGGCGCGCTCTGGCGGCCCCGACGTCTCTCGCGAGGGCGTGCAGCGCGACCTGCTTCCCCTCGTCGAGGGGACGACGGTGCAGACCAAGTACGGACCCGTGAAGACCGATCACGTCCTGTTCATCGCAGCGGGCGCGTTTCACGTGAGCAAACCCAGCGATTTGCTGCCGGAGCTCCAGGGGCGGTTTCCCATTCGCGTCGAGCTCGAGTCGCTCACGCGCGACGATTTCGTGAGGATCCTCCGCGAACCCAAGAGCGCGCTGACGCGCCAGTATCAAGCGCTGCTCGAGACCGAAGGCGTGAAGCTCGAGTTCTCCGACGATGCGATCGAAGCGATCGCCGACATCGCAGCGGAGGCGAACCGACGCACCGAAGACATCGGCGCTCGTCGACTGCACACCGTGCTCGAGGCGCTGCTCGAGGAGCTTTCGTTTATCGCGCCGGACCTGGATTCCGAGCGGCAGAACGTGAAGCTCACGGGCGACAAGGTGCGCGAGAAGCTGTCGCCCATTCTGCAGGACGAAGACCTCTCGCGGTTCATGCTGTAGCAGCGCTGGGGCGAGGCCGCGATCAGCCCGATGCGTCGAGGCCGGCGTCCGTCGCCATCGATGCGTCGCTCGATCCGTCGCTCGATCCGTCGGCGCTCGCGTCGGTTCCTGTGCCTCCGTCGCTCGAGCGAACGCAGCGTGAGCCAGTGAACAGCGCGCCAGCATCGACGTCGGCGCGTTGGCATTGGGTGCCTGCAGGACAGCTCGCGCCCGCCGCTGCGCAGTCGATCGGAACGCATCCTCCATTGGCGAACATCGCCGTCCCGCCGCCCATGCGATCGCAGCGGTAGCCTTCGCGACACATGCTGTTGCTGGTGCACGCCTTGAAGCAGCGCGTGGCGGAGCCTGGAGCTGCGTCTGGGTCGGGGAGGACCACCGTTCCGTCGGGGCACGTGCTGGTGGGGAGCGTCATCCCACGCCGTGCGCCGAACACGCTCTCGGCCGGGAGCGGCGCGTGCGAGACGCAGTATCCCGCGAGAAACCCCGTCGGTCTCACGTCGATGCGAGCGTCGGTCTCGGGAATGCAAATACTCGAGCGGCAATCGCCATCACCCGTGCAGGGCGAGCCGTTCTCAGCGCCGGCTGTCGACGGGCGGGCGACGCAGCGGCCCGCGAACGGGTCGCACACGAGATCGTTGAGGCAGCCGCGAGCGCCGCCGTCGGCCGCGCCCCCGCCGTCGGACCTCGCCGCGCGCGGATCGCACGCAGGAAAGCACCCGCCGCTGCCGAGAAACGGAATCTGAAACGCGAGGCACACCGCCGCGTACTGCGTGCACGTGTCGCTCTGTCGCGTGCATCGAGGCACACATCCGTCGCGCAGCGAGCACACGCCGAGCGCGCCGCACTGGCTGGTGTCCGTACAGCGAACGCGTCGGCACATGCCGCCCGGATACGTGACGTCGCAGATTTCGCGGACCCCGAGCGTGTTTGGCGTCTCATCGCAATCACTCGAGTCGTTGCATGCTCGATATGTGCTGGTGCTGAGCCGGACGTCCTGCTCGACGTCAGGAAACACCAACCCATCGGTCGTCGTGGCGTCGCCCGCGTCTCCCATGGGCGTAGGACCCGAACACGCCATCGCGCCGACCGCGAGGAGCGAAACCAAGCACTGGATACGACTCATAGGCACAGGTCACAGCAAACGGCGTTCCGTCGTGCAAGAACGCCAGCTCGGGCGCTCGAACGGGCGTTCTACGCAGCGACCGATAGGAATTGCACGGCTCCGCGCTCACATGCAGGGCGTGTTCGGCTCCATCGGGTCGTCAACGGTGCACGAGCCAGATTCGCACACGAGGCCGCCGGAACAACACATCGTGGCCGAGCACGACCGCCAGATGCAGAGCGCGAGGTTGTCCGTCGTGGGACGGCTGAGAATCGGTGTTGCCGGGCCGTCTGGGCACGCGCTCGTCTGCGCCAGGTCGATCAACGAGCCGCACACGCCGAACGTGCCCGAGTCGACCACGCGGAAGCAGATTCCGCGACAAGGCGACGGGGCGCCCATCGCCGGCAACGTGCAGCGACTTCCATCCGGAAGCGCGCCGGGTCGCGAGCCGGTCGCCGTGCACGACCCCGTGCGGGTGTCGCACAGCTCCCCCGAGGGACAATCCGCGTTGCTGAAGCAGAACGGGAAGCAGCCAGGCGTGTCCGCGATTCCCCCGGCGTGCGTGTACCAGAAGCCCGAGCACACGTGGCCAGGGCGACATCCAGGCCCTGGGCCCGGACGGCACGTTTGCACGCAGAACGAGTTCTCCGTGGGCGGGTCGCCGATCGTCATGCACGTCGAGCCCGTGCCGCCGCACTGCATCTGCTCCGTTGCCTGACTCACGCTGTTGCGACACGCGGCCGTGCAGAGACCTCCTCGGACACTCGTGTCGCAGGTGAGGCCCGTGCGACAGTCGACCGAGGCACCGCACGGTCCTCCAGCCGGCGACGACCCAGGCGGCAACCGAACGTCGACGCCCGTGTCGACGCCAGTGTCCACGCCCGTATCGACGCCCGTGTCGACGCCAGTGTCCACGCCGGTATCGACGCCGCTGTCCATGCTCACAACGCCGCTGTCGACGCCGGTATCCGTCGGGCCAACGACGTCCATGGCCGTCGGAACATCGGTCGCAACGCCCGTATCGACGCCCGTGTCGACGCCAGAGTCCGCGACGCGGACATCCGGCGGATTCGGAACGTCGCTCGGGTTGCTCTGCGAATCTGCTTGATCCGCCCTCGCATCAACGCGTCTGACGTCAGGAGAAACCATCTCGGCCGGGGCGCAGTGGGTTGCCGCAAGAGCCGCGAGAACAAGCAGTGGATAACGCATCGTGTTGGGACTCCAGTGCAAGAGTCTACATGCATGCTGTGCGATTGACATCCGCCCCAACCACAAGTCCCCGTGATCCGCGACGCTTCTCTTCAGAATGCGAAAATGACGAAGCCCCGGCGACACTCTTCAGTGCGGCCGGGGCTCTCGCGTCAGTCAGACGCGCCGATCGATGCGGATCAGCCGCCCGAAGCGTCGACGCCCGAGTCGGTCGCGACGCCCGAGTCGGTCGCGACGCCCGAGTCCGTCACGACGCCCGAGTCGGTTACGACGCCCGAGTCCGGACGCCCAGCGTCGGCGCCGGCATCGCCGCCGCCGGCGCACGCGATGTTCGCCTGCATTGGATCGTCGATGCTGCACGCGCCCATGTCGCCGTCGCCTTCGCAAACGAGGCCGTTGGGGCAGCACTGCGTCGCGGTGCACTGGCGGAAGATGCAGAGGCCGAGGTTGTCCTGGCCCATGCGGCCGAGCGGCTGGAGCACCTCAGGATTGTCGGGGCACATCGACGCCGTTGCGAGGTTGATGAACGATCCGCAGATGCCCGTCGGGTTGCCGGTCACGACGCGGAAGCAGATGCCCTTGCACGGCGAGGGAGCCATCCCACTGGGGATGCGGCACGGCTGCCCGTCGGAGAGCAGCGCGGGGTTCGGCGCGGCCATCTGGCAGGTTCCCGTGCGGGGGTTGCAGCGCTGGCCCATGTTGCAGTGCGCGTCTTCCGAGCAGAACGGGAAGCAGCCGGGCGAGTCCGGCATGCCGCCCATGCGCGTGTACCAGAAGCCGCTGCAGACGTGGCCAGGGCGGCAGTTGGGGTTCATCGTCGGGCGGCACGACTTGAGACAAAAAGAGTTGGCCATGGCGCCATCGCCGATCGTGAGGCAGGTCGAGCCGGTGCCACCGCACTGCATCGCTTCGTTGGCCTGGCTCGCGTTCTGCGTGCAGGTCGTCGATGTGCAGAGCCCGCCCGGGAAGCTCGTGTCGCAGGTCAGCGATCCACACATGTTGTCGTCGGTACAGGGGTTTCCTGCCGGCGACGGGCCGGTGCTCGCTTCAGGCCGGGTATCCGTCATCATCGACGCGTCGGCGGCGGGGACGTCGTTCGGCGGCGGCGGCTGCCCGCAGTGCATCAGCGCGAAGGCTGCGACGACAGTGGCAGCGGCTCGGATTGGCGTACGCATTCAAATTCCTCCTAGAAACGTGACGAAGGTCAATCGATGTTGTGGTTGAAGGTCGAAGTCGAAGCTCGTCGCTCGCGTTCGAGCGTCTCGTTGTCGTCCCGAAGGGACAGCGTCACTTTACCGCCGAAGTCCGCGCCGTCGACCGACGCGATCGAAAAGTCGTTTCGAACCCGCTCAGCGCTTATCGTCGCTGCGGCCGCGAATCGAGGCGAGCGCTCGCTCCGCAGCCTCCGCTGCCTGCTTGATGTTCTCTTCGGTGCCCGAGAGGTAGAGCCGTCCGAACGCTCCGAAGGTGATCACCTCGAGCAGCCGGATGTCTGCGGCCTTCTCTGCTTCGTTGGCGGCGAGAGCAGCGTAGCCAGCGGGTAGGACCTCCAGCACGTAGAGCGTCTCGCCCTGCCGGATCATGTCGCCGTGCCGCATCTTGTTGAGCAGCATCGACTGGTGTCCGTCGATTCCGTAGATGATCTCGCGCGAGATGATCTTCGGCGCGAGTCGGTCTTCTTCACGAAGGCCCGCCCGCGAGAGAACGGCGTCACCCGCTGCGCGAACGGCGCCCTGGTCGAACGCGTGCAGCTCGAGCAGGCCGTACGCGCGCTCGACGATCTGCATTCCCGGAAGCACCGACGCGTGCTTGAGCGCGGCGTCCGTGAGCGAATTGATCGCGATTCCTGGGGCGATTTCGACGAAGAGCGCCGCCATGCCGTCCAGCGGCTGAAAGCCGGCGCACACCGTTTGCAAAAAGCCCACGAGCTGCGGCTGCAGCACATCGATGTACGTAAATGTTCGGAGGGCGACCACGGCGTCGGCCGCGGACCCTACTGGCTTGTTTTCGCAGCGTCAACACTGCGGTCACCGGATGGTGACGAGTTTGCCTTGCGGTCGAGCAGGACCGCCACCAACGCCGCGATGGCCAGCGAAACCGTTAGTTTTCCGACTCGACTCGACCAGTTGTGGGTGCGGTCGAACTCGGCTCCAGCCTCGCCGACATTGCGTTGAACCCCTTCGGCGTGCATCCGCGCGATCTTGGGCGACAGGTATCCCGACTGCGCTGCGACCCCCAGCGCGAACAGCACGACGAGCGCGCCGCGGGCGACGCGCGGGCGCGTCATCGGGCCGCCACGAAGCGTCACCGACGCCGCCTCGCCGATGAGCGCCGCCAGGCAGAGCGCGATCGCCACGCGGTCGAAGCGCGTGAAGATCGTCGTCATGACGTCGGCTGCCCCCTGCATTCCCGAGCGAAAGACGGTGGGCGCGACGATCGCGCCGAGCGCGAGCAACCCTCCGCTGTACGCGAGCACCGCCACGAGGACCACGACATCGAGCGCGAGGAGCATCGGTCGCAGACTCTGCGGCAATCGCAGCGCGGGTCAACCTCGAACGAGGCGCTCGGGCGCGACGAGCGGAATCGGGTAGTCGCCGCTGAAGCACGCTTCGCAGTGACCGTCGCCCGTGGCCGGGTCGTAGCCCACGGCTTGCCGCAGCCCCTCGGTGGACAAATACGACAGCGTGTCGCTCGTGATGTAGCGGCTGATCTCTTCGATCGAGTGGCTCGCGGCGATGAGCTCGCGGCGGTTGGGCGTGTCGATTCCGTAGAAGCAGGGCCACCGCGTCGGGGGCGACGAGATGCGCAGGTGAACCTCGCGGGCGCCCGCGTCGCGGAGCATCTTCACGATCTTGCGCGAGGTCGTCCCTCGAACGATCGAGTCGTCGACGACGACGACGCGCCTTCCTTGAAGGACGTCGCGCACCGGCGAGAGCTTGAGCCGCACGCCAAAGTGCCGAATCGACTGCTGGGGTTCGATGAACGTGCGGCCGACGTAGTGCGACCGAATCAACCCCATTTGAAAAGCTGTGCCTGACTGCTCGGCGAAGCCGATCGCCGCCGGCACGCCGGAGTCCGGCACCGCGATCACGACGTCCGCGTCGATCGGGCTCTCGATGGCGAGTCGCTTTCCCATCGCGCGGCGCGCCTCGTAGACGCTTCGGCCGTTGAGCCGCGAGTCGGGCCGCGCGAAGTACACATACTCGAAAACGCAGAACTTCGCCGGCGCCGCGTCGAACGGCCGCAGCGATCGAACGCCCGACCGGTCGATGACGAGCACCTCGCCAGGCTCGACCTCGCGCACGAACTCCGCGGCGATGAGCTCGAACGCCGTCGGCTCGCTCGCGAGCACGTGGGCTCGCGCGAAGATCCCCAAGCTCAACGGCCGCAGCCCGTGCGGGTCGCGCGCCGCGATGAGCGTGTCGCCGACGAGCACGAGGAGGCTGTATGCGCCGCGCACCTGCGAGAGCGCGTGAATCACGCGGTCGACCGCGGTGTCCTTGGGAGAGTGCGCGACGAGGTGCAACAGCAGCTCGGTGTCGGTCGTCGTCTGAAAGATCGCCCCGCGCGCCTCGAGCATCGCGTGCAGCTCGTCGGTGTTGGTGAGGTTGCCGTTGTGCGCGACGGCGAGCGACATGCCGCGGACCTCGACCGCAAAGGGCTGCGCGTTCTTCAAGAACGATCCGCCCGCGGTCGAGTAGCGAACGTGGCCGATCGAGACGTCTCCCGGAAGCTTGGCGATCGACGTTGGATCGAACACGTCTTGAACGAGGCCCATCCCGCGGTGCGCGTGCGTCGTGCCTCGGTCGACGGTGACGATCCCGGCCGACTCCTGGCCGCGGTGCTGAAGCGCGTGGAGCCCGAGATACGTCAGGTTTGCCGCTTCGGCGTGACCGAACACCCCGAACACCCCGCACTCGTCGTGAAAGTGGTCGTCGTCGAGCGCGTCGAGAGACTGAGTGTCTTGCGGTCGATCCGCGCGATCGTGAATCATCAGCGCCATCGCGAGAGCGGGTAGCACGCGACGCGCGCGTTCGTCACGATTTCGATGGACCGAACAACCCCGGGCTCAGCTCGCCGTGCGACCGTCGAAAAGGCGATGTAATCAAACGAGTTGCGGAGGGTTCTCGACGCGAGCGTGTCCGCGCGGCAACCTCCACCGTTCGCCAGGATCCGGCGTGGCCGCCGGTCATTTCGGCGGCGCCCCGCGTTGCGCGCGGCCCGTCACAGCCCTTACCCGAATGAGCTCTTCGTCGATGACACGATCGAACCCCATGACCCTTGCGGCAGAGAGAACATGAGCGTCGTCGCCTCGCTCGCGGCCGCTCGAGACCCCGCCCGCTTCGGTGAGAAGACCGCCGCGCTCGCCGCCCTCTGCACGACGACGGGGGTCAAGGTCCCGCCTGGCTTCGCGATCGCCGCCGAGTATTTTCGGAGCTTCATCGAGGCGTCGTTGCCCCAAGCGCAGTGGCCCGAGCGGCTCGTCGCGGGGCCCGAGAGCCAGCGGCGTGAAGACAAGCTCGTCAAGCTGCGCGCCGCGCTCGCGCGCTCGCCGCTCCCAGAGCCCGGCTGGAGAGAGATCGTCGCGATGTTCGAGCGGCTCGACGCTCCGCTGGTCGCGGTCCGCTCGAGCTCGCTCAGCGAAGACACTCGAAGCGCGGCGGGGGCAGGGGTCTTCTCGACGGTCCTCGGGGTGCGGGACGTCGCGGGGCTCGAACGCGCGGTGCGCACTGTCTTCGAGCGGCTGTTCGATGAGCGGGCGCTGTCGTACCTCGCGCGGATGGCGCCAAGAGATGCTCCGTCGATGGCGCTGCTCGTTCAGCGCGTCGTCGACGCGACGAGCGCGGGCGTGCTCTTCACAGAGGACCCCGTGCGACGCGCGTCGGGAACGATGCGCGTCGAGGCCACGATCGGGCTCGGCTCGACGGTGGTCGACGGTGTCGTCGCGCCCGATGTCTGGGTGTTGTCCCGAGAGGACGGCTCGATCGTCTCCGAGGTGATCTCCGATAAACACGTCGTCGCGCGCCTTCAGCCCTCTGGTGGAACTCAGCTCGAAAAGCTCGATCCTCCCGCGCGGACTCCATCACTCGACCACGCGCAGCTCCACGAGCTCGCAGGGGCCGCTCGCGCGGTCGAGCGCGTGCTCGGCGCTCGGCGCGACATCGAGTTCGCCTTCGATGGACCGACGCCCTGGATCGTCCAAGCGCGGCCCATCGTGCAGCCCCACGAGCTCGATGACGCTCGCTCGCGATGGGTGTGGAGCAACGTCAACGTGGGCGAGGCGCTACCCGGCGTCGCGACGCCGCTGACCTGGTCGATCGCAGCGGCGTTCAGCGATCATGGGTTTCGTCGGGCGTTTGGCGCGCTGGGCTGCGACGTGCCCGATGACGTCGAGCTCGTCGGCCGCTTCGACGGACGCATCTACCTCAACCTCACGCACTTTCTCTCGATCGCCGCGCAGGTGCCTGCGCTCGACCCGAGACAGCTCTTGGAGTTCGGCGGTGGAGGTGGCGTCGACGAGGTTGTCTCGCAAATCGAGCGAGGTTCGTGGGCGAGCTTTTTGCTTCGCGTGCCAGCGATCACCGCGCGATACATCGCCGAGAACGCCGAGCTCGATCAGCGCGTCGAGGTGTTCGAGCGGGACGCGACGCGCTTTCGCGATCGCTTCGACGACGTAGCGTTCGGCCCGTTGACCCGCGCAGAGCTCGCGCTCGAGCTCGAGAGCGTCGAGGCCATGCTCGATCGAACGGGCGCCTTGATGCTCACGTGCGCCTCTGGGGTCCTGTCGTCGGTCGTACTCGTGCGGACGCTCTTGCGCGTGACGGTCCGGGCCGACGCAGAACAGCTCGAGCGCGCGCTGTTGTCGGGCAACGCAGAGCTCGAGAGCGCGCTGCCGGGCATCGCCCTCGCGCACATCGCGGCGGGCCTCGATCGCGAGCCAGCGGCGAGGGCGATCATCGAACAGACTCCGGCCGACAGGCTCTCGATCGACGCGCTTCCCGAAGGTCGGACGCGGCGATCGATCGAGGCATTTCTCCGAGCGTATGGGTTTCGCGCGCCTCGCGAGGCCGAGCTTTCGACGCCTCGTTGGCGCGAGGATCCAACGACCGTGTTCGCCGCGCTGCGCGCGCACGCGCACGGAACCTCCGCGCCGCTGGCTCGGGTCGACGCGCAGATCCGTGGCCGAGAGCGGGCTGAGTCCGCCTGGCTCGCCCGGCTGTCTTCGCCGCTTCGTCCGCTCGCGCGACGGGTGCTCGCAAGGGCGCGAAAGTTCTTGAAGCTCCGCGAGCGAATGCGCGCGCACGTGACCGAGGTGCTCGGCTACTTCCGAACGCTCGCGCTCGAGGTCTCTCGCCGACTCGAGCGCTTCGAGCCCGAGTGCGGCGCGGACGGAGCGTTCTTTCTCTCGATCGACGAGGTGCGAGAGTTCTTGCGAGGCGGGGTCGCGGACGTCGCGGCGCTCGTTCGAGCGCGAAGGGCCGAGTATCTGCGCGACTGTGCCAGGCCAGATCCGCCCAACTCGTTCGTCGGCGCTCCGCCCATCGTGAGCGCCCAACGCACGGGCGCATCGCGCAGAAGGCTGCAAGGCATCGGCGCTTCCGCTGGGCGAGCGCGCGGCGCGGTGCGCATCTTGAGAGAACCGAAGGACGGGGCGAAGCTTCGACCAGGAGAAATCCTGGTTGTTCCTGTGGCCGACGTCGGCTGGACGCCGCTGTTTCTGACGGCCGCGGGAGTCGTGACCGAGCTCGGCGGCGCGCTGTCTCACGCCTCGCTCGTCGCGCGTGAGTACGGCGTCGCGACGGTCGTCAACGTCGACGGCGCCTCTCGCGTCTTGCGGGACGGCGAGCTGGTGGAGGTCGATGGACACGCGGGCACCGTGGACCGCTTGGATCCCGAGCCTGACGACGATCGGAGCGCTGGTTCGTGACGGTCGAAATCGAGGTGTTGTATCGAGACGCGCACTGGATCGGCGTCCGCAAGTCGCCCGGCCTGCCGACGACGCCGCACGAAGGTCATGTGTCGCTGCTCGAGAGGGTGCGGTCGTTCATCGGTGAAACCGAGGCGCTGCACCCGCTCTCGCGGCTCGATCTCGAGGTCTCGGGCGTCGTGCTGTTCGCCCTGAACTTCGAGGCGACGCGAAGGGGCGCCGCCACCAAGGCCCGCGGCGCGTACGAGCGCGAATACCACGCCCTCGTCAGCCCAGCGCCCCCCGCCGAGCACGCCGAATACCGCTGGGACATCGGAACGAACCCGCGCAACCCCAACCTTCGAGTCGCCGGCGGCGGACGCGAGCGCGAACCCGCGCACAGCGCGATGCGCGTCCGCGAACGGCGCGGAGAGGCTGCGTGGGTCGAGCTCGTCCCGTACACCGGCCGAACGCATCAGCTCCGCGTCCACTGCGCGAAGGCGGGCAACCCCATCCTCGGCGATCGCGCGTACCGAGGCCGATCGCGGCTCACGCTGTCGGACGGCGCCGTCGTTGCGGCCGGGCGCGTGATGCTCCACCTCGCTCGCGTCTCGCTCGCGGGCGACGTGGTGATCGACTGCCCAGCGCCGCTGGACTACTTGAATCTATGGGCGGCGCTCGATCCCGCTACTTGACCCGCGAAGGGGCCTTGGTGCGCGTCGCCGAGATGACCGGGTCGTCCGAGGACTTCTCTTGCGGTGCAGCAGCCGCGCCCATCACGTGCGCGATCTCTTCTTCGAGCTGTGCGGCGATCTCGTCTTCGACCTGCTCGATGCCGCCGACGACGCGCTCGATGTTGCGTTGATAGATGAACACTCGCTGAGCGATGGGCGGGGGCTCTCCGACAGCGGCGACCGCGTCCAAGAGAACGCCCGCGCGCGGGTCTACGCCGTCCGCAACGACCTCCATGCCTGGGGCGTCGGCGACGAGCACCAGCGAGTCCTTGAGCTGGGCGAGCTTGTCGGGCGTGAGCTTGGCGACGGCCTTCTCGACGGTGCGCTGAAAGGTCTCGCGTTCGACTGACCAAGGCGCTGCCGGCGCACGAAGGTCGAGCTCTCTCGCCTCGAGAAACGCCACCGTGGCGCGTCGTCGATCGCCGAGCTCGTCGGCCGCGAGCGCGATATAGTAGTGGGCGTCGGGGTTGTCTGGGTCCTTCTCGATCGCCTTCTCGAGGAGCGGGAGCGCGTCTCGCGCGCGCTTCGCCTCGAAATACGCGCGGCCGACCAGAAACGTCTGCTGCGGATTGGCGAACGGGGGCTTGGGCAGCGCGTCGAGCACGCGCGCCGCCTCCTCGCGCGAGTCCTTCGCGAGCAGCGCGTCGAATTTGAGCAGCAGCGCGTCGACGATGACGTCGTCGGTCTCCGCGAACTCGAGGACTTCTTCGCACATCGCGATGGCCTCTTCGAACTCGCCGATCGGGTGGATGAGCACCTCGGCCGCGTCGAGGTAGGCGTCGATGTACCCGTCGTCGAGCGAGATCGCCTCGCGGTAGTGCTCCAGCGCTTCGTCCGAGTCGCCCTCGTGTTGCGCGACGTAGCCGAGCAGGTGGTGGGCTTCGGGCGAAGCCTTTTTCGCTTGCAGCGCGCGGCGCGCCGCGGCGCGAGCGCCCTTGAAGTCGCCCTTGGAGACGCACTCCCAACCTCGGTCGAGGTGCGCCTCGAGTTGATCCATTCCCACGGCCTTTGACTCTCCTTACGAACGTCTGACGAACAATCGCATACTGTTCGCGCCCCTTCGGCGCAAGGCCGTCCTACGCTTCGCCTCCGCTCGCACTGGAAGTCCGCACGCGATCGCGGTAGCGCTCTCGCTCCCGTTCGTCCCACGCTCTGCGGGCACCTCCGGTCATGCAACACACTCTTCGCCGAACCGCTGTCGCATCTCCCGTGCTGGCGTTGCTCGCCGGGGGCGGCTGCGCCGTGTTGTGGCCGTGCGGCGAGGGCGCACGCCAATCGATCGGCGCTCCCTCGCACGGCGCGCTTGTAAACGCGGTGCGCGTCCCCGAGCGCTCGGCGAACACTCGCCTGTTTCGCAGCGAGAGCGAGGGCGGACAGATCCACACGACTCGAACGCTGAGGGACGCGGTGCTCGAGAGCGCCCAGCGCGTCGCGCGCGTCGCTCCGGGCGGCGCGCCGCTCGTGGTGGGAGACTTTTCGGCGCCGTTTGGTGGTCGCATCGAACGACATCGGTCCCACCGCAACGGGCGCGACGTCGATCTTCTATTCTTCGCTGTCGACCGCGAGACCGGACGCTCGGTGCCCGCGACGGGCTTCGTTCGCTACGATCGCGACGGCAACCCGCGCGATCGCGAGGCCACCGTGAGGATGGACGTCGAGCGCAACTGGCTGCTCGTCGAGTCGCTCGTCCGCGAAGAGCGCTACGGCGTTTTGTGGGTGTTTTGCGCGGACTGGCTCAAGCAGCGGCTCGTGTCGTGGGCGCGCGAGCACGGCCGCGATCCGCGTTGGATCGAGCGCGCCGAGCGGGTCTTGCACCAGCCTGGCGACGCCGCGCCGCACGATGATCACTTTCACGTCCGCGTCGCCTGTACGACCGAAGAGCGCTCGAGCGGGTGCCTCGACGGGGGGCCGCACGGCTGGTGGCTCTCGCGCGCGCTGCCCAAGCTCGACGCTGCGCCCCAGGACGACCTCGATTTCAGCTGGGAATCGCCAGAGCGCACGCTCGCGCCCAGCCCGCCGGCCGCGACGCGTCCCCGGAGGAGGCGATGAGCAAGATCGCTACGGTCGCCGCGCTGCTCGCCGCAGGCGCGCTGTCCTGCGGCGCACCAAGGCCGCGCAACACGCAGTGTCGGGAGCTGAGCAGCGCGCCGCGCGAAGTGATCGTCGTCGAGGTGGACCACGGCGAGACCAGCTTCGCCGCTCCGTGTCCCCGCGACGGGCGCGCGTACATCGACTCGCTGGTGACCCTGCGCGCGAGCTCCGAGGGCCTGCGCGTACGATTCACGGTCCGGGACGTGAGCTTCGTGCCCGGCTCCTTTCGCGAGCCGCGCTGCGAGCGCTATCAGCAAGGTGACCATCCCACGGGGTGCCAACGCGACGCCGTCGTGCTCTTTCCGGCAGCGACGTTGCCGGGCGCGCCGTACGCCGAGCTCGAGTTGATCCCGAGGGCTGAGGGCTATCGCGTCGATCAGCTCTTTCCGTGGTCGACCTGGGGGCTCGAGCGCGGGTTGGGACGGCTTCGATTCAGCCTGGTCGTGTTCGAGCGCGGCCCGGGCGGCGAAGAAAACGAGCTTCGCGTCGTGACGATCTTGCGCGTCGTCGATCGACGCGGACAAACGTCGGGCGATGGCGGAGCGCCGAGGGCGCCACCATGAACCGCACACAAATCCAAGTTGCGCTGGCTTTTTTCTCATCGATCGCGCTCACCTCAGCGCCGTCGACCTCGAACGCCAACGGACGCTTCCCGTTTGCCCAGCACGTCATCGTCGGTCCTGGGGCGGCGAGCGATCAGATCGTCTTGCGCGCGACGTTCGGCCTGCTCTGGAGCCGCGACGGCGGTCGCACCTTCGATTGGGCGTGCGAGCAGTCGCTCGGCTTCGAGGGGAGCTGGGATCCTCCGATCGTGTTCGCTGGCGGGTCGGTCGTCGTCGGCTTGCCAGACGGCGCGGTGTCTAGCGCCGATGGCTGCGATTTCGGCCGACTGGCGTCGGTGCCCAACACGCCGATGCTCGACCTCGCCGCCTCGCGCGACGGCGTCACGGTGTACGGCGTCGAGAACGTTCCCGTCGTCGAGAACCGGGTCTTTGCGTCGACCGACGGCGGACGGACTTTCGCGCCGCGCGGACGAGGTCCAGCGGCGGTGTCGTTCGACACCGTCGAGCTCGCGCCCTCCGACGCGCGCCGCGTGTACGTCACTGGGCTCGACGGCGCGTCGCGCGCGCCGCTCATGTTTCGATCGGTTGATGGAGCGATGACGCTCGAGCGCTGCACGCTGCCCGCCGAGAGCCTCGTCGGCGCGACCGGAGCGTTTGTCTCTGGCGTCGCGTCGCGTGACCCGGACACGCTCTTTGTTCGGATCGATCGCGATGGCGGCTCGCACCTCATTCGGTCGCGAGACGGGTGCCGGACCTTCTCGGTCGTTCTTCGCGCGCGCGGCTCGCTGCGCGGGTTTGCGCTCGCGGACGACGGCAGGGTGTGGGTGGGCGGACCCGAGGACGGTCTGCAGCGCTCGAATGACGGCGGCGACGTCTGGACACGGATGGACACGCCGGCGCCGACCTGCCTCCGTCATCACGGCGGCGCGCTCTATCTCTGCGTCGACTGGGTGCGCGAGCCGTACGCGCTGGGTCGTATTCGCGACGGCGCGACGCTTGTCGAGCCGCTGCTGCGCTTTCAGGACGCGCGCGGGGCCTTCGCTTGTGGACCCACGTCGAGCGCGCAGCTCGAGTGCGCCCCGCGATGGCCGCAGCAGCGAATGCTCGTCACGACGCGACCCATCGACGCGGGACGCGACGCGAGCGCGGACGGCGGGGACGTCATCGAGCCGCTCGACGCAGCGCCGCTTGCGATGGACGCGAGCGTCGACAGCGGCGTCGCGCCCGGCGGTCGCGGCGTTTGCAACTGCAGCGCGGTCGGTCGCGCTCGGCGCGGCCCTCGCAGCGCGTTGTTATTGCTCGCCAGCGTCCTCTTCGGGGTTTGCGCTCATCGGAGGCGCGACGTCCGCGCACGACGGCCCGACGCGTCCTTCGGCGTTGTAGAAACCGGCACACAAAATCGACGCGTACCGGCCTAGCAGCACCCGGCCGCGCGCGGGCGCGACGCGATCGTCGAAGAAGACAAAGTCTGGAACGAGCTCTGGCAGCGCGCGCGAGCGCCACACGCCGAGCGCCGAGGTGCCCGTCACGACCACGACGCGTCCGTCTTCTGCATCGGGCGAGGGCGCCACGAACACCGCGCCGGTCGCGCCGACGATCGGGCGGTCGTGCGTGCGCAGCTCGTTGCCTCGAACGGCGATCGGAAGCGCGCTCTGCATCCGCTCGAGAACGCGGTTGCTCGCAGGGGTTCCGACGAGCACCACCGTGCGGCCTCGGGCGTCGCCCGGCTGGTACGCGTCGTCGGCGATCACGCGCACGCTCATCCGTGCGCCGCTCGGAACCTGCGCCCAAGCATCGGCGACGCGACGGTTCATCGCGGTCTCGTTCGCGAGCCTCGCGCCGAACACGACGAGCAGCGGGCCGTCGAACGCCTCGCGGATCGGCCCCAGCTTTCGTTGCACTACGCGCGTCGGGACGAGCGCCCACTGTTCGTTCTGTCGGGCGAGCGACGCCCCGCCTTCGGCGGTCACGCGAAGCGGAGCCTGACCGTCGACGACGAGCTCGTACGGCGCTCGAATCGGAGGGCGCACCGTGAATGCACGCGCGTTCTGCGTGGAGATTCTCAGTCGTCCTTGCGCGACGGTCGCGTCGATCTCCGCCCATTGCCCGCTTCGAGCGATCGCGTCCACCTCGACCCAGTAGCTCTTCGCCCACCGCGTCGACGGCGTTCGAAACCGCACGCGACTGGGCTGTGGATCGCGCGAGTGTCTGAGAAAATACGGCACGATTCGCCCGGCCGCGTACGTCGTCGTCCACACGTCGTGCCCGAGCTCGGGGTACTCGGACTCGACCGCGTAGCCGAGCTGCCGATAGCGATCGACGAACGTCGTCGAGTTGGTGACCGGGCGATCGAGCGTTCCCTGCACGACGTACATCGGCAGATGAAGGCCGTTTTCGGCCCAGTTTCGGCTCGATCGAAACTCCATCATCGCGAGCTCCCACGGACGACGATGGCCCTGCGCGCTCGTTCGAACGAAATAGTCGTGGTAGCCGCACAGCGGCGCCGCAGCGGCGAAGACGTCGGGGTAGTGGAGAGCAATCGCGCTCGCGCCGGTGCCGCCCATCGACAGTCCGGTCAGGTACGTTCGATTGGCGTCCGTCCGGTACGCCTGTCGCACCTCGTCCAATACACGCATCACGTCGTACTCGCCGACGCCTCGATAGAACGCGTCGCCGTGCGCGTACGGCGCGACCAGCAACGCGCGCGTGTCTGGAAGCGGCGCAAAGTGTCGATCGGCGTGCGTGCGATCCTCTTCTTTGTCGTAGATCCCAAACAGAATCGGGAGCATCCGGTGCGCGCTCCCGCCGAGCCCGTGCAGCGCCACGACAACCGGCGACGCGCGGTCGGCGCGATAGCTCGGCGGGACGTAGATCGAGTAGCTCTGCAGCGTCCCGTCGACCTCCGTGCGATACGCGCGGCGAATCGGCCCCGTTCGACGGGCGTACGGATCTCGCTGCGCTCGCAGCTCGCGCACGAGCTCCTCGAGGCTCGAGGCCTCCGCCGCGATGTGCTCGTTGTCACGATCGCCCTCGGTGACCATGGTCGCGAGCCGCTGGCGGTGGGCGAGCACGCTCCACAACGAGCCTCGCGGAAGCCACGCCGGCGGCGACAGCTCATCGAGCCCGACGAGCGCCTCGCCCGACGCACCGAGCGCCCGGCGCGCAGACGGATCCACGCGAACGTCGAACTCTCCCATCGCGATGCGGCCCGCGGCAGGTGACACACGAATTCGAGTCGCGTTGGCGGCGAGCGCGGCCCAGGCCGAGATCGACCCCGCGAACCGCCCGTCGAGCGCGAGCGACGCCACCGCGGTCTGCGCGCTCGACCCCTCGATCCGGAGCTCTCGGCTGCGTTCGGCGTCTCGCCGCGCGGTTCCTCCCGGATACGAGAGGGTCACGTCGACTCGGGTCGACGCCGCGCCGCCGTTGGTGGCGGGGCTCGGCGTTCGCTCGACGCGCAGCCGACCGGCCTGCTGCCCGAGCGCGTCGCAGCGCGCGTCGTCGATCCCGTCGAGCACGACGCGAACCGACGAAATCGGCAGAAAATCCTCGCCGACCATGCGGACGAACGCTCGTTGATCTCCGCCGTGTACGTAGCTCCGAAACACGAGGCGATGCCGACCTGGCATCAGCTCGACGCGCGTTCGGTCATCGTCGTCGCGGGCTCCTCGAACCGCCGCTCGCCGGGCGATTTCTCGGCCGTCGACGAAGATCGCAAGCCCGTCGTCCGCGCCGGTAAACAGCTGGATCACCGCGCGTTCGCGCACATCCAGCGTGGCTCCGAAGAACATCGTCCGAGGCCCGCGACCGCGCAGCACCATGCCGGGGTTGAAGAGCGCAGCGCTCGACACCGCCGGCTCCCAACGGCCAGCCGCACGCGGTTCGAGCGTGGCGGGATCGAAGCCGCGCAACGGTTGTGACAATTGGGCGTCGACCGTTCGCGAGGGACGGGTGTTCGGCGTCCGGATGGGTCCGAGGACGAACCACGTGGACAGCTCGCCCTCCGGGCCGGGCAACACCGTGCATTCGGCGCTCGCAGATCGGCCCGAGAAAAGCAGAATCGCCGCGCTAAACGGGGCGAGCCAAACGGAAGGCTGAAGGAATCTCATCGCTCGAACCACTCACCGTCGCGGCCCTGTTCGTGGCAGCGCCGGGCGCAACCCTGGCAGCGCAACCAACGCACGGTCCATTTGGTCAACATTCGGCGTAGGACGTCGCTTGTACCGACTCGATTCGTAGGCCACCATGCTTGCGATCCCTATGAGGAGGTTTTCAACGGTGAAACGGCTATACGCACTTGCTTCAGTGCTGGTCGTCTTGTTGGTCGCCTGTGGGCGCACCGACCTCGATGGCTACCGCCAGACAGACGGCGGTCCGCGACCGGACGTTCCGATCATGGACGTCCCGATTCCGACCTGTCGTCCGGGGGAGGTCGCGTGCAACGGCACGTGTACCAACACCGCAAACGACCCTGCCAACTGCGGTCTGTGCGGCAATCGATGCGGCCCGACCTCGGTCTGTTCCGCAGGTCGTTGCGTCGACATGTGTCCGATGGGGCAGCTCAACTGCGGCGGGGCGTGCATCGACGCCGCCAACGACCCCAACAACTGCGGGCGCTGCGGCAATCGATGCGGTGCTGACCAGACGTGCGCGATGGGCATGTGCGTGGGCATCGCGTGTCGTGACGGCGAAATCGCCTGCAACGGCGCGTGCGTCAACCCGTCCACCGACGCGAACAACTGCGGACGCTGCGGCAACGTCTGCCCGATGGGGGCGTCTTGCTCGGCCGGCATGTGTGTGACGACGATGGAGTGCCCGCGCGGCCAGCTGCGCTGCGACGGTCGCTGCGTCGACGTGCTCGGCGATCCGCTCAACTGCGGACGCTGCGGCAACGCCTGCGCCATGGGCGAGATGTGCTCGATGGGCGCCTGCGAGCGGCCTCCCTGCCCAATGGGACAGACCCGCTGCGGCGATATGTGCGTCGACCTCGCGTCCAACCCCGCCAACTGTGGGATGTGCGCGCGGGCCTGCGGACCGATGGAGGTCTGCGGGATGGGCCGGTGCGCCACGATCTGCCCGATGGGCACGACGAACTGCGGCGGCGCCTGCATCGACACCCTCAACGATCCTCGTAACTGCGGCTCGTGCGGCACCGTGTGCGAAGCGGGCGGGACGTGCTCGGGCGGCGCTTGCTTGCCGGTGTGTCGCCCAGGCCAGGTGCTCTGCGGCCGCACGTGCGTCGACATTCGCACGGACGGGAACAACTGCGGCGCCTGCGGCAACGTGTGCGCTGCGGGGACGTTCTGCTCGGGCGGTCGCTGCGCGACGCGCTGCGAGCTTCCGCTGCAAGTGTGCGGCATGTCGTGCATCGACGTGCGGTCGGACCCGGCCAACTGCGGACGCTGCGGCAACGCGTGCGCCGCGGGCTCGGTCTGCAGCAACGGGACGTGCATGGCGATGTGCGCGCGTCCGAACACGATGTGCGGCGCGGCGTGCGTCAACACGCAGACCGACCCCAGCAACTGCGGCGGCTGCGGACGTTCGTGCCCGCCCGGCGCTGTGTGCCGCATCGGGATCTGCTCGACGACCTGCGAGTTTCCGCTCGCTCGTTGCGGCGGCGCGTGCGTCAACACCATCACGGATCCGGCCAACTGCGGCGCGTGCGGCAACGCTTGCGAAGCGGGGCAGCTCTGCCAGCTCGGCGCGTGCACCGCGGGGATGTGCCGTGCGCCGTTGCGTGAGTGCAACGGTGGCTGCACGGACTTCCGGCTCGACCCGGCCAACTGCGGACGCTGCGGAAACCGCTGCGGCGCAGGCGAGCTCTGCATCCTCGGCTCTTGCACCAACCCCTGCAACGGCGGTCGCGTGCTGTGCGGCATGGGCTGCGCGGACATCAACAGCGACGTTCGCAACTGCGGCGCTTGCGGCCGCTCGTGCGGACCGGGCGAGCGCTGCGCGATGGGCGTTTGCACGAGCACCACTTGCACGCCCCCGCGGATCACCTGCGGCGCGACGTGCACGGACCCGACGAGCGATCCTGCCAACTGCGGCCGCTGCGGAAACCGCTGCGCCATGGGGCAGTCGTGCGTCGGAAGCATGTGCCAGACGATCTGCCCGATGGGGCAGCGCGACTGCGGCATGGGCTGCACCGACACGAGCATGGACCCGCAGAACTGCGGAGCCTGCGGCGTCTCGTGCCCGGTCGGCGCCGCGTGCGTCGGCTCTCGCTGCGGAACTCCCTGCCCGCCGCCTCGCACCACGTGCGGCGCGGCGTGCGTCGATACGCAGTCGGACCCTGCCAACTGCGGCGGCTGCGGCCGCGCGTGCGCCGCGGGTGCGGCGTGCATGATGGGCGTGTGCCAGGTCCCGTGCCCGGCGCCTCGGCAGATGTGCGGAGCGGCCTGCGTCGACACGCAGACCGACCCGACCAACTGCGGCACGTGCGGCAATCGCTGCGCGATGGGCCAGTCGTGCACCGCAGGGGTGTGCACGGCGATCTGCGCGGCGCCTCGTCAGCTCTGCAGCGGCTCGTGCGTCGATCCGCAGTCGGACGCGAACAACTGCGGCATGTGCGGCAATCGCTGCATGGCGGGCTCGAACTGCGTCGCTGGCGCCTGCGTCGCGCCGCCGATGTGCATGGCTCCGCGCACGCTGTGCGGCGCTGACTGCGTCGACACCCAGACGGACGCCAACAACTGCGGAACGTGCGGGACGCGTTGTCCTTCGGGCACGCCCTGCCTCGCGGGACGCTGCCAGTGCCCGGCGCCGCTCACGGCGTGCGGCGGGTTCTGCGTCAACACCGCGGCGAGCCCGGTGCACTGCGGGATGTGCGACAACGCGTGCCCTGCAACACAGTCGTGCATCGCCGGCCGTTGCAGCTGCGCGCCGCCGACCACCAACTGCGGCGGTCGCTGCATCAACACCAACTTCGACCCCAACAACTGCGGCGGATGCGGCCGTATGTGTCCGTCGACGTTCGCGTGCATCAACGGCGCGTGCAGCTGCCTCGCTGGCAGCACCAACTGCGGCGGTCGCTGCATCAACACCAACACCGATCCGAACAACTGCGGGACCTGCGGCAACGCTTGCCCGGCCACGCAGTCGTGCATCGGTGGGACGTGCAGCTGCCCGCCGCCGAACTCGCTCTGCTCGGGGCGCTGCACGAACACGAACTTCGATCCGAACAACTGCGGCACCTGCGCTCGCCGTTGCCCGGCTGGGCAGTTCTGCCAGTTCGGGACGTGCCGCGGTCTGTGACCGTGTTCGATCGGGGGGGCGTCGCGCTTTCGTTGGCCGGGCTGATGCTCGCGGCCGCGGGGGCGGTTGCATTTGCGCAAGCGCGGCCCTCGGCGCCAGAGCCACCACCGGAGTTGCACGCGATGGACGCGACGGTGTGGGTCGGGCCGCGTCTTTCGTCGGGCGAGCGGGGAGGGGTCGTGGTGCTCCTTCCCAAGTCGCGCGCTCCGGGCGATCGGTTTCCTCTGCTGATCGCGATGCACGGCCTCGGCGAGACGTGGCGCGGACCCGAGCGCGGCGCGTGGGGATGGGTCCGTGACTATCTGCTGCCGCGCGCCGATCGAGCGCTTCGCGACGCGCCGCTCGACGCCGCGGACCTCGAGAACCTCGTCGAGCCCACGCGACTCGCGGCGCTCAACCAATCGCTGCGCGTGGACCGCTACGGCGGGCTCGTCATCCTTCTACCGTTCACGCCCGATGTGCGCGCCCACCTCGGCGGGCCGTCGCATCGAGCGTTCGATCGTTGGCTCAACGTCGAGCTGGTCTCTCGGGCGCGTCGCGAGCTGCCGGTGATCGCCACTCGCGAAGCGACGGGCATCGACGGCGTCTCGCTGGGCGGACTGCACGCGCTGTGGACGGGCCTCGGCCACCCAGAGACGTTCGGCGTGGTCGGCGCCCTGCAGCCCGCGGTGCGCGGGCGACAGTCGCAGGTGCTCTCGCGGTTCGTCGCGAGCTCGCGGCGGCCGTCGCAGCGCATTCGCCTCGTGACGAGCACCGCCGATGCGCTGCGTGAGGACGTGACGGCGCTCGATCGGGTGATGGGCGCCGCTGGCGTAGCCCATGAATTCAAGCTCCTCCAGGGGCCCCATGACTACGTGTTCAACCGCGGGCCCGGCTCGATCGAGATGCTGCTCTTTCACGACCGCGCGCTGCGGGGACGCGCGGCGCCCTGACGTCGCAGGGCTCAGCCGCTCGTCGGCGACGCGGTCGCTCGATCGCACATTGAATACGTGTGCGCGTTCGTCCTGCCGGCGTTACTCGTCGGAAGCGTCGGTCGCGCTCGGGCGTAGCAGCTCGTCCCGGTAGGCGATCGCCTCGCTGCGCTCTTCGCCGGGCTCGCTCGAGAGCTGAATGGCCTCGTCGAGCAGCGTGCTGGCTTCTTCTCGTCGGCCCATTTCCGCGAGCGAACGAGCAGCGAGGATCCGCGCGCTCCATCGATCGCCGCCGTCCTCCGCGATCGACTCCCACCGCCTCGCGCACAGCCACGCGGGCACCAGGAACTGCGCTCCGAGGTACGCCTCGGCGAGCACCGAGAGGGTGTCCTCGTGCTCGCCCTCGACCTCGACGAGCTCTTCGAGATCCGACACTGCGGCTTCGAAATCTCGAGTTTCGATGAGCACGAGCGCTCGGTTGTAGAGCGCCGCAGGGTGGCGCGGCCGCTCGTCGAGCACGCGAGTGTAGAGCTCGAGCGCGCGGTCGTGCTCCCCGAGGCCCGCTTCGATCTCCGCGGCGAGCGCGATCCACTCGATGTCGCGGTCGGCCTCGGCGCTCGTCTCGAGCAGCTCCTTCGCTTCGATCCAGCGCTCTTCAGCAGCGAGGGCGCGGACGCGCGTTCGACGTTCACCTTCCATTCGACGAGTTGTCCGAGTTTCGTCCGGCCGGTCGCTGCGCGCCACTTCCCTGCGAGTCCGCCGCCGTTCGAGAAAGCGCGCGCTGCACCGGGCGGCCGGTCCAATCGGACGGAACCTGCAGTCCCAGCGCCACCAGCGTGGTCGCCGCGCTGTCCATCGTAGAGACCGGGGTCGCGAAATCCCCCGGCACGACGCGGCTCCCCCAGGCGATCCAGGGAATGCGCATGTCCTCCTCGCGGGTGCTGCCGTGGGTTCGCCCGTGGCCCCCGTGGTCGGAGCTGATCATCAGCAGGACACGGTCTCGGTCTGCGCGCGCCGCGATGCTCTGGAGCAACGCGCCGACGCAACGATCCGCCTCGGCGATCGCGCGCAGATACGACAACGTCATCCAGCCGCGATGGTGCCCAGCGGAGTCCGGTTCGCTCAGGTGAACGAAGGTGATCCCTTCGCGGGTCGCTGCGATGTGCGAGGTCGCCGCGGCGACGACCGGCGCGCACCGAGAGGACGGCAGCCGAAAGACGTCGACGCTCCCCGGGATCGCGATGTGCCGAAATTTGGGCTTCGAGACGAACATCGCCGTCGTAAAGCCCGCGTCGTGCGCGAGATAGAGCGCCGTCGGCGCCCGCGTAAATCCGTGCCTCGGCGTGAAGTCATTGTGCAACAGACCGTGCCGATCGGTGTCGACGCCGCTCAGCATCGAGGTGTGCGACGGGAGCGTGTACGAGTGCGTGATGGTCCTGGCCTCTGTCGCCCAAGCGCCGATCTGGCGGAGTCGTCGGAGGTTGGGCGTGTCGGTCAGCATGATGGCGTCCGGTCGCAGACCGTCGAGCGACACCATCACGACGTGGTCGTAGGGCCTTTCGCTGCTCGGGGGCGGGGGCGCCGCGTCGAACGCCACCGGCGGAGTCTCGAGCCGCACGGTCACCGGCCGACCTCGGCGCGTCGTCGGCTCGAGCTTTCGCTCGTAGCGTGACCTTCGTCGCATTCGATCGCTGTCCCTGCGTGCGTCGTCGGTTCGACGTCGTCGCTGCGCTTCTCCGTCGTCAGCAAAGAGCGTCGTGACCGAGGCGAGGGCGAGGGTGAGGATGGTCGGTGCTGCGGTTGGTCGCATCGGTAACGGGCTCAGGGTGAGTATGCGCAGCGGATTCCGATCCACGGCATGCGATCGTCGGGCTGTCGAAAGACGCGACCGCTCGAGGTCCAGCGCGCGCGCGGGAGTCGATCGTGGCCGCCTCGCACGACGCGCCACGGCCCCGAACGCGGTCCGTGGGGGTTGTCGACGAGGCTCATCGAGGCGTCGATCGTCTCGGTGATCGCAGCGTCGCCGAGCTCGCGCTCGGCCGTGTCGATGCCGCCGTCGTCCGTGCCCGAAGCTGCGCTCGCGCTGCTGTCTGCCCCGGCGTCGCGCGGCGCCGAAGGAGCAAGGTAGAACGCTCCCACGTCCTCGACCCACTCTGCGACGCCGCCTCCCATGGAGAGCACGCCGTCGGGCGTACGGTCGTCGGTCGTCGGCTGCGCTTGATCTCCCCACGGATAGACTCGATGCGTTGGAAAAGCTCCCGCCGCAGCGCGCTCCCACTCAGCCTCGGTCGGCAGGCGCCCGCCGACGAACTCGCAGTATGCGCGCGCGTCGGCCCATCGGGCGCACCGCGCGGCCGAACGAACCGCGCTCGAGTCTGGCGCTCGTGCATCGTCGCGCGCCGCCTCTGCACCGTCGGGCGCCGCGTCGGCATCGTCGCTGGCGTCGGTGATCGTCGAGGCATCGGCGCTCGTGCGGGGGGCAGGGCATTGAGCTTCGGTGCAGCGTCCCGCCGCGACGCAGCGAGCGTAGTCGCTCTCGGACACCTCGTCGCGATCCAGCGAAAACGCCCGAAGTCGCGCGAGCCGCGCGGGTCGCTCTTCGAAGCGAACATCTGTACCGATCGAGCCCAGCTGCGACAGACCGGCGGAGAAGCACACGCGATCGGGGTGGCATGCGGCTCCGTCCGCAGCGGCTCCGTCGTTGACCGATCCGGCGTCGCTGGACGACGCGCGCGCTCCTGCGGTGCGGCCCTCGCGAGCGGGCTCGCGCGATGAAGGCGCAGGTCGCACGCAGCTCGGCGCAGCGAGCGACGCGAGCACGAGCGCGGCGGCGAATTCTGCTCGAATCAAAGCAACTCAGCTCGGGTCTCGGCTCGGGTCATCGGTCGGGTCGCTACCCAAACCCGGCGGAGGAATCGTCGAAAAGGACTGCGCCCCAGCGTGCGCGGCCTTGGGCTTCGGCCGTGGAACAACAGGGCCCGGCTTCGCCGTAGCAGGCGTCGTCGAAGGAACGAGCGGGGCTTTGGGGATCTGTGGCGCGGGCGGACCTGCGCTCGCCGCCGGCCCTGTTGGATGCGGCGGAGCGAGCGGCGGTCGTCCAACGGGCGGGGCCCTCTCGATGCGCGCGTCCGGCGCGCGAGGCTGCGGCTGCACTGCGATCGGCGCGCGGTCTGCGGCGCTCGGGGCAGCGGCGGGAGGCTCGCCGGTGCGCGGGTGCGATCCCGAGGGCTTTCGGCCCGGAATCGTCGCGGGCTGCTCGTCGAAGTCATGCGCGTCCTCTTGCGCGTCGTGCACGAGCTGTCGCGCGTCGGTGAACGCGCTCACGGCGTCGAGGCTCTCGTCGATGCTCGCGGTCTCGAGCAGGTACTCGGCCTCTGCGACGTCGTCGTCGCCCGTCGCGTACTCGAGCAGCGTTCGGATCTCTTGCTCGATCTCCGACTGCCAGACGCTCTTCATGATCGTGGCGAGGCTCGTGCGCCGATAGCCCGGGGCGTACGCCCGCAGAAAGGTCACGAGCTGATCGCGAAACTCCGCCGCGTTCGCGAAGCGCGCCTTGCGCCCACGCGCCATCGAGTGACGCACGATCTCAGCGAGGCCGTCGGGCACGTGCGGCGCGACCTCGCGCAGCGGCCGGGGCTGCGCGCGTCGCACGGTGTAGATCATCTCGAGCTCGTTGGGCGCGACGAACGCTGGTTCTCCCGCCAAGAGCTCGTAGAGCACGGTTCCTGCGCTGAAGACGTCGCTCTGCGCGGTGAGCCTGTCGTCGCCGTTGGCTTGCTCGGGCGACATGTAGCGCACCTTGCCCTTGATGATCCCCGCCGCGGTCTGATCGCGCGGCATCGCGGCCTTGGCGATGCCGAAATCGATGAGCTTCACGCCGCCGTCGAAGCCAACGAGGATGTTCGAGGGCGAGAAGTCACGGTGCACGAGGTTGAGCGGCCTGCCGTCCTCGGTCGTCGCCGTGTGCGCGTGATACAGCCCGTCGAGCGCGCGCGCGACGAGGTACGTCGCGTCGGCGATCTCCCACTTCTTCTTCTGCTCCCAGAGCTTGTGCTGCGTCGAGTAGCCGTCCGGCGTGCGGATCAGCTCGTGAATGACCGCGATGTTGGGGTGCCTCAGCAGCGACGCGAGCCGGTACTCGTACTTGAGCATCCGGATGAACCCGGAGTCTCTCGCGTACTGCTCGAGCACCTTCTTGAGCGCGACGATCTTCTCGCTGCCGTCTGCTTCGACGACCCGCGCGCGAAACACCTCGGCCATCCCGCCCGCGGCGACACGGTCGAGGACCTGATATTTGCCGAGCCGATGGCTCTTTCGAGGGGTGATGCTCATCGGACGATGACCTCGAGCCGTGGCCGATCCGACCGCGCGACCGCCGCCGCTCCCTGAACGACCAGCCCTGCGCTATCAGCGCTGATCGCGAGGCCGCCCGACGGGAGCGATCCATCCCACCACGCGCGCACGGCGCGGGTTACATCCATTCGAATCGGCGCTCGGAGCTGGAGCGGGATCGTCGCGACGCTCACGAGATCCGACGCGATGGCGGGCTCGGCGCTGGGAGCCTCGCCGCTGGCGAGCGGGTGCACCGCGACGCGAACCGAGCGGTCGATCGTGCGCCACTGTGGGTGTGGTGCGAGCAACAGCGTCGCGCGCTCGATGCTCGCGCCGCGGGCGCGCGCCGGCGCGAGGTCGAATCGAACAAAGACCGCCCGGGGCTCGAGATCGAGCTGTTCGGGGTCGACGAAGGTCCCTTGCCGAGGGTCGCTGGACGCCGTCGCGACGAGCACGACCGACGTGCCCTCGATGATCGGCTCGTCGCCGGAGGCGACCCAGGTCGCGGCGCCGCAGAAGCGCTGCGGCGGGCAGGCGCGCCCGCAAGAGGTGCTTCCGATCGCCGCGATCGCGAGGGAGACGAACACAAACGCGGATACTACCGGACGCACGCTGCTCGCTCCGGTGTGCCAAATGGCGTGGCGAGCGGTCAAGCGCTGTGCATCGCGATCGGGACGAGACAATGGAATGCCCCTCCGCTCCGTGCGCTTTTCTGGGAATTCGTCCCGAAGCACGCCCGCGCGCCCGATCCCGAGCCCCGCCCGTACAGAGTGGAAGCAATACGCAGCGGCGTGCTACCGCTCAGGCGCGTGCAGCGCGCCGCGACGGGTCGATGACGTTTCCGCGCGATGACGCACTGAATCAACGATGGCTTCTTCCTCTCACGTCTTCCGTCCGACCTTGCGCCGTGCTCTCGCTGCGCCCGGAGGTATTCGATCGATGTCTGTTCGCGCTATCCACGGCCGTTTGCTCGTGCTGGCAGCGGTGTTGTCCGTCGCCGCATGCAAGAAGAACCCGCCCGAAGCCGGCGCGAACAACGGCCGCGACCCGGCTCCGCAGACGGCCGACTCGGGCGTCGCGCAGGCAACAGCGGACACGGGTGTCGCTCAAGTCGCCAGTGGCCCCCGAGCGCAGGTCCCTGGAGAGCACTGCGACCTGACTGCGGTGATCGCGGCGCCGGCCGCTGTTCCTGGCGCGTCGACGATCGAAGTCGAGCTCGACGCCAAGGACGGCTTTCACATCAACGAGCTCGATGATGTGCAGCTGCAGCTCGAAGGCAGCAACGCGACGGTGCGCGCCGAGCTCGCCCGCACCGACGCCACCGAGTCGACGCAGGACAAGATCAAATTCGTCGTGCCCGTTCAAGTGAGCGGCGCTGCGGCGAGCGTCCGCGGCCGCTTGCGGTTCTCGGTGTGCGCGTCGGTGTGCATTCGCCAGCGCCTGGCGTTCAACGTCGGCCTGTAGCGCGGCGTTCTTGAATTGGTGTGCCTTCAGCTGAAGCGCACCAGCGGCATCGTCGAGAACAGGTACATGCTGAACACCGCGTGCGAAAAGACTCCCGTCAAGAGTCGTCCGCGGAAGCGATAGAGCGCGCCCCACGCCAGGCCGCACGGCAGCGCGAGCAGCGCCAACGCGGGCGTCGGCGTAAACGCGTGCACCAGCGCGAACAACAGGCTCGCGGCGAGCCAACCCCGCGTCGAGCCGAGCTTCTCGGACAGGAGCTGCTGAACCCCGCCACGCCACGCGATCTCTTCCAACGCCGCCACGACGAAAATCACCGGGCCCCGAACGCGAAGGTCGATGCCGAGGGACGAGCCGTAGCCCTTGCAGACCTGTCCACGCAGCCACTCGGCGACGCGGTCGAGCCCGTGCACATCGAGTCGAGGCAACATCGGACCGTCGACCCTGCAACGGCTGAGCACCCCTCCCGCCACCGAGGCAGGGGCAATCCAATACTTCCACGCGACGAACACCGACGCGTAGAGCGTGGCGGCCACCGCGAGGCCGATCATCAAGTCGAACCCCTCGCGACGAAACACGTCGCGAAGGATCCCATCCTGGTGGAGCTCCCATGCCGCGATCGCCGCGGCGATCGCCACGACGGCGCCGTAGATCATCCACAGCGTCGCGCCGCTCGTGCGAAACGCGATCGCTGGACCCACCGAGAGCAGCAAGAGCGCCGCGTACCGTGACTTCATCGCTGAGCCTCTGGCCTTACCATAGCTTCGCTCGCCGTGTTCGGGCCGAGCGTTCAGTCTACGTCGAAGCCCCAACCGATGATCTGCTCGGGGCCGCGAAACGTGGTGAATCGCGCGCTCGCCACCACGCGGCGAACGCACGTGACGAACTCCGATGATCCTCCGCCGCCCGAAACTCGGGCCGCCATCGGTCGGCCGTTGTTGCCGACACGCATGCGAATGCCGACGCGTCCGTGCGGTCCGCGGCCATCATCGTCGGTGGTCGCGGCCGCGCAGTTTCCCAGGCGACCCAGCAGCGGGTTGAGGGCGCGGCTGACGGCGCTCTCGTCGAGACCGATCGGGCCGTCGCCGCCCGTCGTCGTGAGGTCGATGGTCTGCGACGGAGGGGGACCGAGGTTTTCCGTGAGCATCGGCCCGGTCTCTGTGATCCGCGGGCGCGGCGGATCGGGCTCGTCGTCCTCGATCGGACCGGTGCTCGTCGCCTGCGTCGAGGGCTGCACCGGCCGCTGCGTCAAAACCGGCCCGCTGTTTTGCGCGACGATCGGGCTCTGCGCGCTCGCGGTCCGCACGCGGGTGCGGCGCCGACGCCTGCGACCCCGCGCGATCCCGCTGTCCTGCGGAGGCTGGGCGATCCCCACGCCCGCGTCGGCCGGCCGCGACCTGGACGAGCAGCCAAGGTCGATCGGCAGCGACAGTGCCAGGGCGAGCGCGATTCGAGCGCATGAAACGCCGGCTTCGCGAGCGGTCGAACGCGTTCGTTGACCCTGCACGCCGGCTGTGTAGCATGCGCCCACTGTGACCGGGCACCGAAAGTGGATTGGTTTTCTAACGGCGCTGCTCGCGTCGTCGAGCGCATTTGCGCAGACGCCGAGCGGTGAAGGCGAAGGTAGCGGAGGGGCGCAGAGCGCTTCTGCCACCGCGGGCGAGTGGCGGGCGTACCCCAACGAGCGGCACGTGATCGCTCGGCTCCAGGGTGGCGCGGCCTTTCGCCTGTACGATCCCTTCTCGGCCGGGGCGCTCGCGCCCTGGTGGATCCACGGTCAAGCAGGGTTTCTCTTTCTCAACGTCGGCAAGCTGCGAATGGGCCCCACGCTCGGAGGTCAGCTCGGCCTGGACCTCGGCCACTCGGGCCTTCAGGGCACGATCCAGCCGGGATGGGCGCTGATGTTCAGGCCCTCGCCGCGATGGGCGATCTTGGGCCGCGTCGACTTCTCGGTCGCGTTCGTGAAGACCAACGTCTTTGCCAACGACCTGTGTGTGTACAACCGCCCGACTCGCCCGATCGAGCCGTGCCGCGAGAGCAATATGGTTCCGGCGCGGCTGGCGTATGGCACCGGCACCGCCGTCGCGCTCGGATTCGAGGCAGGCGGGACGTTCGCGTACTTCTTGACCGGAGGCTTCGCGCTCACCGCCGAGGTCAACACGGGCTTCTATTTCGGCGACTCGGGAACGACCGCGCCGCTGCTCGGCGTCGGCATCGGCGCGCTGTTCGACTACGAGCTGCTACCATGACCGTCGCGAGTGGAGAATCGACTGTGAATCACAGGACAAACCGTACGAACCGTACCAACCGCACTCCTTCTCGCCGCCGTGTCCTTCGCGGCGTCGCCTCCATCGCGCTCTTGACGCCCTTTCTCTCGGCGCCCACGCCCGGCAACATCGGCGGCTGCGGCGGCAACCTCGCGTCGACCGAGATCTCGCGACACCCGGGCAACACCACGGGGACGCTCGAAGAGGTCTATTTTCAGCGTGGGCTGTGCGCGGGCTTCTGCCAGCGACTGCTCGAGTGCGGTCACTTGTGTGCCGCGATGAACCCCGCCGTCGACGGCTGCGGCACCAATGAGAACGCGACTGCGCGTGCGTTCTACCAGTGCGTTCACGGGACCAACAACCTCAGCGTCGAGTACTTCGGCACTGCGTTCTGCCCCAAGTCGTGCACGAGCTACAACGGCTCCTTTGCCTACAACAACGACGGCAGCCGAGCGTTTGTGTACGAGTGGGACATCCAGGTCTGCAACGACGCAGTGCTCCAGCGCTCGTGCTCGATCGACCCCAACGACCCTGGTGGAATCCTCACCGCCCTCCGCGCCGCGCCGAGCGAGTGCGCGAGCAACAACGTCTGCCGCCGTTGATCGTCGGACCTCACCGAGTCTCTCATCGAGCAACTGCTACGCGAGGAATGTCGTAATGACCCGCACAAGCTCTCTGCTGATGTTGTCTATGTTCACGCTGTCGAGCTGCGCGTCTTTTGCCAGCGTCGACGAGCTCAATCTGTTTCGTTCGATCCGCTACGAGCGCGACGCCGCGCGGCGCACGCGGCTCGGAAGCGAGTACGTCACGCGCTTTCCGCAGGGTCGCTTCATCAGCGCGATCGGCGCCGAAGTGTCCGCGGCAGAAGAGCAGTTCTGGGAAGAGCGCCGCAGCACGCTCGACGGGTTGACGGCGTACATCGACGCGTATCCGCAGGGCGCTCACGTTGGTGAAGCGCGCGCTCGTTTGCAGGTGTACGAGGCCGAGCGGCAGCGCATCCGCGCCGATCGCGAAGCGCGAGATCGCGCAGAGCGCGAGCGTCGCGCAGCCGAGCTCGCCGCGCAGAACGAGCGCCAGCGCGTGTTCGCGCGAGAGACCATCGTGTACTGGCTGCGCGCGACCGCGGGCATCACCGGCTGGGGCAACACGCTCCCCGAGATCGCCCGCGCGAACACCGAGTTCGCGAACAACTTTCAAACGACGACGCCCGCGCCCATCTGCCGCGGAGGTCGCTGCGCGAAGAACTACCAGCTCGACTTCTACGTGCCGGTTCCCAACCGCGCGGCGCTCCCGAGGAGGCTCGTTTTCTCCTACGCGCTGACGTTTCAAGAGCGTCGACTCAATGGGTATACGTTCACGTTTCCGAACCAGGGTCAGCCGAATCAGGGCCTGACGGTTTGGTACGAGCGCGAGACGATGACCGCGGTGCTCGCGGATCAACCCGCGACGCGCGACACGGCCAACCGTTGGGTGCTCGACAACCTCAAGGGGATCGTCGCGATGGCGTTTCCCAACGCTCGCGAGACGCCCGACGCGCTTCGCGGCGAGGACCCCGAGATCGCAGGGGACGTCGCGGACGACAGCTCCGCCGCGGCGATCGGCGGCGACGTGGTCGACGACACCGCGCCCGCCGCTGGCACCACACCTGCCGCAGGAACAACCCCCGCCGCAACGCCCGCCGCGACGCCCGCTGCAGGCGGCGCTCCTGCCCCCGGCGCGGCGTTGAGCGGCGTCCCCACGCACCCGCTCGGGACGCAGTTTTCGTACGTCGTCGGCAACTGCGGCGGCCTCGGCGGCGCAGAGATCACGATTCCCGAGGGCGCTGTCCCGGCCAACTTCAACGCGGCCGCGCAACAACCTCCGACGGTCAACGGCTGCCTGCGCATCGACGGCTACACTGCGGTTCAGGGCGTCACCAACAACGAAGGCCTCTCGGTCTCGTTCATCCCGGACTCAGCGCTGCCACGGCGCGGCGGCCGCGCTCGGCCTGCGCGCCCCGCGCGTCGCGGTCGTTGATCGATCCCGAGAACTGAGCTCGCACCATGGCGCGATCGACCTTTGCTCTCTCTTTGCTCGCGCTCGCCGCGTGCTCGCCTCCCAATCAACACGGTGATGCTGGCCTCGATATTCCGCGGCTCAGCGGTCGGGTGAACCCGATCTCGATGTCGCCAGCCATCGCCTTCGAGGGCACGCGACGCTTCGTCGCGACGCTGGGCCCCGCGCTCGGCAACGACGACCTCACCATGGGGCGTCCGACGACCGATGCGGCGAGCGGCGTCGTCATCGAGAGCACTGAATGCACGAGAATTCAGTGCATTTTCGTCGCGCGCATCGAAGACACCATCGCCAACCGAGGCGCCGGAATCTCCGAGCCGTCGTCGGCGATGCCGGTCACCATCCGCATTTCGGGCACGGAGTTCGACTACTCCGCGCAGCTCAACGTGCTTCCAGCGGACACCGCTGATGGCGCGACGATGGGCTCGATGGTGCTCACAAATCAAGCGGTCTACTCGTCGATGACCGTCCCCGCTGGCGTGATGCTGCGCGCGAACAACCTCGATCAACCCGTGCGCTTCGCGGTGCTCGGGGACATTCGCGTGCAGGGCACGTTCGACTTCAGCGGCTCGGCGACCCGCCCCGGCGCCGGCGGCTCCGGCGGCGGAACGCCTCCCATGGGCGACGGCCAGGGCCCGACTCCAGGCGTCGGCTCGATGGTCGCGGGCGGCGGCGGCGGCAACGGCACCGCGGGCGCCGCGGGAACCGGCGCTGGTGGCGCCGCGGGAGGCTCTGGCGGCGGAATCAACACTCGCCTTGTGTTCGGCGGCGGCAGCGGCGGTGGCGCTGGCGGTGGCGGTGCTGGCGGCAACGGCGGCGGCGCCATGGTGCTCGCGGGCTTCGGCGGTGTGAACCTCGAGGGCGCTAGGTTTCTCTTCGGCGGCAGTGCCGGCCAGGGGGCGGGCGGCGGCGGCGCTGGCGGCTCGTTTGTTCTCGCCGGAGCAGCGATCGAAGGACGCTTCGAAATCGACGCCCGCGGCGGCGCTGGCGGCACCGCTGGCGGCGCGACGGGCGGCGCGGGTGGGGGAGGGCGGGTCCGAATCGACGCGGCGGCTGCGGGCGCGAACGTGACCGGCGCGATGCGCTTGGACGGGCCGCGCTTCGACTTCTCGATGCTTCCCCCGATCGTGCGCAGCTCGACGTACGCGGTCCGTGGGACGGCGAGGGCGGGCATGCGCGTGCGCGTTCAGGGCTCGAGGCTCGATGTGGTGAGCTTCACTCGCGTCGTGACCGCTGACGCCAGCGGCGCGTTTACCGCGATGGTCGAGCTGCCCGAGGGCGTCACACAAATTCAACTCTTCGACGCGACCGACGCCATGTCTCCCGTGCCGAGCATGTCCGGCACGAGGGTCGTTGTGTCCGGCGACGCGTCGGCCCGCGCGATCGTGGGCGGGGCGATCGACGTCGGATACCTGGCGATGGCGCGCTAGAGCCTCGCCGCGCAGGCGGCGCGTTGGCTTCGATCAGGGGTTGCGCGCGCGCTCTGCGCGGATGAGCTCGACCTGCTGGTAGTACGCGTTGCGCAGCCGCTCTTCTTCGCTCTGCGAAAACATCTGGATCACGCTGAAGAGCACGGACACGCCGCCGTACGCCATGACCACGGCGTCGGTGAGCCCGAGCTGCTGCGGCGTCCCGTTGAAGATCGCGGGCGCGTACGGAATGAGCACCAGCCCCGTCGTCGCCGCGATGTTGGCGATGCCGCCGAGGATCCGCCGACGGTGTCCGTCCGCGGCCATCTCGTCGAGGGCGCGCTCGCCGAAGCGCATTCGCTCCCGTCGCTGAGCGGCGGTCTGCGTTGGCATCTCGCTGTACTGTCGAGACAGGCGTTCACGCGCGGGAGCCCAGGCGAGGTTCACGATTCCTTGCAGAGCCAGGTACCCCGAAGTAGCCCACAACCACGGGTGCAAGTCTGTCGTTACTCCCGCGGACATCGTGCGTGGAATCAGCCAGGAAGTCGCGAAGATCACGCCGCCCGCGCCGATCGACACGATCCCGTCCAAGACCCGCTGCCCGCCGCTTCGCGACGCCAACCCAGCGTAGCTCGCGTCGAGCAGCCGCATCCGCGCGCGCGCCAGCGACACTCGGCGCGGCGCGGGCGTCGTGGAGCCAGACGCTGCTCCGTTGACTCCCGCCCCTGGCACGCCCTGGACGGGCGCCGCGGTCACCGCGCTCGTCGGTTGCGCTGGCGCTGCGCTTCCGGTGGCTGGGCCCGTCGTGGTGCTCGGCGTTGGCGCGGAGGCTGTCGTGGCAGCGCTGTTCGACGGCGTCGGCTGTTCGTTCGACGGCACCGGCGGAGGTTGCGTCAGCGGGGGTGTCGCGGCTGGGCTCGCGGCGTCGGTCGCTGCGGCACCCGCGTCGCGCGTCGCCGTCGGTTCAACCGCAGGCGCGTACGTGGTCCCATCAGGCCGTCTCGGCGCGAGCCACGGTGATCCAGCGCCTCCTGTCGATTGCGCGGCGGCGATCGCCGACCACCACGAAACGAGCACGCCGATCCACAACGCCAACAGTCGCTTCACAGCGTAAACGCTAGCACGCCGGACGCCGCCGCGCTGTCAGGCTACTCCGTGGGGCAAGACTGACAGGACTCGTCGCGCTGACGCGTCGCGCGATCGCACGAGGAGCGCGCTCGGGCGCAGCGCGGATCAGTCGGAGGCGCGCCAGCACGGTCGCCGGTGAGCGCGCAGAGCTCTCTCGACGCGACGCAGATCGATTGGGTCGCCCGGCACACGTCGCGGCAAACGCCTGGAGATGCCTGGAATTGCAGCTCCGCCGCAGCGAGACGCTCGGACCACTGCGCGATTTGATCGTCGCGCGAGAGCATCGGCTGCGCCACGCCGCCCGCGGTCGTCGCGTCGGTGCGAGTCGTTGTTTCCGGTCTCGCCGGGCTTCCGCTCGCGGTGCCCGATGAGACGGATGGCGCGCTGTCGGTGCCAGTGACGCTCCTCGTCGTGGTTTCGCTCGTCGCGTCGACGCTCGTCGACGCTCCGCCAGACGACGTGCTCGAACGCTGCGCAGCGGATTCGGAGCTCGCTGAGCCGCAGCCTGTGCACACCGAGCAGCCCCCGAGCACGGCGATCACCGTCGCCAACGCGACCGAAGCTCGTGCAGTCGAACGCGTGTACTTCATCGAACGCCTCCGTCGAGCGCCGCTTCGAGCACGCGCTCGTTCATGTGGATCGACTGCTCGAGGGCGTCGATCGCTTCGCGCCTGCGGCTCGCGGCGGTAGTCGTGTCGCCGCGCGACTGCGCCTGATCGCCGAGTCCCCGCAGAGCGCGCCCGCGTACGAGCAGGAGCCGCGCCTTCAGCACGTTGTCGCGCCGCGCCTCGCGCAGCCCCTCGTCCGCTCGATCGAGCGCGGTCTGCGGATCGTTCAATCGCAGCGCGAGCTCTGCCACGCGACCGAAGGCGTCCGAGCGAATGTCCTCGCTCTCGCGCACCGCGTTCGGCGCGCGCAAGCCCAGGACGCGTTGAACGGCGCGCTGCGCGCCCGCGATGTCACCGCTCGACTCGAGCACGTCTGCCTCGTGGTGCAGCGCTCTCGCCGCAGAAATGAGCGCCATCGTGGCCTCGTCGAGCGACGGTCCCGAGTCCGATGCCGGTGTGCCGCAGCCAGATTGGACCGTCGACAATCCGAGCGCGCCGCCGAGCGCCACGATCGACGCAAAGCGCAGGATCGTACGGCGGACGCTCATCGAGTCCTCCCTCCGCGCGCAAAGACGTTCGCCCGAAACGAACGCATCCGAACGTCGTCGATGCGGCTGATCGGGTCCGAGCCAGGGTCGTTCTCGATCGCACGCGAAAACACGTCGTCCGTGCTTCGGCTGATGGGCGTCACGTTGATCGACCGCGTGGCCTTCGGCGACAGCGCTCGCGCGCCAGTGACACCGACGACGAGCGCCGCGGCGACCGCTGTCAGCCGCACGTACCAGCGCGACGTGATTGCGCCTCGAGCGCGGCTCGAGACCGCGTGATCCACCGCGGATTTCACCGCGCGATCGACCTGCAAACGCTCGGGCGGGTGCGCCGTTGCGTGCGCGCGCATCGCCGTCTCGACGAGGGCGATGTTGTCGAGCGACACCGGCGCCTTCGGGGCGGGCTCGGCCTTCGCGCCTTCGGGGCGCGTTGGACCCACGGCAACACTGAGCGCGTCCGCGAGCGCGCTCGCGTCGCGAAGCTCTTCTTCCGTGGGAGGGGGACCGTCGTCGGGGTTCCAGTCGTTCGGGCCGCTCATGTGACACCGTACGCCTTTCGAAGCGCTGCGAGCGCTCTATGCAAGATGACGTCGAAGTTGCCAACCGTCACGCCCATGGCCTCCGCGCACTCTTCGCGGGAGCGCTCTTCGAGCACTCGGAGCTCGACCGCGCGTCGGTATCGTTCGTTGAGCGTCGCGAGCGCACTCTCGAGCTGCGCGCGAGCGACGTCCCGCTCTTGCCGCTCGATCAGCGCCTCGTCCGCGCCCGCGTGGTGCATCGGGGCGACAGTGTTCGTGTGCGACTCGAGCTTCTGCTCGAGCTTTCCGCGCCGCTGCCGTGTCCTGGCTCGGTCGATCACCAAGTTGATCGCGATCTGTCGCAGCCAGGGATAGAAGCCCGAGCCGGTCCAACGGAAGCTCTCGAGCCGCTCGACCGCGCGCGACAGCGTGTCGCGCAGGACCTCGTCCGCGTCCGCCGCGTTGCCCACACGCGGAAGGATCACCGCGCTGTACAGGGGCCGCGCGAAGCGCTCGATGAGCGTGCGGAGAGACGCGCCGTCGCCGCGTTGCGCAGCTTCGACGAGCGCTCGCTCCTCGGCACTCTCGGGTCGCTCAGTCATCGCGATGGTCCACGGCAGAGCGAGCGCGGCCTCGACTCTGCGCGCGGCAAGATACGGAAGTTCGACGAAGTTCGCGAAGAACTCGCTCGTCCTTTCGTCCAAGGCGTTGATGCACACCGTTCGCACGACCCATGAACGCCCGTCCCCTGGCAGCACTTACAGCCACCCGGCGACCCGAGGGGCCACGCAGGCCCTTTCTTGCAAGAAACCCGAGGATCGGACTACCACCCACAGCGCGATGACCCTGCGCACCAGTTCGAGGATTTCTGTGCTGCTCGCGACGCTGTCGGTGTCCGCGAGCGCGGCCGTGAGCCTGGCTCCGTCCGTCGCCGCCGCTCAGGCGCGCGCGATGATCGAGAGCATCTCGCCGACCTCCGGGCCGCCCGGGACGCGCGTGACCATTACGGGCCGCAATTTTCGCTCGACGGCTCAAGTGCTCTTCAACGATCGCCCCGTCGAGCCCGCAGAGCGTCGACCCGAGCGCATCGTGGTGGTCGTTCCGCAGGGCGCTCAGCCAGGACGCTTCGTGGTGAGGCACGGGACCGACGAGGTCGAGAGCGAGGTCTTTCGCATCTCTGAAGCCGCTCCGGCGCCTCGGGTGACCGCGATCGAGCCCACCAGCGCCGCGCCCGGCAGCGAGGTCGTGATCCGCGGCGACAACTTCGGCGCGCGGCCGACCGACAACAACGTTCGAATCGGCGCGCTGCCGATGATCGTTCGAAGCGCAGAGCCCACAACGCTGCGGGTCATCGTCCCCGATGGCGCGCGAACGGGGCCCGTCACCGTGCGGACATCTGGCGGCGAAGCGCAGACCGCCGCGCTCACCGTCACGGATCGCGTTGGAATCCGCGAGTTTACGCCGACCGCCGCGGCCCCTGGCCAACGCGTCATCCTTCGTGGAACGGGCTTCGGCGCCGACGTGCAGGCCAATCGAGTGACCATCGGCACCCGGCCCGTTCGCGTCCTTCGCGCGAGCCCGACGGAGATCGAGTTCGAGGTCCCGCGCGATCAGACGCAGGGCGGAACGATTCAAGTGATCGTTCCCGGAGCAGGGCGCTTCGAGACCGGCGCGTCCCTTCGCGTCGCGCCCGCGCCAGTGATCGCCGCGGTCGAGCCGGTCCAGGGCGCTCCCGGAGCGCGCATCACGTTTCGCGGAGAGCGCTTCGGAAGCGACCCTTCTTCCCTTCGCGTCCTGTTGGGCGAAACAGTCGCACGCGTCATTTCGGTGACCCCGGACACGGCGGTGGTCGAGGTCCCTCGCGGCGCGGGATCGGGGCGCTGGCATCTCTCGGCGGGCGGCATCGGCCCCGTAGATTCACCCACGGATTTTCGCGTGCTCGAGGCGGTGTCCGTCGCAGGATTCTCTCCTCCGGCCGGGGATGTCGGCGATCGAGTGTCCATCCAGGGAACGGGCTTCTCGCCGAACCTCGCCGAGAACACCGTGCGGCTCGGACAGGTTCCCGCGCGCGTCGTGAGCGTGGGCGGTCGCGAGATCGTCGTCGAGGTCCCCGAAAACGCTCGCTCTGGGCAGTTTACGGTCACCGTCGCGGGCAACGGCGAGGCGCGAGGGCGTCAGCCGTTCATGGTGACGCTGCGGCCGAGGATCACCTCGCTCGAGCCGCCTGCGGGCATCCTCGGGACGCGAGTGACCCTCCGCGGCCAGAATTTTCCCGCGGATCGCGCGCTCGTGCAGGTGCGCCTCAACGACGTGGAGCTCCCGGTCGAGAGCGTCACGCGCGAAGCGATCGTCGTCACCGTGCCCAACCAGGGTTTGCAGCCAGGCCCCGCGCGCTTCTCGATCGTCGCGCGATTGCAGGGCACTGGGCGCGCGCCGATGGACTGGATCGTCCTCGTTCCGTCGCGAATCACCGCGCTCGAACCGGCCGCAGCGCCGGTCGGAACGCGCGTGACCATCCGCGGCGAAGGCTTCGAGAGCGACGTGCGTCGGGTCAACCTCACGCTCAACGGACAGGTGATTCGCCCGAACTCCGTGAGCACGACGGCGATCGAGTTCACCGTTCCGCGCAACGGGACCTCGGGCGACGTCGTGATCCAGACCGAAGGGCGCCAGCGCGCGGCCTCGCCGTTTCGCATCACGGTTCCGCCGGTGGTCAACGCCATCGCGCCAGCGCAAGGCGCGGTGGGCGGCCGTCTCACGATCAACGGCAACAACTTCGGCGTCGACGCCTCGGCTGTCACCGTGCTCGTCGGAACGACGCAAGCCACCGTGAGCGTCGTTACGCCCCGGCAGATCGTCGCGCAGGTGCCCGAGGGCGCGCTCACCGGGCGCGTGACCGTGCGCGTTCGCGATCAGGGCGAAGCTCAATCCGCCCGCGATTTTCGTGTGTCTGGCGCGCCCCGACCGAGCGCCGCCGCAGCCGACGCTGGCGCTCCCGACGCTCGATAGTCCAGACGCGGGTCGCGCTCGCAACGCCCTCAGCGATAAATCACCCGCCCGCCCCGCTCTTCGAGTTCGCGCGGACCGCGGGTGAGCTCGTCTCGCTCCGAGTAGATCGTGACCATCCCGATCGCGCTGAACGCGCGGTTGTAGTTGCGATACACGCTCTGTCTCGACGTCACTTCGCTCGCCGTCGTCGGGATCAGCCCCAGCACGTCGAACGTGTCGCCGCGCACGGCGTCTTCACAAGCGTCGAAGACAGAGCGCTCGATCGTGATCCGCGCGCCTCCCTTGAAGCGCACACATCGCGGGCTGTTGACGAAGGTCGTCGCGGCGATCCGAATATTGTTCGCGAAATTGAGCTGCAACAGCTTGTCGCGCTCGGACACCGTGGGATTGCCGTGAAACCACGAGTTGATGATGCTGATGTTCCACGTGTTGTGCTGCGTGGTGAGCGCGTCTTCGCAGGCGTAGCCCGAGACGTTGTCGAGCACGATGTTCTCGATCCGCGCCTGGCTGTTGTAGCCCTGTCCCGCGTTGACAGCCGCGCCGATGTGGATGCCGTCGGGCGCGTTGATGTACGCGAAGTTGCGGACCGTGATGTTGCTGCCGGCGATGTGCAGGATCGGCGGCTGGTTCTCGAGCTGGATGCAGCGCCCCGTCCCGCTCCAGCGATGCATCACGTTTGCGAAGTCGTAGACGCCTGGAGTCCTCAGCACGATCGTGCTCGAGATGCGCTCTTCGCGCGTCGTTCGAGGGGCCGACGTCGCAGGCGCAGCGCCGATCGGTCCGACGACACCCCCACCGGCGGGAGTGAACACCACCCACGACGGAATGCCGCTCGGTCGCGCGGTCGGGCGATCGGCGACCACAACGTCCGCCACGGTCACGCTGTCGCGAGCAACATCGCGAGGTGAGGGGACGTCGAGCGGCGGCGTCGCGACGTCCATTTCGACCCCGGAGTCCTCGACGGTCGAATCAACGACGCTGCCCGAGTCGATCATCGGCTCGATGGAGTCTGGCGCTTGCGCAGCGTCCGCTGAACGATCAGCGGTCGGCGTCGCGTCGGTGGCTTCGTCGACGGGCGCGCAGCTCGCGGCGCAAAGCACAAACACTGCAGCGATGGTTCGTGTGTTGCTCATGCTTCAACCTGGGATGATGGTGGGACAGCCGTAGAGGATTTGAACGCGAGCCGCGCCTGGCTCCGCGGCGCGGAGCTGGTCGCAGACGGGGCCGTAAAAGATAATCGATCGCATTCCGCTGCTGTAGTCCCAGCCGTCGCGGCGCATCGCATCGCGGGGAACGACTCGGACATCGCCGGTCGGAGTCGTGACTCGAACGTTGATCAGCGCCGGGTCGGCCGTGCGAGGGTCGATCGCGTCGAGCGCGTACTCGCAGGTCGCGGTGCGACCACGGACCGCGTCGAGCGCTGCATCGAGGTCGCGTTCGAAGTTCGCATCCGCGATCGAGTAGTGGCAGTCGGTGGCTCCGCAGCCAGCGGTTCGCTGCGTTCCCGCTGCGTTCGCGAGCGAAGACAAGAACGCGTTGGACGCGTCCGGTGTCCCGATGACGAAGGTTCGAACTGCCGGAGCGCCCGTCACGCCCGATCGTACCGAGCGCAGGACCGACGCGGTCGCGAGGCGCTCGACCTCGGCCAGGCAGGCCATGTCCATCGGGTCGCAGCGACCGCGACCGGTGCAGTCGAAGGTCGGGAGTCCATCGGTGATCAACACGATGTCGCGCGCTTGCGTGGCGAGCCCCGAGAGCATCCTGAGCTGCGCGATCGCGCCCGGCATCGCGCAGGCCATGGGCGTGCGACCGGTGGCGGGAGTCATCGCGATCGTGCTGAGCAGCTGCGCGCGATTCATCGACAACGGCGCGAGCGGAATCGACGCGCGATTGTAGTTGGCCTCGCTGTCGCCGCTCGACGGGACGCTCGTCAGGTCCGTCGGAAAGAACATCAGCCCGACCCGCGTGTCTGTCGGCAACCGCATGATCAAGCGTGTGAGCGCGCGTTGCGCCGCGACCCACCGCGACACGCCGGCCGCAGTCGGGTCGTTCATCGAGTTGGATCGATCGACGAGCAGCAACAGCGATGATGGCGCTCGCGTCGATGGGAAGTCCTGCGCCGCGCACGCTGCGTCGGGGTTGATCGTGCTGCCGTCTGCGCGGCCTCCGTCGAGCTCGGCGCCGACGCTGCCATCGACGCCGCGCGCGTCCACGCGTCCACCGCCATCACGATCCAGTCCGCCGACGTCCTCTGCGCAATGCGTGAGGAGAACCAATGCAAGCGCCCGAAATCGCACGATCGAGTTGCTACGCAGGATGTGTGCCGCTGACGCACCAGTAGTCGTCGTCCGTTGGCCGACCTGAGGCTCGCGACTGAGGAGAAGAGTTGTGCGCAAATTTCCAGAGTTCTTGCGTTCAGTCGACGTTCGAGTCGGCTGCCGAGGCGGGGACCAAAACCTCCCACCTGCGCTTCGATGGGAGAAAACCCAGTCAGATCACAAGTTGAGGCAGCGGAGCGACGTGCGGTAAAACGAGCCGTTGCGCGCGCATCACTCGACCGTCTTGCTGTGCGTCGGAGCCATGTCGTGCATCGCTCCAGCAACTTCGATCGAGGTGCTGCTCGGCACCGACGCTCCGCTCGACTCGACGTTGACGGTGGCAGTGTGGGCCAACGAGGACGAAGCGTCGGCTCGCGACGATGCAGGCTTCGTTCGAACGTTGCCGCTCCAGGCATCGTCGACGTTCGCTGGCAGCTTCACGCTCGTCCCTCGCGCGGGGGCGACTCGCGATGGACCCGTTGCGATTCGCATCGAAGGGACGTTGGTGCGCGGCGGCCTCACGCAAACGCTCGTCTACAACGCTCAGACGCGGTTCGTTCCCAACGTCTCGAACAAGCTGAGGGTGTTCTTGTCGACGCGCTGCCTCACGTCTGCCTCGGGCTGCGAGACCGTCAGCGATGAGCGCTGCACGGTCAGCGTGCTCTGCGACGAACGAGGACTCACCTGCGATCGCGGCGAGTGCATCTCGCGCGAGCAGCCAGCAGGACAGCTCGACGGCAGCTTCGAAGAGCGCGCGCCTCTCGTCGACGCAGCGCCCGACGCTTCCACGGATGCCCCGAGCTGCGCAGGCGGCCTTCGTCTGTGCAACGGCGCGTGCGTCGACGTGACGCGGTCGACCGCGCACTGCGGCCGTTGTGGCAACAATTGCGCATCGCTCGCTCACGTCGGGAGCACGTCCTGCACGGCCAGCGCCTGCCGCGTGCTGTCGTGCGCTGGCGATTGGGCCAACTGCGACGGCGTCCACAGCAACGGCTGCGAGTCGGCGGTCAATCAGCGCACGGGATTGTGTGCGTGCGGCCTGCGCTGCAACAGCTCGTATGTGTGCACGAATCGACGGCAGAACTGCTGCGTGCTCACGGCATCGTGCAACAACAGCGGAGACTGCTCGTCGGGACGTCGCTGCATCCAGATCTCGGGCGGCGGAAGGCACTGCTGCTATTGACCCTCGACCGACGAGGGTGAGGGTGCCGCGTGCGCTCACGGCTCGTCGACGCTCTCTGGGCACAGCAGCTCGATGGCTCCCTGATCGTCCAGGCCGCTGACGAAATAACCGAGCTCGAGCACCGCGCGGAGCTCGCGCGGCGTCGCCTTGCTTCGAGCGATCCCGAGCGCGTCTTCGCGAATCCCGACGAGCTCGTCGTCGCCGACGGCGCGCCAATGGATGACATAGCTCGAGTCTCCGAAGTGCTCGCGAGCCAGGGTCTCTGCTGCCGCGGCGTGGGTCACGTCGGAGGCAAAAGCCAGCACTGCGTCGAGCGACGGTGGAAACGCGCTCCACGGCGGACGCTCGGCGGGTCGCACGTCGAATCGCCCGCAGCGCACGACGAAATCTCCTGCGCGTAATGGCTCTGCAGCGCGAAGATCCCGCAAGAGTCCCCCTCTGCTCGATAGCCGATAGCGGGCGGCTTCGTCGAGCCGCCAGACCAACACCTGCGCGCCGGCTTCGTAGTCGCTGCGGACCATTCCGATCGGCTCTTCGAGCACGGGCGGCCCTGCTTGAAACCGTCGATCGTCGCTCTCGCACCAATCTGCCGGGAGAATTCCACGCGCTCCGAGCGTCTCCCACGCCTCCTGGGGATCGGTGATCTCGGCGATCGCCGCTCGCGCCTCTGCCAGTCGCGCCCGTGCGGGGCGCAGCACCGATCGAAGCAGCGCCTCGTCATCGAGCTCGTCTTGCACCACCCGCCAGTATACGAAACAGACGCAGCGAGCGCGGCACGATCGCGGCGCGATCGTCAGCTCACTCGGGCTCGCTCTTGAGCACCAGCGCGTAGCTGTGAGCCAGGACGTCTTTGGTCGCTTCGACGAACTTCTGATCGGTGTTGTTCGTGCGCAGGAGGATCAGCTCGGTGCCCGGCAGCGGCGTATCCGCGAGCAATTTCGCAGCTTCTCGCACGGCCTCGGGAGCCGTCTCGTCGTGCGCGAGCGCCACGACGTGGTCCATGTACGACCGTCCATAGCGCGCTTCGGCGAGCGCTCCGGCGACCATCGCGCCGTTGATCGCCATGCCCGCTGCGCGCCGACAGGTGGCCATGCCGCCCTTTCGATCGCGGGACGCGTAGGCGCCCTCTGCGCGCTCGACCTCTTGCAACGCGACCTTGATCCACTCGCGCGCCGTGAAGCGATAGAGCCAGTGCGTCGGGTCCTTCATGGGTCAGTTTCGACGAACGGGGAGCCGGAGGTCCGCGCTGATGGTCATGCCCGCGCGCAGCGTGGGACACGTCCGGGTGAAGCCGGGCCCCGCGGTGCACTGCGCGCTCCAGCGCGAGGCTCGCACGCGCTGCTCGTCGTTTTGCGCGCAGCCGCGGGTGATCACGTCGATCGCCTCGGACATCGCTGAGGCGATCACCTCGTCGTATCGCGCGGCCACGGCGCGCTCTTTGTAGAACGCGGTGTCGACCTGAAAGACGCTGGCTCGTCCCTGCGTGCCACCCTGGGATCCGTGGATCGCGAGGTTGATGCGCTCGGGCGTGATGCCGTACTGCAACGCGGGGATTTGCACGACGAGCGCGTCGTCGTAGGTGCGCACCGAGCGCTGGCCGAAGTGCTCGACCAACGAGCGCTCGGTGCAGCCGCGCTCGACCGTCACGCCGTCGACCGAGACGCGCTGGCTGAATCCGATGCGACTGGTGTTGGCGCGGTCGAGCCAGCGAAAGCCGACGAGCCCGACGGGGATCGCCAGCGCGCCCGAGAGCAAGACGAGCCACACGCCGAGCGAGGCCGAGACCTGTTTGTCCTGAGGATTCATGGTGAAACGTGCGCCGAGGTCATAGTGCTTCGATCCTCAGCCGACCACTGGTTGGAGCGCTTTCGCGTGCGCGGTCGCGAGCTCGAAGACCGTCCACGACGGGCCGCCCTCGATGTCGAGCGCGTCGCCGCCGGTCTTTCCCAGCACGAGGAGCGGAACGGCCGCTTCGCTCGCCGCCCGTCGCACGAGCTCTTCTTGCTGCGGAAGAAAGCTCACGATCACGCGCGTCGGGTCTTCGCCGAAGAGCGCCGCCGCCGAGCTCGTCCCGTTGGGGATGCTCACGGCCGCGCCCATGTTCGTGGCGATCGCGCACTCCGCGAGCGCTACGCCGATGCCGCCCTCCGCGCAGTCGTGCGCGCTCGAGAGCAGTCCGCGACGCGCGAGGCTCACGAGCAGCTTCTGCAGTCGCGCCTCCATCGCCAGGTCGATCGTCGGGGGCTTGCCCTGAATCTTGCCGGTCTTCGTCCAGACGAACTCGCTTCCGCCGAGCGCTCCTTCGCCGACCGGTCCCAAGAGCGCTACGACGTCGCCCGAGCGCTTGAAGCCCATGGTGACCACGTCGTTGGGCTTCTCGATCAGGCCCACGGCGCCGAGCATCGGCGTCGGAAGAATCGCCTGAGGACCGTCGGGCCCCTCGGTCTCGTTGTAGAGCGACACGTTGCCCGACACGATCGGAACGTCGAGCGCCACGCACGCGTCGCGCATCCCGTCGATCGCGTCGCGAAACTGCGCCATGATCTCTGGCCGCTGCGCGCTGCCGAAATTCAGGCAATCGGTCAGTCCGATCGCCTCGGCGCCGACGCACGCCAGGTTGCGGCACACCTCGGCGACCGCCATCTGCGCGCCCGTCTTGGGATCGAGCTCGCAGAACCGACCGTTGCAGTCGCTCTTTACGGCGAGCCACTTCTCGCGCGGCATCGGCGTCGTTCCGTTCATCGAGTCGTCGCAGAACACACGGATCACCGCGGCGTCCGCGGCGCCCGGACGCACCGCGGTTCCGACGCGAACGATGTGGTCGTACTGGCGGTACACCCACGCGCGCGAGCCGACGTTCGGCGACGACAGGATCGCCAGCAGATCGCTCTTGGCGTCGAAGGGAAGCGACCCCGCGTCGAACGCGAAGCGCTCTTGTTTTCGTGGGTCTTCGACGCACGGCCGCTCGTACTTCGGCGCGTCATCAGTGAGCACGGGGACGGGGATGTCGACGAAGACCTTCTTCTGGTCTTCCGAAGGTTGCGGCTCGCCGCCGAGCGGATCGTAGCCCGGGGTGGCCTTGACCACCCAGCGCCCGGTGTCCGTCACGCGGCCGATGACGCACGCGTCGAGGTCCCACTTCTTGCAGATCTCGAGGACGCGGTCCTCCATGCCTGGACGAGCGACCATCACCATTCGCTCTTGCGATTCGCTCAGCAAAATCTCGTACGGAAGCAGCTTCTTCGCGCGTCGCGGGACGAGGTCCAAATCGAGCTCGACGCCCGTCCCTGCGCGGCCGGCCATCTCGACGGTGCTCGAGGTGAGCCCTGCGGCGCCCATGTCCTGAACGCCTTCGAGCACGTCGGCGTTGAAGATCTCGAGGCACGCTTCGAGCAGGAGCTTCTCCATAAAAGGATCGCCGACCTGCACGGTCGGTCGCTTGGCCTCGCTCTCCTCGTCGAACTCCGCGCTGGCCATCGTCGCGCCGTGAATCCCGTCACGACCCGTTCGAGCGCCCACGTACAAGATCGCGTTTCCGACGCCTGCTGCTCGGCCGAAGAAGAGCTTGTCCTTCCTGGCGACGCCCAGCGCAAACGCGTTGACGAGGATGTTTCCGTTGTACGCGCTGTCGAACTGCACATCACCGGCGACCGTCGGGACGCCGATCGCGTTGCCGTAGCCCGCGATGCCCGCGACCACGCCGGTCATCAACCCGCGCGTCTTGGGGTGATCGGGCGCTCCGAAGCGCAGCGAGTTCATGAGCGCGACGGGCCGCGCCCCCATCGTGAACACGTCGCGCAAGATGCCGCCCACGCCCGTCGCCGCGCCTTGAAACGGCTCGATGTAGCTCGGGTGGTTGTGCGACTCCATCTTGAAGACCGCTGTCCATCCGTCGCCGATATCGACGACGCCAGCGTTTTCACCGGGCCCCTGAATGACGCGCTTGCCCTTTGTCGGCAGGCGCGAGAGGTGGACGCGCGAGCTCTTGTACGAGCAGTGCTCGGACCACATGACCGAGAACACGCCGAGCTCCGTAAAGGACGGCGTGCGACCGAGCGCGCTGCACGCGCGGTCGTACTCTTCGTTGGACAGGCCGTGCTCGCGCGCGAGCGCTGCGTCGACGACTGGTTCACTCATCACGCTCACAGACTCCTTCAGCGCGCGAGCGTCGCGCGGGTGATTGCAGCGAGGATTTTCTTGCCGTCCGCCGAGCCGAGGGCTGGCTCGCAAGCGCGCTCGGGGTGCGGCATGAGCCCGAGGACGTTGCGCTTGGGGCCGCCGTACACGCCGGCGATGTCGTTGCGAGACCCGTTGGGGTTGTCGCCCACATAGCGAAACGCGACGCGACGGTCCTTCTCGAGCGCGGCGATCGTCGCTTCGTCCGCCTGATAGCGGCCCTCTGCGTGCGCGATCGGAATGCGCAGCTCGTCGCCGAGCAGACCCGCGGTAAACGCGCCCTCGCTCTCGACCCGCACCCGCACATCGCGACACTCGAAGCGCAGGTGCGCGTTGCGGGTGAGGGCGCCGGGCAACAGCCCTGCCTCGGTCAACACCTGGAATCCATTGCAGATTCCAAGCAGAAAGCCGCCCTTCTCTGCGTGCCGACGCACGTCCGCCATGATGGGCGAAAACCGGGCGATCGCGCCGCAGCGCAGGTAATCGCCGTGCGCGAACCCTCCGGGCAAAACGACCAGGTCCGTGCCCGCGGGCAACGTCGCGCTCTTGTGAAACACGAACTCTGTCGGGATGTTCACCACGTCCCTCAGCGCGCGCATCGCATCCCAGTCCGCGTTGCTCCCAGGAAACTGAACGACTACCGCCTTCATCGCGGCGGCACCCTACACCAAGCTCGCACTCGCCTTCCACCGAGCGACAAGAAACAAGCTACCTTCCCCTGAGTCGTCCGGCGCTCGAGCGCGCCAGGCGCACGGAGACAGTTCGTGAGCGGCGTCGAGATCAAGTCCCCCAAAGAGATCGAAGCAATGCGTGTGGCGTGCCAGATGGCGGCCGAAACGCTCCTGCTGGTCGGAGAAAAACTTCGCGTCGGGATGACCACTGACGAGATCAACCAGCTCGTCCACGACGACACGATTCGTCGCGGAGCCTACCCCTCGCCGTTGAACTATCACGGCTTTCCGAAGAGCGTTTGCACGAGCGTGAACGAGGTCGTGTGTCACGGGATTCCGTCACCGACGCGTCGGCTCAAGCCCGGCGACATCATCAACGTCGACGTGACGACGCAGTATCCGGCGCGCGACGGGTGGCACGGCGACACGAGCGCGACGTTCTTCATCGGCGAGCCCTCGAAAGAAGCGCGACACGTCGTGGAGGTCGCGAGAAAGTCCCTCGAGCTCGCGATCGCCGAGGTCCGTGATGGAGCTCGCATCGGCGACATCGGCGCGGCGATCCAGGAGTACGCCGAGGGTCAGGGCTGCTCGGTCGTCCGCGACTACGTCGGCCACGGAATCGGAAGAAAATTCCACACCGATCCGCAGGTCCCGCACTACGGCGAGCGCAACAAAGGCGCGCGGATGAAGGCCGGGATGATCTTCACCATCGAGCCGATGATCAACCTCGGCACCTTCGAGTGCGACGTCGACAAGCAAGACAAGTGGACGGTCTATACCCGCGATCGACGGCTGAGCGCGCAGTTCGAGCACACCATCCTGGTGACGCGAGACGGCTGCGAAGTGCTCACGCAACGAAAGCGCCCGCTCGTCGGCAGCGAGGTCTTCGGCGACCCGCTCTTGAGCGCGACCTGATCGCTATCCCCGCGCCCGCAGCGCGTCCAACACGTCCGCCAGCGTCTCGAACGTGCGATCCGTCCTCGAGCGCTCGAGCACCGCGCGTTCGTACGAGTGCGCCACGGCCCACACAGGGAGCGATGCGGCTTTGGCGGACTCGATGCCAGCGAGCGAGTCCTCGATCACCACCGCGTCCGCGAGGGCGACGGTCGGATGCACGTTGAAGAGCCAGTCGATCGCCGAGAAATATCCCTCGGGATCGGGCTTGCACTTCGCCACGTCCTCGGCCGCGCAGATGAAGCCGACCTCGTCCGTGGAGGCCATCAGCTCGAGCGCGAGCGTGATCTCCGCCCGCAGCGCGCCGGACACGATCGCGACGGGCCCCATCGACGCCGCGAGGGCGAGCGCGTCCCGCGCCTTGTCGAAGATCTTCAGCGCTCCGGATCGCGCGCGCGCCTCGTAGAAGCGCGCCTTCACCGCGATGAGGCCGTCGACGATCGCGCGGGTGCGAGGCTGACCAAAATCCGAGAGCATCGCGTCGAACGCCCCGCGATCGTCGAAGCCGAGGTACTTCGCCTCGTACGCCTCTCGGTCGATCTCGATCTCGTGCGGCTTCAACGCGTGGTTGAAGCCCTCTCGATGAAGCTCTTCGTCGTCGACCAAGACGCCGTTGAAGTCGAAGATCGTCGCGAACGCTCGTCGATCGCTCATCGCGCTTACTTCTTCGCGAGCTGCTTCTTGCGTTCGCTGCTGAAGCCAGCGACGCCTACGACCGCGCCGAGCGCCATGAGCCCGAAGCCCGCGCCGAGCTTCTTCGTCGGCATCGGCTTGGCCAGCTCGCCCGGAGGCTGCTCGGGAGAGGCCATCATCAGGCCCCCTCCGAGCGCCGCCACGAACACGCCGGTCGCGACGAAGCCGATGACCTTCGTGGTCCACTCGACGGGCGGCTCTTCGTCGTAGTCGTGCGCGACGCGCTTGATCGCGCCTGCGCCGCTGCACTTCGACTCGTGCTCGTCCTTGTGCTTCTGGAGCACGGCGCGCCCGCACTTCGTACAGTGGGTCGCATCGGTCGCGACCAGGATTTTTTTGCCGCTGTGAACGCAGCTAGCGCCCGCGAGCTCTTCGAGTTCGAAGTCCATCGATCGCGCAAACCCCTATCACTTCTGGTTGTTCCCGAAAACTGCGCGGCGATGAATTGCGCTCTCGGGGCTCAATCGAAGTGCGGCTCGCCCTCGAGGGGCGCGACGCGGTTGGCGTACACGAGCCGCGGGGTGATCGCCCCGGAGCTCGCGGTCAGGTCGACGCGGGTCACGCTGGCATTCGCCACAGAAAAGCCCATACGAACGTCGAGGTCCCTCACGCCCAGGAGGAATCGGACCATGACGACGATCGCGCCGCCGTGCGAGCCGACCAGCACCGTCCCGCCGCGATGCTCGTCGATAAGCGCGTCGAGCGCCGCTCCGACCCGCGCCTGAACGTCTCGGAGGCTCTCGCCGCCTGGCGGTCTGGCTTCGGGGTCTCGCGTCGCGAGCACGCGCCACGCGTCGGGATAGCGCGCCTTGGCGTCGTCGAATGACAGCCCCGTGAGCTCGCCGACAGACCGCTCGCGAAACGCCTCTCGCTCGATGACCTCGAGTCCGCGGCTGTGGGCGAGGGGAGAGACCGTATCCCGCGCACGAGAGAGGTCCGAGCTGTACACGCGGTCGATGCGCACCGCTGCGAGCGCGCTCGCGAGTCGCGCGGTCTGCCGTCGGCCGCGCTCGGTGAGCTTCGAGTCGCTCTGCGACGCGAAGGTCTGCTGCGCGTTGGCTTCGCTTTCGGCGTGTCGAACGAGCAGGATCGTGGTGGTGCCGTCGCTCATTCGTGGCCGTTTCCATCGCCCATCGGGCAGTGGATCGCCCGCGCTGGGACGGCGAAGAGCCGCTTGGTGCGCGTCGCGACGTCGTCGGGGACGGGCTCGTTTGCGTCGAGCACCAGCGCCGTGAGCTCGCGCCCGTAGCAGCAGCCCGTGTCGAGCCCGGTCGCCTTGGGCTCGAGCTGCAACCCGCGCCGCGCGTCGTGCCCGAACACGATGTGCTCGGGTCCGCCCCACACCTTTGCCCAGGCGATCCCGTCGAGGGTGCGGGTCGGACGGCTGTGCTCGTCGATGCTGCGGATGTTCATCAGCATCGTGGGGTCTTGCTGGTCGATCGGCGTGCGCGGGTCGACCCCGGCGTGCACGATCGTCGTGCGGTGCTCGGGCAAGTGAAGGTGCAGTGGAAGCGCCGCAAGCCAGCGAAAATCCTCGTCAGCGAGCTGCGTCACGGCGAGCTTGTGACGGTCGCTCAGCTTGATCTTTCGATCAGCGACTCCCTTGCCGTGAGAGCTCGCGGCGCGCCACCACACCAACACCTTCTCGTCGTGGTTGCCGCGCACTGCTCGCGCTCCAGCGTCGCGTGCGCGTCGCACAGCGTTGCCCGAGTCGGGTCCACGCGCGACGAGGTCACCCACGAGGATGAGCGTGTCCGAACCTTGTGCGTATCGTAGCGCGTCGAGGAGGTCACCCAGCTCGTCTCCGCAGCCGTGAACGTCCCCGACGATGATCGTTCGAGCCATGATGCGTGTCGCGAAGGCGGCACCCTACTTCGCTACTGCTCCCTTCGCAATCGTTCGCACGGTACGAGATCGAAGCGCCAACAAGTGGCACAGAGCGGTGTCCTCGCGGTATCGCTCGCGCTGATGCACCCGCTCGTCGAGAAGATCCTGCAAGGTGACACGCGCTCGTTGGCTCGGCTTCTCCGAAGTATCGATGACCGCGCAGGAAGTTATCTCTCCGCGTTGACCGAGCTCTACCCGCACACCGGTCGCGCCTCGATCATCGGAATCACTGGAAATCCAGGGGCAGGAAAGAGCACGCTCACGGATCAGCTCGTCGCCCATTATCGTCGGGCAGGCAAGAAGGTAGGGGTCGTCGCGGTCGATCCGACCTCTCCGTTTTCGGGCGGGGCTATCCTCGGCGATCGAATTCGGATGCAGCGCCACGCGCTCGACGAGGGGGTCTTCATTCGCTCGCTCGCGACGCGGGGAAATCTCGGAGGAATATCGCGCTCCACCGCGGACACCGTGCGCGCGATCGACGCATGGGGCGCCGACGTCATCATCGTCGAGACCGTCGGGGTGGGTCAGGACGAGCTCGAGATCGCGCGGCTCGCGCACAGCACGGTCGTGGTCATGGCGCCGGGCCTGGGCGACGAAGTGCAAGCGATCAAAGCGGGCATCCTCGAGATCGCCGACGTGTTTGCGGTCAACAAGGCCGACCGTGACGGCGCCGACAGCACCGTCCGCGACCTCGAAGCGATGATCGCGATGGGCCACGAGGTGCACCACTCGAAGGTTCGCAAGGGACCGCACCACGGACCGCAGACGGTGGACATGGAGGCGCTCGCTGAGGTCGCGGGGGACGAGTGGCTCCCGCCGATCGTGAAGACCGTCGCGAGCAAAGCTCAGGGCATCGACGCGCTCGCCGACGCGATCGCGAAGCACAGGGCGTTTCTCTTCGATACGCCGCTCGGCGAGGCTCGGCGAAGGGCGCGCGTCGAGGCTGAGCTGCTCAACGTGTTTCGCAGCACGCTGGTCGAGCGGGCGGTCGCCGAGCTCGGCGCGGCGTTGCACGAGGCCGCGGGGCGAGTGTTCGACCGGTCCGCGGACCCGTACACCGAGTCGACCGCGCTTGTTCGCGCGTTCGCCGAGCGCGCGCTCAGCACTCGGTGATGAGCGGACCGATCCTTCGATCAGGGTTTCGCAGGCAGCCTATGCGCGTCGAGAACATCATCAGTTGACCGATTCGCAGGAAGCTGCCGTCGGCGTCGTCAACGAACCACGTCGCGCCGCGCGTGGGGACGCGGGTCACCGCGCCGTTTTCGATGAGCACGCAGCCCTCGTTTTCGATCGTCCCGCACTCTTCGTTGAAGCGAAGGTGAACCGTCGGTCCCCCGCGCGGAGGGCGGCTCGTCGACGCGAGCTCGAGTTGAATGTGTGTGCCTTCGATCCCGACGCGCCAGCCTCGGCACGATCGGCGGTCGGGCGTTGTCTCCCAGAGCTCGGCGCCGTTGCGCACGATGCGGCGGATCCTCCTCGCGAGATCATCGTCGATTCCACGGTCGTCGTGCGCGCCCGAGACCCAGCGAAGCTGCTCGACCGACGTGACGCCGATGAGCTGGAGAAAGAGCGCGCGGTCTGGCGGCGCGCGATTGAGCACCACGGGCGCCGTCGCCATGCTGGTGCTCCCTCGCTCGCACGCTTCGCGCGTGAGGTGCCAGTCTCCCTCGCTCGTCGCGATGCGCACCTCGTTCGCTCCCTGCCACTCGATCGACCTGGTGTACTGCGTTCCGGTGCGCATCCACCCAGAGCCGCCGCTTCCGCCGCTGATCGCTGCGCCGAATCCGATCAGATCGATCCCAGCCGTCGCAGTCGGCCTCGACGCGATTCGTAATCGGTAGTTCGTGCATCGCACCCGGATCACGGTCTCGAACGTGACGCTGTGCGTCGACTCGTCGACGGTCGGCGTCCATCGCCGACACGACGCGCCTGGGCCGTCGCCGATGCGCCAGTACACGGGCCGTCGCGCGTCGATCAATTCGACGAAAGACGATGGTGGGTCGAGCCACTCACGGCGGGCTCCGCTGTCGTTGCTCGCTCGGCCGGCCTCTGTTAGCGGCTCCTCGCTCGGCGCAGCGTCCATGTGGGTGACGGGTGCATCGAACGTGACCGAGGCGTCGCGCGATCGCGGCGCACGGTGGCTCGCGCTCGGCGCGCGCTCGACGATGACGCGCTGAGCGCTGCACGCGCTGCACAGATACGACGCGGTGAAGAGCGCTCCCGACGCTGCGCCGATGCGAATGGCGATGCGCGGTCGTGAGCAGAGAGTCGTTGCGGGCCACCGAAGGGAGGTCACGAGTTCGACCGGCGATGAGAGAACGCGATGACCTCTCGAAGATCCCGCGTTGCGAGGGCGATCGCGACGAGACGGTCGAGTCCCATGGCGTTGCCCACCGCAGGCGGGAGCCCCTCTTCGAGCGCCGAGAGAAAATCCTCGTCGATCGGGTACGCAGGAAGCCCGCGGGCGGCGCGGTCTCGCACGTCGCGCTCGAAGCGCTGGCGCTGCTCGCGCGGGTCGGTGAGCTCGACGAAGCCGTTGGAGAGCTCGAGCCCGTCGATGTAGAGCTCCGCGCGAAGGCACACCGAGGGATCCTCGGGGTCGAGCCTCGCGAGCGACGCGTGCCTCGCCGCGAAGTGCGTGAGAAAGGCAGGTCGCTCGCGGCCGAGCTGGGGCTCGATGCGCTCGCCGAGGAGCCGAAAATACTCGTGCTCGTCGCGCTCAGCGAGGGCGATCGGGTCGGTGACCTCTGGCGCCCACCGGGCGAACGCCTCCCGCACGGTGAAGCGCTCGAACGGAGGCTCGAGCGACACCGTCCCGCCGTCGTGTCTGGCGACGTCGTAGCTCGCGCACCCCGCGCGAACGAGCGCCTCGGTGTCTCTCACGAGGTCGTCGAGCGTGGCCCATGCGCGATACCACTCGAGCATCGTGAACTCGGGCTCGTGACGCGTCCCCGATTCGCCAGACCGAAAGCAGCGAGCGAGCTGAAAGCAGCGTGACACCCCGCCCACCAACAGCCGCTTCATGTGGTACTCGGGCGATGTCACGAGGTAACCGAGCGCCGCGTCGCTCGCGGTGTCGATCGCCGCAAACGCAGTGAGGTGCAGATCGAGCCCAGGACAGGGCGCGATCGACGGGGTGTCGACCTCGACGAAGCCCTGAGCTCGAAAGAACGCCCGCACTCGTTCGACGATCGCAGCCCGCGCGACGAGCCTCGATGCGTGCCCCTGCGTTGCGAATCGCCTCGCTTCGGACCGCGCGTCGAACGCGCGTCGGCTTCCGTCGAACACGCGCTCGATCTCGCGGCCAACGAGCGAGCCGTCATCGCACGTTTCGCAGAGGATGCGCACGAGGTCGCCCACTTCGATCGAAGCGACGATCGCCGGATCGCGCACCGTGACGGCGTGTCGCGCGAGCGCGTCGCCCACGAGGACGCCGTCGTTGCTGCGCGCGAAGACCCGCCCCTCGACTGAGCCGCGCGGGCCGCGCACGAGCCTACTTCTTCGCGACGCGCTCGGCGTACTCGCCGGTGCGCGTGTCGACGCGAACGATGTCCCCTTCGTTGACGAAGATCGGGACGTGAACGATCGCGCCCGTGCTGAGCTTCGCGGGCTTGAGCACGTTGTTCGCCGTGTCGCCCTTGAATCCCGGCTCGGTCTCGACGATGGCCATCTCGACGAAGGTCGGGAGCTCGACGCCCACCGCGCGGCTCTTGTAGAAAAGGACGCTGACGTTGGTGTTGTCGAGCAAGAAGCCGCGCATTTCGCCGAGCGCTTCAGCCGGGATCGACACCTGCTCGTACGAGACGTTGTCCATGAACACCAGGGACTCGCCCTCGGGATACAGGTACTGCATCTCGCGGTCTTCGACGTCCGCGGCCTGAAGCTTCTCGCCCGACTTCCAGGTGCGGTTGACGACCGAGCCGGTGAGCATGTGTTTCATGCGCACTTCGGTGCTCGGCGTACCCTTGCCGGGCTTGCGAAAGTCCACGCCAACGACGAGGTATGGCTCGCCGTCTACTTCGATCTTGTTGCCCTTGCGCAGCGAGTTGATGTCGATGATTCCAGCCATGAAAGTGCTCCGAGCCTGCTTTCTGTCGGTCGACGCGGATAGCACCCCACGGACGGGAGGTAAAGCGGTACCTGCGGCCGCGGGACCCTGAGCGACCCATAAATCCCCGGCGCGCGCTTGCTTCTCGTAGCTTCAGGAAGTAATCGCACCGGCGCTGATGCCGCCTCGGGACGCCGAAGACGAATTTCGCGAGATCAAGCGAGAGATCATCGAATCGCGCGGACTCGTCATCAAGACGCACAACGCCACCAACGCCCTTGCCGCGGACGTCAAAGCCGTCGCCCGCCGCCAGGCAGCCTACGAGCGACGACTCACGGTAAACAGCGCCGTGGCGTACGTGTTGTTCACGGCGCTGACGTTTGGCGGGCTCAAGCTCTGGCTGGACGCGTCGGTGCGCGAACGCACCAGCGAGAATCACGGGCTGCAGCAGCAGATCGACCGGCTGCGCCAGGAGAATTCGACGCTCCAGCGCGAGCGCGACGAGCGCGCCCAGCTCGAGACCCGCGCGTTGACCTTCTACGACCTGATCCGCGAGGGAAAGCGGCAGGAGGCCGTCGAGGCGTGGACCTCGCTGCGGCGCGAGCGCCTCCCGTCCGCCGAGGCCGCTTTCTTTCAGGACTCGGTGGACCGGTTTCGCACGGACCTGTCGGTCAGCGCCTACGAGCGAGGCCTCGAGCACGCGCGGCTCGCGCGGTACGTGCAAGCCAACGAGTCGTTCGAAGAGGCCGTCCGCCTCCGCGAAGACGCCGCGCACATCCCGCGCGTCAAGCTCGCGCAGGGCGACGCGCTCCGACACCTCGGGCGCCATCGCGAGGCCATCGTCGTCCTGCAGACCGTCGCGGATGGACCCGACAGCGACGCAGCAGACGACGCGCTGTTCACGATCGCGCGGTGTCAGGCCGACCTCAACCAGTACCCCGAGGCGCGCACGACGCTGAGGACGTTGGTTCGGCGGTTTCCCTACGGATCGATGGCGCAAGAAGCGCGGCAGACGCTGGTCAACCTGTCGCTCCCCGACGGCGTTCGTCGCTTTCGATGAGCGGCCTGACGCGCTGCGGCGCGTTCGATCGCGAACAACAACAGGGAGCTCCTCCGTCGTTTGCTTGACCGACTGGCGCGCGGTGCACCAAAACGAGAGCTCATGCAGCGACCTCCGCGCATCGCGTTCGTTGGCTCGGGCGGAGCCGCCCGAGGGATCGCCCACCTCGGTATCCTTCGCGCGTTCGAAGAGCTCGGGCTGGCCCCGTCGATCTTCGTCGGCGCCAGCGCTGGCGCGATCGTCAGCGCTCTGTACGGGCAGGGGGTTCCGCTCGACACGCTCATCGACGCCTACCGCGCGCCGTGGCAACGAAAGACACGCGGGCCGCACCTGCACGAAGACACGTTCTTCGGGTTGCCCAAGCTCTCGGACCTCACCAATCCCGGCTATCTCTTGTCGGGGGTGTTCTCGATCGACAAGCTCGAGACCCACCTTCGCAAGCGCCTGCCGAGCAACGACTTCAAGAGCGTCTCGTCGACCATTCTCGTGACCGCGTGCGACATCGATGGTCGCGGCCGCGAGGTGTTCGGGCGAGGCCATCGCGAAGACATCCCGATCTCGCAGGCGGTCGCGGCGAGCTGCTGCGTTCCAGGGCTCTTTCGGCCGTATCGCATCGGCGATCGATACTTCGTCGACGGCGAAGTGGTGCGCACGCTCTCTCTCGACCTCGCAGTGGACGCGGGCGCGGACGTCGTCGTCGTGTCCAACATCTATCGACCCTTGCTCACTCGTCCCGAGCGGCCGTCGATCGCGAAGCGCGGCGGCGTGAAGGTCCTCGAGCAGGCCCTCTCGATCATCCTCTCTGAAAAAGAGCGGCGCGGCATCGAGCTCTTCAACAGAATGCACCCGCACGTGACGTTCATCGACGTCTCGCCGGACATCGGGCACATCGGGTTTCTCAATCGCTTTGCGTCGAGGCAGCTGATGCTGCGCGGCTATCGCCAGGCGATGACGGAGCTCATGGCCGCGCGAAGTCGCGGTGTCTTCGCTCCGCGCGAGGACAAGTCGTCGTCATCGCTGCACTGAGCCATCGCGACACCCGAGCGCGCGATCAGGCCCGAAGAGGGATCAACGTCGAGAGCGCGACCACCTTGGGGACCGCGCCCACGAAGCGAAACACGAGCTGATAGGGCATGTACCGCGCGACGGCGGTGTACGGCGCGCGCCGAGTAAACGGCAGCTCCACCACCCAGTCTCCGGGCTGAACGGCGAGGTAGCCGCCTGGATAGAGTCGGCGAAACTCCGACTGCGATCGAATCACGACGCCTCCTCCCTCGCGCTCGAGCTCGAGCCGAAGAAAGGCCATGTCGTACGGGCCGCTGAGCGCCCGGCGATGATGCTCGCTCAGGTCGGCGACCGCGCGGTACGGCCCGTTGCTGTCGATGAGCGTCGGGCTCGCGGTGAAGATCGTCATCGCGCGGTCGGCGTCCTGCTCGACGATCGCCCGGAGGTAACTGTCGATCGCGTCGCGAACCCTGTCGCGGCGGCTGCTCAACGCGACGGCGGCGCTCGCCTCGGTGTTCGCGCGGGAATCGGTGTTGCTCGCGGGCGCGGCAGGCTCGAGCTCGCCGGTCTGAAGCACGGCGACAGGCGCGACGGTCGTCGTGGCACATGAAATCAAGCTGGCGCTCGCGACCACGACCGCGATCGCGCACGAGAAGTGGACTCGCTCCGACGAGACGCGATGATGCGCGGCGGTCGTCCGTCTCACGTCACAGCTCCGTCGCTCGAAGATCGCACGCCCTGTCCACAGAGAGAATGATCCCCGTCGCGCCGCGGTGAACGACCCACGGCGCTGCGGGCTCTTGGGCAGCTTGCCCGTCGGCGCTCGACGGCGCGTCCGTGGTGATCCACAGATAGCGAAGCCGCTCGGGGTCGAGCTTTCCCAGCTCTTTGCCGCGCAGGCGATCGAGGAGGGCGCGGTCGCGCATTCCGTTGCGACGGATCGAGCGAAGGGCGCTCGCGCGCGCGGCCACCGCGAGCATGTCGCGGTGGCTGACGCCGATCACCAGCGAGCCGGCGGGCTCGTTGACGCGGGCGCACTCCTCGGCCCACACGCCGAGCGTCTCGGCGAGGGCGCGCTCGATCGACGCGCGATCCGGCTGGGCCTCGTCGATCCCGACCAACGCGTGAATCCGCGAGAGAAACAGCGCGAACACGCCGTGCCCGCTGCTGCGAGGGCCCGCGATGCGCGCGAGAAAATCCGACGAGCGCGTCAAGATCGCCGCCCTGAGCTGCGGCGATCGCTCGTGCGCTCCGACGACCACGCCGCTCCACCAGCCGAAGCGAAACGGCCCGCCCGCGTCGAGGCTGTCGCCGCCGAGGGAGCTATACCGAAGCGCCACCAGAGCGCTGTCCGTTCGAACGCCGTCGAACACCATGCGCGTGTCGACCGCCTCGCGCGGTTCGTTGGGGCGCGATTTCACCAGCGGCTCGCCTCGAAACGACGAGACGAGGCTCCATCCGAGGATCTTTGGCTCGCTCGGGGCGCGCAGGGCGTCGCCGTCGATCGCGAGCGCCGCTCGGAGGCCCTCGGTGTGGTTCGCGAAGTATCCGATCAGCTTGTCCATCAGCGATTCACCGGGGTGTTCGCCGTCTCGCCCGCGCGCGAATCGCGCACCGCCGACAGCGCTCGTTGACGCCATCGACGCTCGATCCACGCGGACGCGAGGCGCATCGCGATCGACACGATGACGGCCGCGCCCGCGATCGCCGCCAGCCGGGTGGTCGATTCGAATGGCATCTGACGAGGGCAGTGTACCGCTTGACACCCCCACACGCTCCCTCTAGTTTCGCGCGCCCCGAAAAACACCCCCATGGTGCTCCCGATTATTCAGCTCCGCGATCTCTCGGACAGCGGTCTCGACCTCGAGCCTGCAGTCGATGCGGCGTGGCTCGGCGAGGTGCTCTCGGGGACCGAACTGCAGCCGGCCGCGGACCCCGCAGGGTCGCTGCGCGTCCGATTGGACAAGGCTGGCGACGGTGACGGGACCGTGGTGCTCAACGTGCGCGGCTCGGTGCGCGTTCGTGGGACGTGCGTGCGTTGCCTCGAGGCGCTCGAGCTCGACGTTTCGTGCACGACGTCGTTGTTGCTCGAGCCCGCGTCGAGCGCCCGCGCCAAGGCTGCGAAGCACGGACAAGAACACGAACTCACCGCGGATGAGCTCGACCTCGACGTGTATCACGACGAGAAGATCGACCTGTCGCAGTGGGTCCGTGAGCAGATCCTCGTCGAGCTGCCTGCGCACCCGACGCACGAAGACTGCGCGCCCCCGGCCGTCGAGGGTGACAACAAGCCTGGGCCCGACCCGCGATGGGCGGCGCTCGAGAAGTTCAAAACGAAGTAGCAAGGAGTTGTACTGTGGCTGTTCCGAAGAGAAGGACCCCGCGCTCGAAGCGCGACTCGCGCCGTGCCAATCATGACAAGGTGTCTGCCCCGACGTTGAGCCGTTGCACGAACTGCGGCGAGACCATGCGCCCGCACCGCGTGTGCCCGGCGTGTGGCTTCTATGACGGCGTCTCGGTCGTCGAGAAGGCCGCTCCCGAAGCGCCCGCGCAGGGCTGATTTCCGCCGAGAGGCGTTCGATCCCATTTCGAGTGGAGCGGTGCGATGACCGTTGCGTTTGTCTTTCCTGGACAGGGGTCACAGGAGGTCGGAATGGGGCGCGCGTTGTCCGAGCGTTCTGCCGCCGCGCGCGCTGTGTTCGAGCGCGCCGATCGCGCCCTCGAGGGACTCTCGGCAGACCCGCTGCCGCTCTCGACGCTGTGCTTCGAAGGTCCCGCCGAGCAGCTCACGCTCACGGAGAACACCCAGCCCGCGATCTTGACGGCGAGCGTCGCCGCGCTCGAAGCGTTGCGCGAGCAGCTGTCTGGCCTTTCTCCAGTGCTCGTCGCGGGGCACTCGCTCGGTGAGTACAGCGCGCTCGTGTGCTCGGGCGCGATCAGCTTCGAGGACACCGTGAGGCTGGTGCGTCTGCGAGGACGCGCGATGCAAGAAGCTGTTCCCGTGGGCGAGGGCGCCATGGCAGCCGTCATGGGGACGGACGCCGACGCCCTCGTCGCGCTCTGCGGCCGCGTCGTCGCAGAGCTCGCTGGCCGCGTCGTTTCTCCGGCGAACTACAACGCGCCGGGTCAGATCGTCGTCGCGGGGCACGCCGACGCCGTCGCCAGGCTCTCGCAGCTCGTGGGCGAAGCCGGAGGACGCGCGATTCCGTTGAAGGTCAGCGCGCCCTTTCATTGCTCGCTCATGAAGTCGGCCGCCGATCGCGTCCGCGAGGCGCTCGAGACGATTTCCGTGAAAGACCCTGCGGTCTCGGTCGTGGCTAACTTCGACGCCCAGGCCAACGACAGCGCCGCTCGAGTCCGGCAGCTCCTGGTCGATCAAGTCGCCGGCGCGGTGCGCTGGGAGCAGTCGGTTCGGCTCATGGTCGAGCGCGGCGTCACGACATTCGTCGAGATCGGACCTGGAAAAGTCCTCGCAGGATTGATCAAGCGCGTGCATCGCCCGGCGGTCGTTCACAACGTGTTCGACCCTGCGTCGCTCGACGCCGCGGTGGCTGCGCTGTCGTCACATTCGTAAACAATCGTCGAGACGTCCTCGTGCGTCACCGCGAGGCGAAGCGCGGTTCGCACGTGCGTTACGTTCGCGCCGCTTTTCAACGGGGGTTGAACGGGGTATCACCGCCGCCCGCATGGCTTCGACGCTCTTCGACCTCAGCGGCAAGGTGGCCCTCGTCACCGGCGGCTCCCGCGGAATCGGCCGCGCTACGTGCGTCTCGCTCGCGAAGCAAGGCGCGTACGTCGCGATCAATTTTCAGAGCAACGAAGCGGCCGCCAACGAGACGCTCGCGCAGGTTCGCGCGGCGGGCTCCGACGGCGAGCTGCTGCCGTTCGACGCGGCGAGCTCCGAGGCCGTCACCAAGGCCGTCGACGACCTCGCCGGTCGCAAGAAGGGCCTTCACATCGCCGTCGCCAACGCAGGCGTCACGCGCGACGGCCTGCTCCTTCGCATGAAGGACGAGGACCTCGCGCACGTTTTGTCCGTCGATTTGCAGGGCCCGACGTACCTCGCTCGGGCGGCGATCCGCGTGATGATGCGCCAGAAATGGGGCCGGCTCGTGTTCATGAGCTCGATCGTCGGAGAGATGGGCAACGCAGGGCAGGCGGCGTACGCCGCGGCCAAGGGCGGCCTCATCGCGCTCTCCAAGTCGATCGCTCGTGAGTACGGCAGCCGAAACGTGACGGCCAACGTCGTCAGCCCGGGCTTCATCGAGACCGACATGACCTCGTCGCTCCCCGACGAGGTGAAGAAGAAATTTATCGAGGCCACGCCGCTGGCTCGCCTCGGTAAGGCCGAAGAAGTGGCCGCCGCCGTGTCATATCTGGCTTCGGAAGAGGCTGCGTTCGTGACCGGGACCGTACTTCGGGTCAACGGGGGACTTTACGTGTGACGGTCCCGCGTGTACCCACGCGCCGCCACGCTCGTGCATTGACAGTGAGCGACGAAACAACGGGAAAGATTCCCGCACAGGAGAGAGCTGGATGGACATCGCGCAGAGGGTGAGGGAAGTCATCGCCAAGAGTTTGTCGGTGGCGATCGAGGACGTGAAGTCTGAGTCGTCGTTCATCAACGACCTCGGCGCGGACTCGCTCGCGATCGTCGAGCTCGTGCTCGCCTTCGAAGAGGCGTTCGAGATCGACATTCCCGACGAAGACACCGAGAAGATCCGCACCGTTCAGGACGCGATCGACTACATCCAGGCGCGCAGCGCGCGCCGCTGACACCACCGCAAATCCGGAGCGCCCCAGTCGTCATGCGTCGTGTCGTCGTCACAGGCCTCGGCTTGCTCACTCCCGTGGGCAGCGGCGTCGAGGAGTGCTGGAAGAACCTGATGGATGGGCGCTCGGGCATCGGCCCGATCACGCTCTTCGACACCGAGAAGTACGAGACGAAGTTCGCCGGTGAGGTGAAGGGCTTCGACCCGAAGGCCTATATGGAGGCCAAGAAGGTCAAAGAGATGGGGCGCTTCGCGCAGATCGCGATCGGCGCGGGCGTGCTCGCCTGGCAAGACGCCGGGCTCGGCACGCTCGACAACGCCGAGCGCGACCGCATCGGCTGCATCGTCGGCGTCGGCCTCGGCGGCATCGACTTCATCGAGACCAACACCAAAACGCTGTACGAGAAGGGACCGCACAGGGTCTCGCCGTACTTCATCCCAGGAACGATCGCGAACATGGCCGCCGGTCAGCTCGCGATTCGCCTGGGTCTTCGCGGACCCAACTACTGCACGACCAGCGCGTGCTCGTCGGGTGCGCACGCGATCGGCGAGTCGATGCACGCGATCCGCCGCGGCGCGGCGGACGTGATCTTCGCCGGCGGCGCCGAGGCCGCGGTCACGATGCTCGGCATCTCGGGCTTCAACGCGCTCAAGGCCCTCTCGACGCGCAACGACGAGCCCCAGCGCGCGAGCCGTCCGTGGGACAAAGACCGCGACGGCTTCGTGATGGGCGAGGGCGCTGGCATCCTCGTGCTCGAAGAGTACGAGCGCGCCAAGGCCCGCGGCGCGAGGATCTACTGCGAGCTCATCGGCTACGGCGCCAGCGACGACGCGTTTCACATCACCAATCCCCCCGCCGAGAGCGAGGGCGCGCAGCGCGCGATGCGAGCCGCGTTCGAGGATGCGAAGATCGACGCCTCGACGGTGGGCTATCTCAACGCGCATGCGACGAGCACTCCGGCGGGCGATGTGCAAGAGGCCAAGGGCATTCGCCGCGTGTTCGGCGCGGCCGCTGACTCGTTGATGGTGAGCTCGACGAAGTCGATGACGGGCCACCTGCTCGGCGCGGCAGGGGCGGTCGAGGCCGCCATCGCGTGTCTCGCCCTTCAACGAGGGCAGATTCCGCCGACCATCAACCTGGACAACCCCGACGAGGGCTGCGACCTCGACTTTGTCCCCAACGTGGGGCGCGAGAAGAAGATCAGCGTGGCGATGAGCAACGCGTTCGGCTTCGGCGGCGTCAACACGACCCTCATCGTCAGGAGCGTTTGATGGCGCGCTGGGCGATCGCAAACGACCACGCCGGTCTGCCGCTGAAGGCGACGGTCGCCGATGCGATCCGCGCGCTCGGCCACGAGCTCGTGGACCTCGGCACCAACAGCGCAGACAGCGTGGACTACCCTGACTTCGCGCACGCGCTCGCGGCGAAGGTCGCCGCCGGCGACGTCGCTCGCGGGGTCTTGATTTGTGGCTCTGGAATCGGCGTCAGCATCGCCGCCAACCGCCACAAGGGCGTTCGCGCGGCGCTCTGCTCCGAGGCGCTCAGCGCCGGGCTCTCGCGACAACACAACGACGCCAACGTGCTCTGCATGGGGGCGAGGATCGTCGGGCCCGCGATGGCCGAGGCGATGGTCAAGGCGTTCGACGCGACCGCGTACGAAGGCGGCCGGCATCAGCGGCGGGTCGACAAGATCGAGCCCTGATCGGGGCGCTCATCCGCTCTCGATCGGGCGGTTTTGTCTCCGCTGATTCCGCTGTGGGGGTCAGCACTTCTCGACGTTGCCGTCGTACTCGCGCAGCTCGCGCTTGAGCACCTTGCCGGTCGGGTTGGACGGCAGGTGCTCGAGAAAGACCCACTCTCGCGGGACCTTGGGGCCCGAGAGTCGCTCGCGGACAAACGCCTTGAGCTCTGCTGCGGTCACGTGCGCGTCGAGACGCAGCACCACGAAGGCGCGGAGCCGCTCGCCCCACTCGCTGTCTTCGACGCCGATGACCGCGGCCTGCGCGACCGCGGGGTGCGCCGCGATGACCTCTTCGACCTCGACCGGGTAGACGTTGACGCCGCCCGAGATCACCATGTCGCGCTTGCGACCGACGATGTGGAAGCAGCCGTGGTCGTCTTGCATCGCGAGGTCTCCGACAGAGAAGAAGCCGTCGCGCATCGAGGACTGCGTCGCGTCGTCGTCGGCGTGGTAGCCGGACACGAGCATCGCGTTGCGCGCGAAGAGCTCGCCGACCTGACCCCTGGGTACGGGACGACCATCGTCGCCAAATAGCGCGATTTCTGTGCCCAAAACGCTGTGTCCGATCGTGCCTGGCGCGCGACGAAGCTCCGCGGGCGTCGCGACGGTCACGAGCCCCGTCTCGGTCGCGCCGTAGAAGTTGTAGAGCACGTCGCCGAGCCGCTCGAGCGTGCGGGTCGCGAGGGGCCCAGGCAGCTGCGCGCCGCCGCAGAACAGCGCGCGCAGCGTCCGCAGGTCGTGCCGACGAAACGCCTGATCCGGCAGCGCCATGAGCCTGTGCAACATCGTCGGAACGATCGCCGCCGTCGTGATCCGCTCGCGCTCGATGGTCGCGAGAAACCGCTCGGGCTCGAAATCGCGCTCGATCACGCACGTCGCGCCGAGCATCAGCGCCATCCCCGCGAAGCCGAGGCCCGTCGAGTGGTACATCGGGCACACAACGAGGTGGCGGTCCTCGACGTGCATCGGGGTCTCGTGGATAAACGCGAAGAACCCTTCGATTTGCCCGGTGGCGAATTTGCGCACGGCACCTTTGGGTTTTCCGGTGGTTCCCGAGGTGTAGATGATCACCGTGCCCTCTTGCTCTTCGCCCGCCTTCGCAGGCGGCTCGCGCATGAGCGAGTCGATCGATGAGTAGCCCTCGACCGCGCCGTTGACGCTGTACGCGTTGCGCTTCTCGATCGCGCCGAGCTCGACGAGCGCGTCGATCGAAGCCGAGACCTCGTCTTCGAAGAACACCACTTTGGCGCCCGAGTGCCGCACGAGATAGTCGAGCTCTTTCGGCGTCGAACGCCACGAACCGCTCACCGCTCCGGCGCCGATGCGCGACATCGCCGAGTTGATCACGAACACTTCGGGGCTGTTCTTCAACACCGCGAGCGCTCGGTCTCCCTTCGAGATCCCCGCGGCGCGCAGGCCTGCGGCCACTCGGTCGATTCGACGGTCGATTCCGCCGTACGTCCACGCGCGGCCGCGATACTCGAAGGCGATTCGGTGGGGAGCATTTCGCCCGTGGATCCGAAAAATGGCAGAGGGACCCGAGCCTCCGAGGCCGAGCGTCCGCACAGCGCCGAGCAGACCCTTCGGGGTGATCCCCTGATACAGCCCGGTTCGCACCGCGACCCGCGCGAACATCGCAGCCTTGTCCGTGACGTTCTTCACTCTGTCGGTCAGATTCATTGGCGCACTCCGTACCCTTCTTGCCCGTTGGAGGTTCTTCTTGCAGTCACCGCTGTCCGTCAAGCTCGCTCGCCGTTCGCTGCTCGCCACCGGCGCGGTCGGAGTCGCCTCGGCCTCGACGATCGCCCTCGACGCGCTCTCGCAGGTCAGCCCGGGACCCTTGCTCGGCGCGCCAGACGCCGCGACCCGGGCGACGCTGCGCAGCCTGGCGGAGTCGGGCGCCGTGGTGCTCGTCGACGACATGGACGCGGGACCGCGGGCGAAGGTCACTGTGCTCTGCAAGGTTCCCGCGCCCATCGCCGAGGTCCGTTCGGTGATCGCGACGCCCGAGCGCTACGGAGACTTCATGACCGTGCTGCGCGACGTGTCCGTGCAGAGCAGGCGCGGCACGAGCGTCGGATTTCGGTTTCACGCGGTCGCGTCGATCTTCGATCTCGAGACAAACGCCGCGCTGCGCGTGGTCAACGGCCGTCGCATCGACGTTGCCATCGTCCGGTCGGATCTCGGGCCCGGCGCGGCGCGGTGGGATCTGTTCGAAGACGCCGACGGTGGGACGCTGGTCTGTTGCTCTTCGTGGGGTGATCCGAGCCAAGGCCACTGGCTGTTTCGTCAGATCGCGAGTCGGGGCGGCGCTGCCGTGTCGATGATGACCGCTGCGGTCAGCCTGTTGCTCACGCTCTCGCTCGTGCGTCGGCTGCGTCGGACGGCCGTCGCGCCGACGCCACCCAACAACGTTCCGCTCGCACCGCTCCCAGAATACGCGCGGGCGCTCGTCGGAAGCTCGCGAGGAGCGATCGGCGCCGTGACGCTCGCGCCGAACGGCGCGGTGATCCAAGCGAGCGCGTGCATCGGCGCCTCGGGCACGATCCACGATTTCGACCGTTGGATCAGCGATCCAGCGCGTTATTCGCAGGTCTGGCGCTCGCTGCGCAACGTGCGGGTCGAGTCGCGATCGGCCGAGGGCGTGCGCTACTGGTCGGAGATCGAAGCCAGCGTCGCGCGCTCATCGGGCGCTCGGATGCTGACGATGCAGCGCGAGGGCCGATCGGTGAGCGCCCGCTGGATCGGCCTGTCCGGCGACGAGCGCGGGCACGAGCAGCGATGGGACGCCGCGCCGCTGCCTGCAGGGCGCGTGGCGGTGTGTGCGACGGTTCGCGACGAGGTGTCTCGAGTTGGGTTTCCGCTGCGATCGACGCTCGATCGAGAGCCTGCGCTCCGCGCTGGGTTTGCCTTTGGACTCAGCGTCGTGTGGGCTCGCTCGCTCGCTCGCCGGCTCGATCGCGACGCGGCGGAGCGCACGCCGACGATCGACTACAACAGCGCAGATGCAGGTCGAACGACCAACGCAGAAGGCGGTCCAGCGGGGTGAGTTAATCGTTGACGACCCGGACGCCGTTTCTCTACGATTGTGAGGATCGTTCGACGGCTGCGAGTCGAACAACACAACAAGGAGACCAGTTCGTATGACCCCGACCGCAAAGAAGCTCCTGATTGGTGCCGGAGCGCTTGTCCTCATTGGACTCGTCGTGAACTTTGTCGTGCTTCCTGGCGAGCGTTCGACGCCAACGCAAGCCCGCGGCGTGGCTGCCCGCTGACTCGCGCGAGGCGTCGCTTCGCTGCGCGGCTCACCGCTCGCCGCAACACAAAACCAATCGCTCTCTGTTTGCGATACGAGAGCCTCCTGCGCACACCGAAATTCTCTTCGAGAACCCTCGGCGCGCTGCTTTCTCTCCGATAACCTCGCGCTGCAGGTGCGGGAATCGTCGTCTTCGACTCGCGTTCGCGTCGCAGAACCGGCTACGCTCGATCCGTCGTGATGCTTCGAATGGTTCGCGTCGCTGTCGGCGCTGCGTTGGTCTGCGCGAGCGCTGATGCACTCGCGCAAGGCGCCGCGGATCCGTGCGCAAATCTGCCTTCGCTCCCTGATGAGACGCCTCCGGCGAACGCGGGCGCTGCCCCGTCTCAGCCGTCGTCGACCGTCAGCTCCGCCCAGATTTCACAGGGGTTTATTCGCTGCGCGCTCAGCCAGTTTTCACGGCAGGACTATCGCCAGGCGATCCGATACTTCGAGCTCGCCAACCGCGCCGCGCCGTCGGCAGACCTGCACTACAACATCGGTCGAGCGCACGAGCTGCTCAACGAGTACGAGGAAGCCGCCACCGCGTACGAGCGCTATCTGCGCGACAAGGTCAACGCGCAGGATCGAACAGAGACCGAGGCGCGCATTCGTGAGCTGCGCGACCTCGCGCGTCGACGCCGGGACGCAGCGCGACAGCAGGACGGCCGAGCGATGCTCACGATCAACGTGAGCCAGCCCGGAGCGACGGTTCGAATCGACGACCGCGTCGTCGGAACCAGCCCTGTGGCGAGCGGCCTCGAAGTGCCTCCTGGCACTCGTCGGCTCAGCGTCGAGCGGGACGGCTATCAGCTCTGGCAGGGCATCGTTCGAGCGCGCCCGGGCGAAACGGGTCGGGCGGACGTGGTGCTCGGAGAGGCGACGCGATTTCGCACGCAGCCTGCGCCGCACATCGCGAGCTTCGCGCTGGGCGGCACCGGTGCTGCGGCGCTGGTGGCGGGCGCGGTCCTCGGAATCGCAGCGGTCACGCAGCGCCCCGGTCCACTTCCGGACGGCAACTCACCCATTTCTTGTGTCGACCCGCCGAACGGCGCCGGGTGCACCAATCCGCCGGTCGCGATGCCGTACGTCACGGCGTACGCGTGCAACCCCGTGATGGGCACGACGGGCCCGGACGGCACGAACGGGATGACTCCGCTGACGTGCAATCGAGACAACCTCCTGCTCGGCTCTTCGATCGCGCTCTCGGCCGGCGTGGCTCTGATGACCGGCGCCGTGATCGCGTGGTTTGTCGAGGCCGGCTCGGGACGCACCGAGCGTGTCCGCGTCAGCGATCGTGCTCGCGCGGCACGCTGAAGGTCAGGTGCGCAGCGCTGGCCAGTACTGCCGCTGCACTTTGAGTACGGCGCGAAGCGCGTCCGATGACTCCTGGGCGAGGGGACCCTCGGGACGCGGGAGCTCCGACCTCGCACCCTCGCGAAGCCCGGTGACGCTCTCGCCGATGCTCTGCTCGATCGCGCGCAGGTCGTAGCCGCCCTCGAGCGCGAGGATCACTCGTCCGTGTCCGATACGATCGGCGAGCGCGGCGAGCTGCGAGGCCATCCATCGATAGTCCGACGACCGCAGGCGCATGGAAGAGAGGGGGTCGCGCTCGTGCGCGTCGAAGCCCGCGGAGATGATCACCAGGCCCGGCGCAAACGCCTCGAGCGCCGGCAAGAGCACGCGGTCGAAGGCGGCCGCATAGCTCGCTCCGTTCGAATCCGCCGGCAGCGGAATGTTGAGCACCGACCCGACGCCCTCTCCCTGACCGACGTCGTCGGCCCGTCCGGTCCCAGGATAGAGCGGCCACTGATGGATCGACGCGAACAACACCGAGGGGTCGCGATCGAAGATGTCCTGCGTTCCGTTGCCGTGGTGAACGTCCCAATCGACGATCGCCACCCGTTGCAGCCCTCGCGCTCTGGCGTGGGCCGCGGCGATCGCGCTGTTGTTGAGCAGGCAGAAGCCCATGGCGCGGTCGCGTGTCGCGTGGTGGCCGGGCGGCCGGGCCAGCACGATCGCGCGCCTCGCGTGGCCGTCGAGGACTGCGTCCACGGCGCTCAGCGCGGCGCCGGCCGCACCCCACGCGGCGGTCCTCGATCCAGCGGAGAAAAACGTATCGCCGTCCAAGAAACCCTGCCCGCGCCGCAGCGACTGATCGAGGCGCTCGATGTACTGGGCCGAGTGCACGCGCGCGAGCTCGTCGAGCGTCGGCTCCCGGACAGCGATGCTCAGCGCGTCGGGGGCGGCGGCCCGAACACCGCGTCGGGCGGCGGAAAGCCGCTCGGGACGTTCGGGGTGAAAACCCGGGGCGACGTGCGCATCGCCTCGCGGATCGAACGCTTCGGCGATGATTTCTGAGGGGGCAGGATCGGAGTGCAAGGGCGTCTTGGAGGATTGTGCACGAGCAAGAGCGTCTTGACCGCGTGTTTCGCAGGGTGTTACTTCGCTTTGACTAGCGCCGTCGCGAGGTCGCGCCAAGGGGCTGAGGAGGCACTCCGGCGCAAATCGCAGCGGCGGAGTTCTCGCGCGCCAAACTGCGGAAATTCACGGTTCAAATCTACACGTGACGACCGAAGTCCTCGGGCGCACCACGGAGCGAATCTATGCGTTGGAAACTGATTGCAGGAAACGTTCTCGCACTGCTCTTCGCGTGTGTCGTGTCGCTCTTGTGGGTGCGGGCGTCGATCACCGACGCGCTCTCGCGGGACATCGGGCCGATGGTCGAGCGCAGCGTCGTTCTGTTCGACGCGCTGCGCACCGCGCAAGGCGATCGCTTTCAGAGCCTCGTCGTAGCGCAGGCCAACTCCGAAGCAGCGCGGGAGGTCTTCGGCGCCACGAACACGACGGCCCGGAGCCAGGCGGCGTTCGAGTTCGCGCAGCGACTGGCCAGGACGCTCGGCGAGAGCTACCCGCAGGGCCGTCCGCGGCCTGCGGACGTGGTGGCTGTGACCGACGATCAGGGACGAGTGCTCGCCCGCAACGTCGATGCCCGCCAGGAAGTGGGCCGCGACCTGAAGAACGAGTTCGAGGCCGTGGGCGTGGCGCTCCAAGCCGGCAACGCGGTGCACGACTACGTTCGCTATGACAACACGAAGTGGTTCGACGTGGTCATCGCGCCGATCTCTCGCGACGGTCACGTGACTGGCCTGGCCGTCGTCGGCTACGAGCTCGCAGACAGCATCGCTGCCGAGGACAAGGCTCGGCTCGGCGCGGACGTCGGATACATTGTCCGCGAGGGCGATCGCTTCGCGCTCCAGAGCCTCTCGTTCGGAACGCAAACCGAGAAGACCGCGATCATCGCCTGGGCCAACTCGAGCAACCTGGCCGCGACGCTCAACAGCGACGGAACGGTCCCTCCTCGCGAGGTCGAGATCGGCGGCCATCGCTTCCGAATCGCCGCTCGCTCTGTGCCGGGCTTGCACCGCCCGACCCGGGCCGGCGCCGTTCGCCCCGGCTACGTCGTTCTGGCGGACGTCACTGCGGCGCAGGCTCCTGCGACGGGCATGGCGCTGCCGATCGTGTACCTGAGCCTGATCTCGCTCGTTCTCATGATCGTCCTCAACGTGCTCGTGACGAACTCGATGCTCCAGCCGATCGAAGTGATCGAAGAGGGGCTCCTCAAGATCATCAATGGCGATCAGGCGCACCGCCTCGAGCTGCAGCACGCCGAGCTCGGCGGGATCGTCTACCGTATCAATCAGCTCGTTCAGACCCTGACGGGCGAAGAAGAGAGCGACGAGGCAGGGCGTGTGTCTCGTCCTCCTTCTGGTCGAGGACCGTCCGAGGGCGCCTGATCTCTCGGGGTCAGAGGGCCGAAACGGGATCGGCCGAGCTCGCCGGGGGAGCGTAGGGTGAATCAGGGAGCTTGACGCGGCGACGTAACCGCGGAATAGCGCCGACTGCTCCGCGGTCGATCACTGGGAGCATTCGAGGACGATAGTCATGGGCTTGTTTGATTTCTTCAAAACCAAGAGCGGTGCGAAGGCGCAATCCGCGGACGACAAGACGCTCAGCAAGCACGCAGAGCGCGTGATGGACAAGCGAGCGCTCAGCCCCGACCGGTTCGCGTCGATCGAGTTTCTCTGCAAGTCGGGGACGGCGGACGCGTGGCGGGCAGTGCTCCCTCGGTTCAATTTCACCGTCGATCCGTCGATCACCGACCGCGAAGAGAAGCAGTACATCCTCGACTCGATCGTGGCGGCACCAGACAACGCGGTCGAGCCAGTGTGTGACTATCTTCGCACGGCCGAGGCGCTCAACTGGCCGGTCAAGATGCTGCGCAAGATCGTCGATCGAGAGCGGCTCGTCGGCGAGCTCCTCGCGCTGCTCTCGGAGTTCGACACGGGCTACTCGAAGAACGCGGACCGCAAGGCGCAGATCATCGCTGAGCTCGAAGAAGAGAAGGACGCTCGCGTCCCGGCGGCGGTCCTCCCGTTTCTCGCGGACTTCACCGAGGACGTTCGCTTTCAGGCGGTCCGTACGCTGTTTCAGCAAGGCGACGCGGGGCTCGCGTCGTCTGCGCTCGCCAAGCTGCTGATCGACGACGACTCGGCGCGCATTCGCACGACGGTAGTCGACGGCTTCGTCGAGACGCAGTGGTTGATCAACGCTGACCAGCGCGATCGCGTGGCGTCGGTGATTCGTTCGGTGCCGACGGGGCCGTGGATGCTCGACGGCGACGGTCGGGTGCGTCGTCCCTGAGGGCGGTCGGGCTCAGCGCTGGGGCGCTTCGAGCGTCGCCTGCATCCGAGCGCGAAGCGCCTCGAGCTTCTCGATCGACGACGCCGGGGCGTTGCCCGCGCGCGCGTCGGCGATCGCTGCGTCGAGCTGAGCGATCTCGTCGGACTGGCTCTTTCGCAGCGAGTTCACCATCTCGAGAAACACGTCGAACAGGTCCTCGAGCTCGTCGCCCTTTCGAAGGCGCTCGCGGATGTCGAGGTTGCCCTTTCCGACGGTGCGGAGGAGGCGCTTCAACTTGAAAACAGGCCCCACGAGCTTGTGCGTGATGACGATGCCGCTCAGCCCGAGCAGCAGCACGAGCAGCGCGACCCCGACAAAGAGCGTGATCTTCAGGCGCGCGTAGTTGCGCTCGATGTTCTCTCGCGACTGACGCGACTCGGCGAGCTTGGCGGTGAGCTCGGCCTCTGCCCGGCGAAGGTCTCTGTTGATCTGCGCGACGAGCTCGGGGTTGTCCCCGACGTTCATCATCGTGTTGGTGTGAAGAATCTCGGCGCTGGTCTTGGACTCTCGAAACGCGACCTCGGCCTGCGAGACAGCGTGCTCGGCTTGAATGCGCGCAGCGTTCGCGTTGCGAAACACGATGACGCTGAGGCCCGTGCTCAGCACCAGCGCGACGCCGCAGATCATCGCCGTGTACTTCAGCTGAAAGCGCGGGTTGAGCAGGTAGTTGCGAAGCAGTCGCTTCGGCGGGGCGCCTTGGGCGCCGTGCGCCGCGGTGTTGTCCGCAGACGAGGTAGTGATCATGGAGACCTCAGCGCGAGAGAGTGTAGCGCGACGCGCGACGATTCGCCGCAAAACGCCGAGCGGCGCGCGGCGGGCTGCGTTCTGTCACCCGCTGCTGTACGACCGTTGTGTGTGCGGGGTTTCATCGGATCGTCGAGAGCACTTGCGTGAGGGCGCGTCCAACGGCGGCGGTCATCGCCGTCGAGATCGCGCCTTGCTGCGGATCGCCTCCTCCGCCGCTCACGGTCACGGCTGAAGAAGAGTCGAACTCGTAGGCGCGACCGGGGAAGGTCGAAACGACGATCGACACCGCGACCCGAACCCCGTTTGCCTGCTGGGTCACAGACTGAATATTCACGTCGAACTGATGCGCGCCGCGCAGTCTACGCGTGCGGATCGTGCTCGAGGCCTGCGCCGTCGAGCCAGAGTGACGCACGACCTCTCCGCGCGCGTCGAGGGCGCTCTCGAGCGCGCGCTGCGCCGAGCTCTGGAGCGACGAAGGAACGCCGCTCTGCACGTTGACTCGGCCCGTGGCGATCAGCACGACGGGGGTGGCGTTCGATCGCGTCGGCGTCCCGTTCGTCGAGTCGGCGTTGTTCGTCCCAACTGCGGTCGATGCGGCGGCCTGGAGGAGTCCCACCGCGCGGCGCGCCTGCGCTGCGACGTCGCGCGAGGAAGACCGCGTCGCCTGCTGCACCGCCGGAAGCGCGCGCGGATCGCCGATGGACGCGAGCGTCGCGATGATCGTCGCTTGCACCGTCGCGTCGCGCTCGGTGTTGAGGATGTCGACCATCGGGACGACCGACGCGGGTTCGCGCAGCTCTCCCAAGCGCAACGCGGCGTTGGTCCGAACGCGAGGCTCTGGGTTGCTTCTCAGCATTTGAAGCAAAAAGCTCGCGCGCGCGCTCTGCGCGTGGGCGATCGACTCGCGACCGCAGAGCGCTGCGAGCGCGAGGAAGGCGACGACCAGGCGCGAAGGGCGTCTGGCGGTGGGGCGTCGATCCATCGGGGCGGAGTATAGACGACGCTCTTCCCGGTTCATGCACTCAGTTGTTCGCATGTCATCAACGGCCCGGACCCGCGCGCAGCGGTTGCAGACGCAGCGCAGCTTTGTCACGCTCACCGTTCTGGTGGTCAGAGCGGTCTCAGCGTGGTGCGCAGTCGTGCTGTGTGCGTCTAACGGAGAGGCGTTTACGCTCCGCGTGCTCGCGCCGACCGAGCTGAGGGTAGCGCCGACGGTTCGGCCGGATCGGCTGGGTGTGAGGCTCGCGTTGTCGTTGCGGGATGACAAGGGCGCTGGGGTGCGAGGGACCGTGCGCGTCGAGAGCGGAACGCGCCCGCCCATCCAGGCCCGCACGGACAATAACGGACACACGAACATCGAGATTGCGGTCTCGCCGGGGACGCGCGTGGTCGACCTTCGAGCGCAGTTCGCTGGCGATTCGACGCACTCGGCGGCGATATCGCAGCTTCGGATCGACCTGGATGCGCCGTTCGTCTCAGTGTCGCTGCTCGCGCCTTCGTCGGTGGACATCGACGGGCGCGCCGCGATCGATCTCATCGCGTCGGTGGACACGGGCGCGGTCGCCGCGGTCAATCCCCGCGGCTGGGTCGTGCAGTTCTACGTCGACGGAGATCGGGTCGCGACGAGCGAGGCCGACGCGACGGGCCGCGCTGCGACACGAATCGACAACAGCCGCTTCGTCACGCCAGGGGTGAGAGCGGTTCGCGCGGCGGTGGTCTTGCGCGGAAGCGAGCTGTTCTCGCCAGAGCGGCGGCTCATCGCCCGCGCGTTGACGTCGATCGTCGCGACTCCGACGCGCGACGAGCGCACAGGGCAGCTCGGCCTTCGCGGGGCGGTCGCGTGGCGGGGCGGCGGCGTCGCGGGCGCGACCGTGCGCGTCGAGAGCAACCGGCAGCTGCTCGCCGCGGCGCTGACCGATCGAAACGGCTCGTTCGACCTGGTGCTTCCCGCGAGAGTGCTCGTGGCGGGCGCTCGCGCTCGCGTCGTGTTCGTGCCGACGACGCCGTGGTTTTCTGGCGCAGAGAGCGGCGAATTCTACCTCGCGCCGCCGGCGCTCGCCGCGGTGTCGTGGCGGTTTGCGCTGGCGCCGATCGGGCTGGGGTTGCTCGCGTTTGCGATCGTGCGGGCGCTGCGAAATCGTCGCGAATCGACGCCTCCCGCGGCGAAGGTCGAGGACGGCGCCACGCTCGAGCACGTCGAAGGTGACTCCGAGGCGACGCTGGCGGTCTCGGTCGAAGATCGAACGACCGGGCTGCCGATCGAGGGCGCGACGGTCCTGCTCGACGGCACGCCGCTCGCGAGCGGCGAGCGCCGCCCCGTCGTGCGGGGTGCAAAAGTGAAGGTGTCTGTGCTTTGCGAGGGCTACGCTCCTCGTGAAATCAGCGTCCGGATCGAGCGCTCGCAAGCCGCGAGGCTCCGGATCGCGCTGGCGCCGTGGCGCGAGGCGGTGTTCGAGGTCGCGCGCGAGCACCTGCCGTCGCAGACCGGCGGAAAGGTGAGTCCGACCCTGCGCGAGGCGGTCGAGACGACGACCGAGGGGCCCAAAGTGCTGCGTCCGTTGTTCGACGCTGCCGAGCGCGGCGCGTACGGTCCGACCGAGCCCGATCAGCAAACGGTCGCGGCGGTTCGAGCGTTGGCCGATCGCGTACGTGACGGGGAGCATTGACGCGCGGAATTCAGTTCACTTATCGTGCGGATGTGAGGTGCTGATCGGGCGATTTCCGCTCGCGCACCTTCACACGAGAGAACCCTCGATGCCCCCAGCTCTGCTCGCTGTCATCGCCTTGGTCGTCATCGCAGCGATCGTCTTCTTTGTGCTCCGAAACAGAAAGCCCGCGGAGGAGACGCTCGAGAGCGGCGAGAGCGAAAACGCGGCGTTGCCTCCGCCGAAGGCTGGCGCGCAGCTTCCGAAGGAGGCGCCGAGCACCGCGTCCAAGCCCGAGAAGGTCGCAGCGACCGCGTCCAAGCCCGAAGCGTCGAAGCCCGCAGCTGCCACGACGCCGAAGGCGGCAGAGCCCGCGCAAGAGAAGCCGAAGGCAGCGGAGCCCGCGAAGGCTGCTCCGGTCGAGTCGAGCGAGCCCGCGAAGGCCGCTCCGGTCGAGTCGAGCGAGCCGGCGAAAGCAGCGCCCGTCGAGGCCGCGAAGCCCGTGGTCGCACCGGCGGTCGAACCAGTGTCCGAGGCCCCTGTGACCAAGCCCGCGGTCGTCGAGACGCCTGCCGCGCGCGCGCCAGCGAAGGCCGAGACCCGCGCGCCCAAGAAGGACGTCGCTGCGCTGAAGACCGGGCTGAAGAGCGCGCGAACGTCGTGGGTGCAGAAGCTCGTCGGGATCTTCTCGGGCAAGAAAGAGCTCTCGCCCGAGCTCGTGACGCAGATCGAAGAGGTGTTGCTCACGGGCGACGTCGGCGTGCACACGACCGAGAAGCTGCTGGCGGTGCTGAAGGATCGCCTCGACAAGAAGGACCTCGGCAACGACTCGCTCGTGTGGCAGACGCTGCGCGATGTTTCTCGGGAGGTCATCGACGTTCCCGCGGCGCCGTTCGGGATCAAGAAGAGCGACGGTCCGCTGGTGATCCTCGTGGTGGGCGTCAACGGCGTCGGCAAGACGACGACGATCGGCAAGTTGGCGGCTCGCTACAAGGAGCAGGGCAAGAAGGTGTATCTCGCCGCGGGCGACACGTTCCGCGCGGCCGCGGTGGCGCAGCTCGAGGCGTGGGGCAAGCGCGTCGGCGTTCAGACGGTCAAGGGCAAGGACCTGACGAAGCCGAGCGCGGTGGTGTTCGACGCCGTTCAACAAGCGGTGAAGGACGGCGCTGACGTCGTGATCGCGGACACCGCGGGACGCCTGCACACCAAGACGCCGCTCATGGACGAGCTGCGCAAGCTCGGCGACGCGGCGAACAAGGCGCTGCCGGGAGCTCCGCACGAGATCCTGCTCGTGCTCGACGCGACCACGGGGCAGAACGCGGTGGTGCAGGTCAACGAGTTCAAGACGGCGCTCGCCGTCACGGGCATCGTGCTGACCAAGCTGGACGGAACCGCGAAGGGCGGAGTGATCCTGTCGATCTGCGAAGAGCACAAGATTCCCGTGCGGTTCGTCGGCGTGGGCGAGAAGGTCGACGACCTTCGTGAGTTCGACGCTGAAGAGTTCTCCGAAGCGCTCTTCTCTGCCTCGAGCGAGGGCGAGGGGTCAGAGGGCGCTGCGTGAGCCAGAAGACAGCGGTGTTGCTGCAGAAAACTGCCGCGTTCTTGCGGAGAGTTTTGGTGTTGCCGCAAGAATCCGCTGCATGATATAGTCCCGCTGCTTTCGAAAAACCTTAGTATTTTCGTAGGGTTACAGTCGTTCACCCCGATCGTCGCCACAGTGGCGATGACAGCTCTACCGGAACCGGAGTGACGGAAACGCCGATGCGTCCCCGAACGATCGCCAAAGCACTGTTGACCGTCGCGCTCGCGACCGCGCCCACCACGGCGCTCGCCCAGCGACGCAACACTCAACAGCAGCAACCACAACCAACTGGAGACCAAGGCGGCGACGGCGGAGGGATGACCTTCACTACCGACGAAGCGAACGGCTCTGGAACGCCGGCCAACACCCCGGATACGGGTGCCGCCGGCGCCACCGGTGGGACGGGTGACCCCGCGGGATCCGGAGGCACCGGCGACATCGGCGGTGGCGGACTCGATGGCGTGGGCGGACCCGAGGTTCGCGCGCAGGCCCGTCCGATCAACGAACGGATCTTCGCCGTCCAGCAGATCTACGCGCTTCGCAACCGCCGGTTCGAGCTGCAGCCGACCGTCGGTATTTCGCTCAACGACCCGTACGTGTCGCACACGGGCCTCGGGCTCGCGGCGAACTACTGGATCACCAACGTGCTCGCGGCCGGCGCGAACTTCATGTTCAACCAGCCGTTCAACGGACGGTCGGACGTGGATCTCCGCGCGTCTCGCTCGATCGGCCTCGTCGTGCCGATCAACGAGTACCAGCTCCTCGCGCAGGCGAACTTCACGTACGTGCCGGTGTACGGCAAGTTCCTGATGTTCAACCGCTTCATCTTTCACTACGACTTCTACCTGATGGCCGGCGTGGGCATTACGCGCACGCGGCCGATCCCGGTCGTAGACCCCGAAGTGCGGCGCTTCGACTGGCAGACCGCGATCCTCTTCAACGCCGGCATCGGTCTTCGCGTGTTCTTCAACCGCTGGATCGGCTTCGTCGCGGAGATCCGCAACTACATTTATCCCGAGCGGCTCGAGAGCCTTCGCATCGGCACGCCGGGTGTTCCCGACCCGCCCCCGGCGGACGCGATGGCGCCCTGCCAGGCTTCGGCGGGCATGGGCACCGGCCCGCTCTGCGGCTCTCGCTACGATCCAGCGACGTGGTTCGGGCAGACGCAGCTCACGGACAACGTGATGATCCAGGTGGGTCTCACGATGATGTTCCCGTTCAACCCGTCGTTCCGTCTGCAGAAGTGATCGCGGACACCATGGCTGTGAAGGACCACGACTCGCGAGAGGGCACAAAGGTCATGAAGCGTTGGATTGGAGCGGTAGCGTTCCTCGGAGCGACGGCAGTTGCGTCCTCTGCGATGGCTCAAGAGATTCAGATCCGCGGTCCGCTGGCCGGCGCCGCATCCTGTCGGCGCTGCGTGCAGTATCGCGCGGGTCGAGTCGTCATCTCCCCGTCCTTTGGAATCACGCTGCAAGACGATTTCAATCGCGCGATGGTTCCGGGGCTCAACCTGCAATACCACTTCAACGACATCTTCGGGATCGGTCTGTACGCTGGCTATGCGGCGATTCAGATCCCGACGTCGCTCGCGGACAACGCGAGGCGGTACGCCGGGCTCATGGACCCCATGGGCGGCGCAGCGACGAATTTGTTTCGTCCGTCGTTCAACGTGCCCACGCAAGAGAACTTCATCTCCCAGCTCGGCACGATGGGTTTCATCCTTGCGTTGCCGCAGCTCTCTGTGACGCCGCTCCGAGGAAAGTTCGCGCTGTTTCAGAACGTCTTCGTCGACGCTGACATCTCGATCTTCGCGGCGCCGGCGTTGGTGCTCGTCACCGAGCGCAGGGACTTCGATCAGCTCGATCCGCAGTCGAGCATGCTCTCGGCGGCCGGCTCGCAGCGAGTCCTCGACAGCCAGGTCGGCGCAAACTCGCGCTCGACGCGCCCCGCGTTCACCGGCATGTTCGGCGCTGGATTCAACTTCTACATCAACCGATTCCTGTCGTTCTCCGTCGAGTACCGCGCGTTTCCCTTCGCGTGGAACACCTCGGGCACCGATGAGAACACCACTGCACGAACGTGCGGCGGCAACGGGATGCAGTCTTGCGCGGGATCGCCGGACTACCTCGTCTCGCCCATGAACAACACGGTCGCGATGGGTCAGCCGGGTGGACGCTTCGTCCTCGACTCCAACGACCGCACCTTCCGCTGGAACCAGATGGTGAACTTCTCGTTCAACATCTTCCTGCCGACCGCGCCTCGCGTCAGCGACTGAGCTGCGACTCGCAGCGCTGGGGAACTAGACGGGGGGTCAGTTGGGGAGTTGTTCGGGCTTCTTCCGCGCGTACGGAAGAAACACGACGATCCCGCCCGCTGCGACGTCGTCGTTCTTGACGCTGCGCGACGATCGATCGGGGCCTGCGCTGTCACCATTGACCGCGGCGCTCGCGGCCTCTGGAACGCTCTCGACGACCGTCGGCGCTCGGTGCGTAAAGGGGATCACGACGCCCTGCGCGACCGCGCGATCGGCGCGCGCCTCGTCCTCGGCCCAGCGAGCCATGATGCGACGGCCGCGGCGCTTGGAGCGGACATACGCGACGAACAAGAGCACCGCCGAGCCGAGCCACAGCGCGGAGCTGCCGAGCACGAACGGCAAGAGGAGGTGACGGTTCTTGACCTCGTCCTTCCAAGAGTTCTCCGCGAAGCGAAGCGACATGCCCCATGTGCGACGCATTCCCTCGTCGAACACGACGCCCGTGCTGAGGTGCTGACCGAACACGCCGAGCCGCGCGTGACCGTCTTTTCGCAGCAAAAAACCGACGAAATCCGCGCTTTGCGCGTACGCGAGGTCGACGCGCGACGAGCGGTCGCTGAACGCAGCGTCGAGCTCGTGAAACGGAATCAGTCGGTCGAACGCGCTCGCTCGCGCGAGCTCTTCGAAGCGCTCCCACGAGTGCTCTCCGGCCTGCTCGACCGCCACGCCCTCGGAGAACCAGCGCGGAAGCGGCGCGTGATTCGTGGCGTGAGCGAGAAGCAAGTGCGACAGCTCGTGACGCAACACGCGTCGAACGTCGGACGCCTCCCACGTGCGCGGCGCGCTCGCGGACACGAGCGTGAGTCCGAGCGACGGATACGCGACGCCCACTGCGTATGCTGGTGGAGGCGCTTGGGGCGGAGCGAGCTGGCGCATGACGTCCGGGTCGGCGACGAGGCGAATCTCGAGCGCAGGAAGCGAGCGCAAGCCGAACTGCGCTTGAAGCGATGCGAGGTCGCGATCGACGTTGTCGAGCGTGCGACGAAGGGTGGACGCGAGGTTCGGTGGATACGCGATGGTGACCGGGCCGCGGCGCTCGACGGTGTACCCCGCGGGTCGTGATGGAATCGTGAGCGCGCGCCCGTCGGGCGCCTCGGTCACGAGGTCACGCGCCGTTCGCGAGAGCTCTGCGTCCGTCGCTGCAGACTGCGCATGCGCGACGGAGGTGCTGCCCAGCGCCATCACGAGCGCCAACAACAACGACAGGAAACGCTGAAGCAAAGGAGCGTTCATGGCGACGAACCTGGACCTGAGACCCGTACGAGCGGAACGGAAGGGCCAATCGTCTGCGAGGCGATGAACGCGCCGACCAGCCCAGCGCCTGCCACTCCAGCGACGACCCACGCCCAAACGGGCGTCGATCGCGCCGGGGGTTGCGCGGGACCAACGGTCACACGAGGGTCTGCGCGTCCTCCCGTTGCTGGCGTTGCGACGCGGCCCGACGTCGTGCCGCTCGCGACCGCCCGCGCAGGAGTGGTCGCAGCGGCAGTGGTTGCCGTCGCAGTGTTCGCAGCGGTCGCCGTGTTCGCAGTGTTCGCAGCGGTCGCGTTGGTCGCAGTGGTCGTCGCGGTGTTCGCAGTCGTGGTTGTTGGGTTGGCGGCGGTCGTTGCGCCGGATTGCGTTGTCGTCGACGCTGCGGTCGAGGTCGTGGCAGTGTTGGATGGCGCGGTGGACGTGCTGCTCGCCGCGGTGGGAGCTGCGAGGCCGAGACGGGCGGCGAGGGCGGCGTCGGTGAGCGACGCTGCGTCGGTCGCGTCGTCGTACCGGCTCGCGAGGACGTCGAAGCGCCGCAACGAGATTCCTCTGGGCGTCGCGGAGACGACGGCGATCTGCGCGCAGCCGAGCGCGTCAGCGATGGCGGCGAGCGGTCGCGCGTCGGCGTCTACGAACGCGAGCGCTCGCCGGTGCGCCACGAGCGCCGTGAGCGTGGCGTCCATCGGGCTCGTGCCGGCTTCGCCGCGAAGGGCGCCGCGGGCGGTGTCGTCGCCCACGGTTCGAACCGCAGGGCTCCGCGATGCGAGGACGTGAACGCGTTCGGCGACGGCGCGCGTGGTGGTGTCGGGATCGCGAGCGACGGCGACGCACAGCTTCGGTGCGACCTGCGCAGCGGCGATCGTGGGCAAAAAGAGGGTCGAGAGGCAGATCGCGAGCGCAGTTCGCATGGCAACCAACAAAGTGGCAGAGATGTTAACGGATGGGCGCGGGGGTCACTCGTCGTCGGAGTCTTCGTCTTGGCTGCGCGCGGTCGCCTCGAGGATCGCGTCGGCATAGTCGGGCCGAAGCGACAGCGAGTCGTCGGGCATCCGATACTCGGGTCGTACCCAGACTTCGTCGAGGTACAAACCGTACGGCGGGGCGGTGATTCCCGCACGTGTGCGATCGCCGGTCGCCAGCACCTCGTTGACGGTCTCTTCGCGGAGGCGACCGCGGGCGACGTCGACGAGCGTTCCGGTGATGATTCGAACCATGTTCTTGAGAAACGCGGTTCCTTCGACTTCGAGCGCGAGCAACGAGCGAACGCCGCCGTAGTGCTCGATCACGCGCAGTCGAAAGAGCTGTCGCACGGTGCTGTCGCGCTCGCAGTCGGCCGCGCGAAAGCCACGAAAATCGTGGGATCCAACGAGCTTCTGCGCGCCGCGATCGAGCGCGGCCACGTCGATCGGATCGAAAACGTGCCATGCGCGGTCGCGAAACAGCGGATCGCGCGAAGGCGAGTTGAGGATGAGGTAACGATAGCGCTTTCCCGCGCTGGCTCGACGCGGGTCGAATCCGTCGCCGACCTCTCGAGCCTCCATCACGGAGATTTCGGGAGGGAGCTTGCTGTTCAGCCCCAGCCGCCAGCCCTTCATCGGGATCTTGGCTTGCGTCTCGAAGGAGGCCACCTGCGCCAGCGCGTGAACACCCGCGTCGGTGCGGCCGGCGCCGTGGATTCGCACCGTTTCGCCAGCCATTTCGCTGGCACATCGCTCGAGCTCTTCTTGCACGGTCCGCGCGTTGCGCTGCCGTTGCCACCCCGAGAGCGCGGCGCCGTCGTAGCGCACGATGAGTCGGATGGTCGCCATGACCCCCGCAGAGATAGCGCATCGGTTGCGTGTCGGATACGTGCAGCAACGGGCGCTCACGGGATCGACGGTTGCCCGCGGGCGAAGCTTGACAGCGATGGGTCGTCCGTTGACGAATCCAGGGTTGGAGGCACCCCAAGCCGTGACCGTGTTCGAGGACGAAGTTCAGCAAGAGATCACGCGAGCCGCGCGGCTCGTCGAAGAGACCATTACCGCGCTCGGGATCGACGCTGCGAGCGTTCGAATGCCCGCGCCAGGGGGAGGAAAGGCGTGGTCCCTCATGCGCGGCAGCGCTGCGGTGGCGATCTTTCTGCGCTCTCCGCGGCCCGGCGAGGACGCGCCTTTTCTGCGGGTTGTCTCGCCGATCATCGTGATCGACCGGGGCAACGAGGCGGCGCTCTTTCGGCGATTGCTCGAGCTCAACGCGAGCGGGCTCGGATCGGTCGCCTTCGGCGTGCACGACGATCGCGTCGTGGCGGTGTCCGAGCGGCCGACGCGGGACCTCGATCCCAGCGAGGTTCGGTACATTCTTCAAGTGGTGGGCGCCGTGGCAGACCACTACGACGACGAGCTGACGCGATTGTTTGGCGGCACGAAGGTCAGCGATCGGCGCTGATCGCACGCGGCGCGCTGGACGCCGAAGCGGCGTCTCACAGAGCCATCGAGCGCTCGAAGCACGGACGGGAGAAACCTTGCGATTGCGCGAGCGTCGGCGATGAGATGGCGGTCGGGCGCGCGCGCTCGAGCTCTCCGCGCGCTCGCGACCTCGGCCGCGTCGTGCGTGTCGCTCGTGAGTCTTTCGGCGGGCGCGATCGAGTACGACGTTCACGCTGAGAGCTTCGCGCAGGCATATCAAGTGCGAGGTCCGTTCGGGACGCCCGTGCTCTCGACGCGGCGGTTTACGCAGACGCTTACGCTCGCGGTCACGCATTCGTTCGGAGAGCGCGCGCCGTCGCTCGCGCTTCGCGTGCGGCTTCGGTTCGACGGTGAGTTTGGTGACTCGTGCGGCGGGCTCGCGGGGCGATGCCTCGAAGAGACGACGCGCGAGCGGCGTACGGACTTTGTGCCGGGATTCGAGCGGCGAAGCGTGGATCTGCCGTACGCGTATTTCGACGCGAGCAACTTGTTTCGCGGCCTGCTCGACGTGCGGGTCGGTCGGGTGCTCTCGTCCGACGTGTTGGGGTTCTTCGCGTTCGACGGCGCGCGGGCGCGGGCGTACCTCGGTCGCTTCGCGACGGTGGAGGTGTACGGCGGCCTCGAGGTGCGCGGTGGCTTCGCGCTCTCGAACGCGCGCTTCGAGCGCGACGGAGTGCTTCGGCTCGATCGCTCTGCGTGGGAGCCGTCGCTCGCGCCGTTTGTGACGGACTCCAAGCACGCGCCGGTCGTCGCCGTCGCGATCGAGACCGCGCCTTGGATGCCTGCGTTTGCGCGGGCGACCTATCGCCGCGTATGGACCGCCGACGGAACGAGCGAAGAGCGCCTTGGCGCCGCGATCGACGCGCAGCTGCACCCGCGAGTTCGGCTCGAGGGACGCGCGGCGTACTCGCTTCCGCATCGGGCGTTTTCTGTGCTCGGCGGGTCGGTTCGCTACGAAAACCGAATGGCTGGCCTGTCTGTCGACGCCGGCTTCGAGCGCGTTCGACCGACCTTCGACCCGAGCTCGATCTGGGCGTCGATCTGGGCAGACAGCGTGGACGAGGCGCGCTTGCGCGTCGCGTCGCGGGCTCGAGGTCCGTGGATGATCTCGGCGATCGCGCACGGTCGACGGTACGCGCAGGCCGAGTCGGGACCGTCGACCAACGCTCCCTCGAGCGGCGACCGATGGCACGGCGGAGCGACGTTTTCGTTCGTGTACGACGGGACCGCGTGGGACCTCGGCGCTCGCGCCGTCGGCGAGGTCGGCGCCGTCGGAGCGCGCGGTGGCGTCGACGTCGATGCTGCGTTCGAGCCATGGGCGGGGCGCCTTCGATTCGACGGGAGAGCCTCGCTGTGGGGCAACTACGACGCGAGCCGCCCCGAGCGCTCGGGGCCTACGCTGGCGCTCGTGGCAGGGGCTGCAGCGAAGCTCGGGCCGATCGCCTGGCTTCACGTCGACGGCGAATACGACGCCAACGCCATCGTCGGGCATCGGGCGCGCGTTCAAGCGACGCTCGTGATCGGAGCTCAGCCATGACTGCACAGCGCGCGCCGCGATCGTGGCTGTGGTTGCTCGCGTTGATCGCGCTCGGAGCAGCGTGCGGGATTCGTTCGGGGGCGGGGACGCTCGCGCGCGTCCCGCGGGTGTGGGAGCGCGGGAGCGACGACGGCGGGCCGTCGCGAGCGATCTATCCCACGCAGCGACTTTCGCTTCGCTTCGACCATCGACAGCACCTCGCGATCGGCGGGGTCACCTGCGAGCGCTGCCACCGCGACGCCACCCGCAGCGATCGCGTCGAGGATCGACTGCTGCCCGATGAAAACGTGTGCTCGAGCTGTCACTCGATCGATCGCCGCGAGCCGGGCCGCGCCTCGACCCCTGCGTCGCGATGCGACGCCTGTCACGTCGGCTTCGATCCTTCGCGGCCGACGGTCGTGGCGCGGGTCGAGATTCCTCCCGCGAATCTTCGGTTTTCCCATCGTCGCCACGCGGCCGCTGGCGTCCGGTGCGAGGGCTGTCATCGACGCGTGCGAGAGGGCGCCCTGGCGACGCGGCTGGATCTACCGACGATGCGCGAGTGCACGAGCTGTCACGAGCAGCGCGGCGCATCGACTCGTTGCGCGAGCTGTCACCTCACCGAAGCAGACGGCGTGCTGCGCACGCGCTTCGAAGAGGGGTGGCTCAACCCGCCGTCGTGGATGAACGGGCTTCGGCACGACGCTGATTTCTGGGTGAATCACCGCACGATCGCGCAGGCCAACCCAGCCTCGTGCACCGCGTGTCACCGCGAGCGCGAGTGCGTCGACTGTCACGACGGACGGATGCGCGATCGTCGAACGCACCCCAACGACTACCTGACCTTTCACGGGGTCGAAGCGCGAATGGCGTCCGACCGCTGCGGGAGCTGCCATCGCGAGCAGACCTTCTGCGAGGGCTGCCATCGGCGCGCAGGAGTCGCGTTGTCGTCGGCGCCCGCCGCCCGGAGCGCCGGCCGATTTCACCCTCCGTTCGCGGTGTTTTCGGGCACCAACGTGACGTTCGAGCACCACGCGATGGAGGCGAGGCGCTCGCTTCAAGCGTGCGTCTCGTGCCACACCGAGCGCGACTGCACGAGCTGCCACGCGGTGCGACCGCTGGGAGGCGCCGGCGCGAACCCGCATCCTCCGGGCTTCTCGGGGCAGTGCGGCGCGCTGCTGCGCGCGTCTTCTCGCGGCTGCGCGCAGTGCCATCAGGACGTCGCCGCGCTCGCGGCGCGATGCCCTTGAGCCCCGCCCGCGGTGAGGTCAGCGTCGATAGCGACCGATTTCGAGCTCTGGGGCGAGCGCCGCGCGAATGGCGCTGTATCGGCTGCGGATCGCGCTGACCGAAACGCCGTAGCGCTCGGCGAGCGCGCGTTGCGTAACGTTGCCGCCATCGACGCGGTGAATCGCGTACTCGATCGCTGCCGCGAGCGCTCTGCCTGGGCTCGATCCTTCGCGTGCGCCGCGAGACTCGAAATCGACCCACAAGCGCCGTGCTCGCTCGCGCTGCTCGTCGGTCAACGGAGCGCGGTCGAGCAGCACCTCGATCGAGTCTTGTTCGCTGGCGACGGGCTCGGCCGCGGTCGCTCCGTGTTCGATCGAAGCGAGGAGCGCGGGGGCGGCGATCACAGGTCGATCGAGGGCGCCGTCGGCGATCCATCGAGCGAGGTCTGCGAAATCCGCGCGCTCGGGTCGGCGCGCAGCGAGCTCGGTGGCCAGCTCCTTGGCCTCGCCGAGGGAGCCGCTGCGAGCGAGACAGTGGGCGAGCGACGCTGTGACGTCGTCTTGCGAGGGCTCTTCACGGTGCGCGAGGCGCAAGAACGCGAGGCCGTCGCGCGGCAGGTCGAGGGCGACGTCGTACAAGTGTCCGACGTTGTGCGCGTACCAGGGGTTGTTGGGGTTTGCCGCGAGCGCGCGTCGATACGACGCGATTGCGGCGCGGTAGTTGGTCTGCAGCGCCAGGGCGAGGCCCAGCAGCGCGTGCGCTGCGTCGTCCGAGGGCGAGTCGATCGCGACGCGACGCGCGTGCAGCGCCGCCCGCCACGGCGCTTGTTCGAGCAAGAGCTCGGCGAGCTGCCGGTTGGCGAAGCGCCAGGGCTCGGAGCCTTCGGGCGCGATCGACACGAGCCGCTCGAGCTGCGGGAGCAAGAACGCCTTCGAGCGCCCGGCACGAACGGCTTCTTCGAGTTGCCGGCGCAAGAGCGCTTCAGGCGTGGGTGCGTCGGCTGCCATATCGAAGTCGCATTGCGACTGCGGTGATAGCTCTCACGTGGTTCGCACGGCAAGCTCGAGCAGAGGGGCGGGTGGCCACTCGACTGGCCATCGCGCCGCGAGGATGTTGCTCCGACAGAGGAAGAAAGGCACCCCTGGCGAGCGTAGAGAGTCGTGAACACGATGCGGCTGGATGTGCCGCGGAGTACGCGTCGCGTCGCGCGAGGTGCTAAAACATGAGCATGCGTTCGATCACCAACCTGCTTCGGGCGATGACGCTAGCGATCGTCGCGAACGCGCTGGGTGGCTGCATCTTCGCGACCACCGCGCGCAGTGGGGCATACGATCCGGCCTTCCCGTACAGCTACGAAGGCACCTACGGCTACACGACGACGGCGGCTCCGGGCACCGTGTACTACTCGGGCGGCTACTACGGCGGGGTCTACTATCGACCGGGCTTTTACACGCAGCGCGCTCCGTTCGTGACGGTGTACGGCCAACCGCAAGCGTACGCGCAGCCGGTCGCGCAGCCGGTGTACGGACAGCAGCCCGTCTACGGAGGGTCGACGGTCGTGGTGCAGCCCGTGGGGGTTCAGGCGACGGGCGCGGTGGCGACGCCGATTCGCTGAGCGCGAGCCCAGCCGCTCACTCGATCGTTCGAGGCAGATCTTCACCGGCGGCGCTGTGGGGACAGCGAACCGCCCTCGGATCACATGAACCCGGTCTTGCGGCCGCTCTTGTCGGTGACGGTCGTCTCGGACGCCGCGCCGCGAAGCTCTTCGATCGGCAACGCGAAGCGCTGGCCTTTTCGCGTCTCGCCGGTCACGAGGGACTCGTCGATGGTGACCTTCGTGACTTGCTGAATGGACCACGGCGCGCCGGCGCGGCCGACGTGGATGGTGACCTCCCAGCCGACGGCCACGGTGAACGTGTCGCCCGATTGCTCGCCTTCGCACACCGCGCGGATGATGGCGCGCGCTTTGTCTCGGTTCATAGGGACGAGCGTTACGCCGCCATGTGCCGAGCGGTCAAGCCGCGTGCGGGACGCGCGCTCACGGACAGCGTGGAACGAGCGGGAGCACCATCGGATAGAAGCTTCGGAGCTCCGTCGTGATCTGCTCGAGGGTCTGGTTCATCATGTCCGATGCTCCAGGGCGAGCGACGCAGGCGACCCGCGTGCTCGAGCACACTGTCGTGTCCTCGCACCCCGTGAGGGCGGCGGCGGGCAGAGCGCGCATGATCGAGGAGGTTCCGTACATCGGCCTTCCGCCGACCATGACGAGCTCGACGTCTGCGGCGACGGCGTCGACGAGCGAGCTGTAGGGATCGCAGCCCGTGTCGGGGATCACCATCAGGTCTGCGTAGCGACCCGCCTCGAGCGATCCGATGAGCGTGTGCCGGTCGAGCACGCGCGCGGCGTCGCTGGTGACCATCTCGACGAGCTTTCGATCGGTGAGCAAACCAGGCCACCGATTGCGACCCACGTTGCGCGCGAAGCGCAGCTCTTGAAGGATGTCGGGCGCTCCCGAGGGCGTCCAGTCGGGCGCGAGCGAGACGAGCACGCCGCGCATGAGCGCGGAGCGAACGTCCGTCGTGTCTCCGTAGAGGGCGACGTTGGAGCGCGGAGACCACACGATCCTCGACCGCGCGGCGCCGGCCTGCATGTGCTGGCTGTCGAGAAACGCCGTGCCGTGCACCATGACCGTCGCCTGCGTCAGCAGGTTCTTGGTGAGGAGGTCGGTGAACTCGGCGCGCGACATGTCATCGATGCCCTCGCCGAGGTGAATGATGTACGTCGTGAGCGAGCCGTCATCCATCTGTCGACGGAGGTTCGCGGCGGCCATGGTATCGACCGTCGAGATGCCGAGGATGTTGGTCGCGTGGCGATCGACGCCGCCGAAGTCCGCGCCGAACTCGGGGTTGCGCGCGAGCACGCGGGTGCACGTTCGGTTGGGTCCGCCCTGGATCGTCGTGGTGCCTGCGAAGATCGCGCGCGCCTCGCCGTACTTGGCCATCGCGCACTCGTGCATGCCGACGTTGACGCGGTACGGCGTGATGTACGTGTCGTACGCCGTCGCGCGCTGCCACTGATAGCGGTTCATGAAGAGCCGCCCCGCGACCCACTCGGGCAACCAGTTGTACGCAACGTGATTGTGCCCGTCGATGAGGCCCGGATAGATGAGGCCGCCGGTCTCGATGATCGTCGCGTTGCTGGCTTCGGGGCGGGAGGCGCACATCCCCGTGGGGCCAACACAGTTAATCAAGTTGCCGACGACGAGCACCTCGCCCGCCGCGTGTACGACCGCGGGCGTGACGATTCGGCCGCGAAGGAGAAAGCGCGTCGCGTCGCTGCCGGGCGTCACCGACGGCGTTCGCGCGCGGCATCCGCAGGTCACGCGGCGCTCGGGCAACAGCGCGGCGGACACAGGTTGCATCGGGGCAGGCGGCGAGATCGTGCAGCCGCCATCAGTTGGCGGTGTCCGGGTATCTGTAGGAACGTCGACGCTCGCGTCGGTGCCTCCAGTGTCCGCTGTGCCCGTGTCGGCTGTGCCCGTGTCGACTGTGCCCGTGTCTGGGCTGGTCCCGTCGGCAGCGCCCGTATCCGCGGGCTCGCTCGCGTCGGGTGCGACGATGTCCTCGGGAACTCCAGTGTCCGCAGGTGGGACGCCGGTGTCAGGCGTGCGGAGATTGGCATCGCAGCCTGTCGCGAGCGCGAGCAAGACGACTGGAGCTCCAAGGACGAAGCGCTTCATGGACCCATAGGCTAACACACGGATCGCTCGGCCCGATGCCGACGAAACGCGCTACCCTTCGCTGGTGAGCCTGGTCGAAAAGGTCGCTCCGCGCGTCGAGCGACTGTCGTTGAGGACGCCGACGTTGCCGCCGGCCACGGAGACCAACACGTATTTCGTCGAGGTCGACCGCGAGTTCTATGTGGTCGAGCCGGCACCGTCGTTCGACGAGGAGCAGGCGATGCTCCTCGAAGAGACCGCCCGGCGGATCGGCGCTGGATTTCGATTGCTCGGGGTGGTCTTGACGCACCATCACGGCGATCACGTCGGCGCTGCCACGGCGATGCATCGAGCGTTCGGGGCTCCCACGATGGCCCATCGGGAGACGAGCGCGAGGCTGCGCGAGCGGGTCGAGGTTCATCGCGAGCTCGATGACGGAGACGTGCTGTTCGATGGCGAGGTCGAGTTGACGCACACCCCCGGTCACGCCAGGGGGCACCTGTGTCTGCGCGATCGAGCGCGGCGTTGGCTAATCGCGGGCGACATGGTCGCGAGCGTCGGGACGATCGTGATCGACCCCGAGGACGGCGGGGACATGCGTGAGTACATCGCGCAGCTCCGCAGGCTCGCGGACGAGGGCGCTGGGACGGTGCTCCCGGCGCACGGAGCGCCGATCGAAGACGGCGCGGCGAGGCTGCGTCACTATGTGGCGCACCGACTCGCGCGCGAGGCGAAGGTGCGCGCCGCGGTGGCCCGCTTCGAAGCGCGAGGCGCCACCGAGGACGAGGTCGTCGAGCACGCCTACGAGGACACGCCGCCCGCGGTGTGGCCGATCGCGCTGAGGAGCGCGCGGGCCCACCTCGAGAAGCTCGCGGCCGAAGGAGAGATCAGCGTCGAAGGCGATCGCTGGATCGCGCGCTGAATCTCCTCCGGTTGTTCAAGAGAACGACATGATCGCGAGGTCGCTCGGGACCTTGAGCGTCGGCTCGGTCTTCTCTTGAACGTCCTTGGCCGAGTGTCCGGGCGCGACTTCGCGAAGGATCAGCCCGTCGTCGGTCACGTCGATGACAGCCATGTCCGTGATGATCTTGTGAACGACCCGCTTGCCCGTGAGCGGGAGCGAGCACTCGTTGACGATCTTGACGGAGCCATCTTTCGCGAAGTGCTCCATCATCACGATGACCTTTCGCGCGCCGTGAACGAGGTCCATGGCGCCGCCCATTCCCTTCACCATCTTGCCGGGGATCATCCAGTTGGCGAGGTCGCCGATGGCGCTGACCTGCATGGCGCCGAGGATCGCGAGGTCGATGTGACCGCCTCGGATCATCGCGAAGGAGTCCGCGCTCGAGAAGAAGCTCGCGCCGGGGTTGGTGGTGATCGTCTCTTTGCCGGCGTTGATGAGGTCCGGGTCCTCGCTGCCTTCGAGCGGGTAGGGCCCCACGCCGAGCACGCCGTTTTCGCTCTGCAGAACCACTTCGACGCCCGGAGCGACGTAGTTGGGCACGAGCGTCGGCATGCCGATCCCGAGGTTGACGTAGAACCCGTCGCGCAGCTCGCGCGCGACGCGCATGGCGATTTGTTCACGGCTCAACATGTGCGTCAGGCTCCCTTGCGGACGGTGCGGCGCTCGATGCGCTTTTGATAATTGGTGCCCTTGAACACGCGCTGGACGAAGACGCCCGGCGTGTGGACCTCGTTGGGTTCGAGCTGGCCGGGCTCGACGATCTCTTCGACCTCGGCGATCGTGATGCGTCCCGCGCTCGCGCAGAGCGGGTTGAAATTGCGCGAGGACGCGCGAAACACCAGGTTGCCGTGGCGGTCGGCCTTCCACGCCTTGACGATCGCGAAGTCGCCGGTGATCGCCTCTTCGAGCACGTAGTCGCGGCCGTTGAACGCGCGGGTCTCTTTGCGCTCGCTGGCCTTCTTGATGGTGCCGTCGGGGTTGTAGACCATCGGCAATCCACCGTCGGCGATCTGCGTCCCGACGCCAGCGGGCGTGTAGAACGCCGGGATTCCCGCGCCGCCGGCGCGGAGGCGCTCGGCGAGCGTGCCCTGCGGAACGAGCTCGACCTCGAGCTCTCCCGTCAGAAACTGCCGCTCGAACTCCTTGTTTTCGCCGACGTACGAGCTCGTCATTTTTCGGATCTGCTTGTTGCCGAGGAGGATGCCGAGGCCCCAGTCATCGACGCCGCAGTTGTTGCTGACGAACCAGAGGTCCTTGATCCCGGCCTTGCGGATCGCTGTGATGCAGTTTTCGGGAATGCCGCAGAGGCCGAAGCCTCCCGCGAGGATCTTGGCGCCGGCGGGAATGTCCGCGCACGCCGCATCTGCGTTCGAGAAGACCTTGTCCATCAGGCTCTGCTTCCTGTTTGCGCGACGCGCTGTGCGTCGGCGGCGGCGATGGAATCGCGCTCGGCACGAGCGTGTCAACGAGCTCTCGCTGCTCGGGCTCCGCCCTGCGCGATGAGTGCTATGTTTCCTGCAATTGATGCGGATCGCGCACTTCTCGGACCTTCACGTTTTGGACCTCGCCGGCGTCGACGCCAGGCGGCTGTGGACCAACAAGCGGGCGACGGGGATGATCAACCTCAAGCTCAACCGCGGCCACAAGCACAAGCCCCACGCCGTCGAGGCGATCGTCGCCGACGTCAAAGCCCAGGGGGTCGATCACGTGGTGATCACCGGAGACCTGTCCAACCTGGCGCTCGAGACGGAGTTCGCCAGGGTCCGAACCATGATCGAGGCGCTGGGAATGGGCGCCGATCGCGTGAGCGTGGTCCCGGGCAACCACGATGTGTACACGCGTGGTTCTCTGCGAACGCAGCGGTTTTTCAACGCGTTTCGCGAGTTCATGACGGACGATCGAGGGGTCGCCAAGCGCGAGCACCACGGCTCGGGGGTGTTTCCCTTTGCCCGGTTGCGCGACGGGGTTGTGCTGGTGGGGATGTCGAGCGCCGTCCCTCGAGCGCCCGTGCTGAGCGCTGGGCACGTCGGCGCGGCGCAGATGCGGGCGCTGCGCCAAGTGCTCACCGAGCGCGCGACGCGAGACCTGCTCCCGGTGGTGCTGATGCATCACCCGGTGATCAATCCGCGCGGCGCCTGGCGCAGCTTCTCGCGCGGGCTGGCGGAGGCGGCGGCGATGCGCGAGGTGCTCGCTGCGCGCGAGGGCGACGTGCTGTTTCTGCACGGTCACCTGCACGATCGCGGCTATCGGACGCTGCAGACCAAGAGCGGCGCGACGGTGCACCACGTCGGCGCGACGAGCGCGTCGCTGTTGCACGAACACCCCGATCGAGCCGCTGGATACAACGTCTACGACGTGAGCGACGGCGCCGTGGGCCCGGTGCACGCCCGGGTGTACGACCCGGAGAAGCGCTCGTTCTTCGACGCGACGGTGACCGCGAAGAGCAGCGAATTTGCAGACTGAATCGACAGATGCGGATCCGTCGGCGACGCTCAGTCCGCTGAGACCGCGGGGGCGAACGCGAGACCGCGCAACGTCACCACCGTCGGGTCGTTGCGGCCGCTGAGCATCATGTCGGCGACGCGAAACTCGAGCAGCGCGTTGTCGTCGGTGACGATCGGCGCTACGCGGCTCCAAGCGGCGAGCGCCGCGCTGTCGGCGAACAGCGCTCCCGACGCTCCGCCAGCGCTGCGCAGCGCGCTTCGAATTCGTGTGCTCTCGAGCGCTCGCGACTCGACGGCGCCGATGAGAAACAGATCGCGAGAGGTCGCCGACGTGCGCACGGCGATCGCGCCCGGAAAGCTCTCGACGAACGTACGTACCAGCGAGCGCACTCCGGCGAGGTCGATCTCGTAGAGCTGCACCCACGCGAGCGCGTAGCCGTTGGCTGCGAGGCGCGATCGAACGAGCGTGAAGAACTCGCGAGAGAACAGCGCGGTGGCGCCTGTTACCCATGGGTTGGACGGGTGCGACACCACGAGGTCGAGCGATCGCAGCGGCGTGGTGCGAAGTACGCGCCGCGCGTCGTCGCGCAGGAGCGAGAGCGACGGCGAGCCGTGGATCTCGCGGTCGAAGAGTCGAGAGGCCTCGATGACGACGGGCTCGATCTCTGTGGCGACGAGGGTTCTGGGACGCAGCTCGAGCAGCGCGCGGGCAGAGATGCCCGTGCCCCATCCGACCATGAACGCCCGGTCGATCGGCGGTCGACCGTCGATCGTCGCGATCGCGCCGAGGGCGCTGCCCACGAAGCGTTCGGACGGCAGGTCGCCGACGGGCAGCCAGCGATCACGTGGGACGCTCGCGGCCCCGTCGGGCGCGAGGGCGGACTCGAAGAAGACCGAGCCTTCGGTCTTTCCGTTGACGCGCAGGCTGACGAGCGAGCAGCGGCCGTCGGTGTGGCCGAGGACGGTCACTGTTCCGAGCGAGCCGTCGCGCGAGAAGAGCACGCGGGAGTCGGGCAGGGCGCGACCGGGGCCGCACGAAACGTCGCGCCGCTCGCGGATCGAGCGGTTGGCCGCGGTGCGAAAGGTTCCGGCGCTGAGCGCGACGGCGTCCCACGGTCGATCGATGACCGAGCCGGCGATGATCGCGACGCACGCGGCGATGATGGCGCCCCTCGCGCGCGCTCGATTCGTCAGGACGGCAGTCAGCGTCGAGAGCGCCAGCGCTCCCAGCGCGATCGCGCGCATGGTGCTCTGCAATCCGAGCGACGGAATCGCGTAGAACCCCGCGACGAGCGCGCCCAACACGTTGCCGATCGTGACCGCTGTACTCGCCACGCCGACGCTCGTGGCGCCGCTGCGAGCGGAGATCCTCGAGGCCACCGTCGGAAAGAGCGCGCCGATCTCGTAGTAGGGCCAGAGCGCGAGCGCGGCGACGAGGGCGACACGAATGGGGGCTGGACTGCCGTGACTCCGCACGACGAGCTGGACGTACACGGGCGCGATGCGCACCACGAGCATCGCGAGAAACACGGCCACCGCCAGTCGGATCGTGCGCCGAGAGACCGTCGCCCACGCCTCCTCGTCGCTCTCGCTCTCGCTGGCTCTGGTCGCGCCGACGGCGAGGGCCGCCAGAATCACCGCGACGAGCAGCTCGAAGGTGTACGCGGTCGAGCCGAGGAGCAGCGCGGCGACGCGGCCGAGCGAGACCTGGAGCGCGAACGAGAGCGCGCCCACGAGCAGCGCTACGACGGCCGCGAAGGACGAGCGCGATCGCGTGGAAGGCTGAGAAATGTCAGGCGCTTCGATTGTATGTGCCGTCGGTGTTCGGGCGAGAGAGAGCGTCGTTGCGCCGAGCGCCACGAGCGCGGCGAGCGCCGCCCACCCGATGATGACGGCGCGGATACCGAACCGCGGGAGCAGGACGAAGCCCGACGCGAGCGCGCCGAGCGACGCGCCGAGGAGGTTCGTCGCGTACAGCGCGGAGAGCGCAGATCGCGTCGTGGTCGAGCCCCTTGTCAGCTCGCGCACCAGCAGCGGCGTGGTCGCGCCCATCGCCGTCGTCGGAACGAGCAGAACGAGGGCGGCGAGCAGCCCCGCGACCGGGAGCGAGCCCGCGAGCGACGAGCGCTCGATCGCTGAAAACGCAGGGATCGAGAAGACGGCCGCGGCAGCAACAGACGCCTCGCATAGGCCATACGCGCGGAGCGGGTCTCGCAGACGCGGACCTGCGACGGAGGCGATCGCCGCGCCGAGCGCGAGCCCGATCATGTACACGGCGAGCAGGAGCGCGCCGACCGCGTGCGACGCGCCGAACACCGGGACCATGCGTCGAAACCACGCGGCTTCGAGTCCGAGCGCGACGGCGCCCGAGCAGAGAAAGAGCGCGCGAACACGGAGCGCTTCGGCGGCGATGATCAAGGGACGAGTCGTATCTTGTACGCGATCGATCATCGATGCGATCGTCCGCGTATGAGCAACGGCGAACGAAGTGTGGTTCAGACCTCAGCGGCTCCCGCCGCGATCGGCCCCTATTCTCAGGCGATCGTCGCGAACGGGTTTGTGTTTTGCTCGGGACAAATCGCGATCGACCCCGCGACAGGCGTGCTCGACACGACCGCGTCGGTCGAGGCGCAGTGCGAGCGTGCGCTCGATAACCTCGAGGCCGTCCTGAAGGCGGCGGGGTCGTCGCTCGGCGACGTCGTGCGCACGACGATCTTTCTCGTGGATATGGCGGACTTCTCCGCGGTCAACGCGGTGTACGGGCGGTACTTTACCGGCGCAGCGCCGGCGCGCGCGACGGTCGCGGTGAGCGCTCTGCCCAAGGGCGGAAGGGTCGAGATCGACGCGGTCGCGTTGGTGCGGCGAGCGGGCTAGCGTCGGACGCGGCGCACGGGGCGAAGCCCGACGGTGGGGCTGAGAAAATACGGGTTCGACGTGATCGAGCCGCGAAAGCTCACGGTGAGGGTCGCCGGGCAATCCGCCCACGATCCGCCGCGAACGACGCGCTGTTCGCCTTCTTTGGTGGTGACGATCGGGTTGCGGGCGGGGCCGCTTCGATACGCGTGGGCGTCGTAGACGTCGAGGCACCACTCGAAGCAAGAGCCCGACATCGCGAACAGCCCGTAGCCGTTGGGCGCAAACTCGCGGACCGATCGCAGCGAGAAGCGCTCGAAGCTGTCGTAGTCCGCGAGGCGAGGGGTCGGTTCGGCGTCGCCCCACGGGTAGCGGCAGTCGACCAGTCCGCCGCGCGCCGCGCGCTCCCACTGGGCTTCGGTGGGCAGGTTGTAATCGATGAGCTCGTTGGATCGAGCGCGCGCGATGGTCAGCGCGACGTCGAAGTTCATGCCGACGGCGGGGAGGCTGTCGTAGGCCGCGAGAGAGCTGCGAGCGATCATTCGCCGCTGTGCGAGCGAGAGCGTCGCGGGGTCGATGCCCTCGGGCAGCTCCGGCTCGACTGTATCGTCGACGGAGTACAGCGAGATCACTCGCTGCAACATGAAATCGATCAGCGGTTCGCGCGAGTTGTCTTCGTCGCCCGGATCGCGTGCGTGGCGGAGGGACGGCGGCGGTTCGAGTCGACCGAGGTCAGCGGCCTGCACCCAGGTGAGGGGCGTCTCCGCGATCCAGAAGGCGTCGAGCTCGACGCGTCTGCGCGGACGTTCGTCGCGATCGCCCTCCTCGCTGCCCTGCCGGAAGTGTCCGGCTGGAACGTATCGAAACAGAATCGAGTGCTCGGTGATCGAGAGGTGATCGAGGAGCTTGTCGCGCGCCTCTCGCAGCCCCTGGTGCGTTGGCTGCGCGCCCCACGCGCGGTCGAGCAGCGACGCTGCGGTGTCGATTTCGGCGTTGGTGAGCAGCGCGTCGACGACCTCGAGCGTCGAAGTGGGGTGCGGGAGGACGGCGCGCTCGTTCCATATCCAATCGAGGACGGTCTGGGCGTCGACGGTCATCGGTCCCTCTTGAGTCGAAGCGTGACGAGCGGGTCGTGCGAGCGATCTTCGCGAGCCGTAAGCCAAGGGTCCGGCGCGAACGCAGAGCCCGCGAGCGCCTTGGAGCGAGCGCGGCAACCGCCGTCGAACGACGCGATCGCCTCGGGGCTGCGCAGCGTCTCGAATACGTGTGCTTCGCGCCAGATCGTCGAGAACGGCTTCTCTCTCACGGACGGTCCATCGAAGTCGGCGCCCAGAAACGAGCACGGGCTCACGGTCCCGCTCGCCGAAATGGCGGCGAGCGTCGTCGCCGCGCCGCAGCCGACGTGGCCGACGACGTCCGCGCGTTCGATCAAGGGATCGTCGGGGCCGTATCGAGCTGGCGCATCGCACGGGCTCTCGTCGATCGCTCCTTCTGCGAGCGCGGCGAGCGCGTCGCGATACTGACGAAAGGTCGGGACGAGGTCGACGCGATCCCGTCCGAGACCGGCTGGGTACATGGGCCTGAGCACTGCGCCCGTCGCGCCCACGGTGCGCGCGAGCGCGCCGAACGCGCCGGCCTCGTGAGCGTTCGAGCTGGTCACGGTCATCGCCAGCGAGAACGGCACCCTTTCGCGCAAGAGCGCGACGCGCTCGAGGACCCTGTCGTACGTCCCTGCGCCGCGGATCGCGTCGTTGGTCTCGCGCGTGGCGCCGTCGAGGCTCACGCTGAGCCAGAGCAGGTCGCGCGCCGCGAGCGAGCGCACGTGGGCGTCGTCGAGCAGGAGCCCGTTGGTGACCAGCGACGTCCGAAGCCCGTGTTCGATCGCGCAGTCGATGAGCTCGTAGAGGTCCTTGCGCATGAGCGGCTCGCCGCCAGAGAGCGCGAGCCGCAGCGCGCCCATCGCGGCCATGTCGCGAAAGAGCTCGTCGAGCTCGGCGAGCTCGAGCGTGCGCTCCTTTCGAGGGAGCTTTCCCGCGAAGCAGTGCACGCACTCGATGTTGCAGACCGAGTTGACCTCGAGGTGCGTGACGAGCGGGGCAGAGAGGTTGCCGTGCAGCGCGACGGCGTCGACGCGATCGCCGTCGAAGCGGAGGTCGACCGTGAACATCCCGCGGGGATAAAACTCGTCGAGCAGCGCGACGACCGCGTCGCGGCGATCGGGCGCGAAGGCCTCGAGCTCGATCGGCGCGTCGATCGACGCCTCGAGCAGCCTCGTGATCTCGTGATCGAACGGAAAATACCGCGCGGTCCGACGCTCGAACGCGATCGAGCCGAACCACTGCGGCACGAGCGTCCATCGAGGCGCGCGCGTCGATCGCGTCACGAGAGGATCCACTCGTCGCTCGTGTCGAGGGAGAACACCCGACGAACCCAGGCCATGCCCGGGTTGGTCGAGAGCCCGATCGACGCGGCGCTGTCGATGCGTCGATCGAGGTACGCTTGCTTTGCGCGCGTCGGCTTGGCGAAGGCTCGAAGCGCGACCCAGCCTTCGACCGGCTCGGCGGCGGTCTGCCACGCGCCTCGCGGCGGAGTGGTCGTCCCATACCAGCGCCCGTCGTCTTTCGATGCGAGGACCGGCGAGCGCTTGGGGTCGGGCTTCTCGGCGGCGTTGGACTTGTTCTCGTACGCGAGCAAGAGGCGGAGCGACAGCGACAGCGGCGAGCTCTCGAATTCGATCGACAGGACGTGCTTGCCCGGCGTCACGTCGACGCGCGGGTTGCTGCATTCGACGCCGTCGAGAAACACCGTGGCCTTGCGATCGCCGAAGTCCCTGAAGAGCACCATCGGAAGGCTCTGAGCCGGGTCGATCCAACGATGAATCGCGCCGCCGCATCCGAGCGGAACCTCGCAGCTCGTATAGGTCTGCAGCAGCAGTCGATCCGAGGTCTTCAGGTAGCGATCGAGTGTGTTGATCCGGAGCTCTCGCTTGTCTGCCATGCGCGCGCCGCAGAGATTAGCGCGCTTCGCGGACGAGCCATACGCGAACGGCGCGGACGGGGTCTTCGGTGTCCTCTCGTGCGTTGTGCTCGGCCGCGAGCGCCTCGGCGTCGCTGCGGCGGGCGATGAGCCCGCGTGCGTTGCGCTCGAGGGACGTTCCGCGCACGACGAGGACCGAGCACCAGGGCTCGAGCAGCTCGATCACGTCGTACCCGGCGAGCTCGAGCTCGTCTGCCGGCGGGGTCGGAGCGATCACGAGCGCGCCCTTGGTGGGCGGAGACTCCTGGGGCACTTCGAACACCACGACTTCGACCGCGAGGCCTCCGCGGCGGGCCTCTTCGGCGAGCGCCTGCGCGACATCCAGGTCGTCGATCACTGAATCGCCGCTCATGAGCGCTTCGCGATAGCGCGCGCGAAGCGAAGCGAATCGCCTGGCGCTCGCCACAGCGTCGAGCGCGGGGCGATGAACGCCGCGATAGGAGTGCGCGGGTTCGATTGCGAGGACGAGCGCGCCGCGGTCGATCATCGGGCGCGCGCGAAGGGGTCGCCGAGGACGATGGTCTCAGCGCGTTCGGCGCCGACCGAGACCATCGCGATGCGGGTCTCGACGCGCTCTTCGATCATGGTGATGTACGCGCGCGCCGAGGCGGGAAGGTCGCCGAGGGCGCGGGCCGACGAGATGGCTTCTTTCCAGCCGGTGAAGCGTTCGAACACGGGCTCGGCTCGATCGAGGTCGTCGACCGGGAGCTCGGCGGTGAGCTCTCCGTCGACGCGGTACTGCGTGCACACGGGGATTTCGTCGTAGCCCGAGAGGATGTCGAGCTTGGTGACGGCGAGGGCGGTGAGCCCGTTGACGCGAACCGCGTAGCGCAGCGCAGGAAGGTCGAGCCAGCCGCAACGACGGGGCCGACCTGTGGTGGCACCGTACTCTTCACCGGCTTCGCGGAGCGAGTCCCCGGCGGTGCCGTGCAGCTCCGAGGGAAACGGACCGTGCCCCACGCGCGTGCAGTACGCCTTGGTGATGCCGAACACGGCGTCGATCCGAGTCGGGCCGATGCCGGTGCCGGTGCACGCGCCGCCTGCGACGGTGTTGGAGCTCGTAACGAAAGGGTACGTCCCGTGATCGAGGTCGAGCAGCGTCCCCTGCGCGCCCTCGAAGACGACGCGTTCGTTGTCGCGAAGCGCGCGATCGACGAGGAGCGATGTGTCGCCGAGCAGCGGTTGAATGTCTCGCATCAGCGGCTCGAGAAACGCGAGCGCTTCGTCCACGGACGGCTCTGCGGCGCCGACCGCGCGCGCGCGCCACTTGTAGGCGTCGACGAGCGCTTCGAGGGCAGACCGGGCGCGGGTGCTCGAGACGAGGTCTCCGAGCCGCACGCCGACGCGCGCGCTCTTGTCCGAGTAGGTGGGTCCGATGCCGCGCCCGGTGGTTCCGATGGCGCGCGGTCCCGCGTTGGCGGCGCGGTCGATTGCTGCTTGAAACGGGAGCGTCGCGTGAGCTCGACCAGAGATCGTGATTCGCGAGCGAACGGACAGGCCGCGTCCCTCGATGTCGAGGATTTCTTCGAGCAGGACCTTCGGGTCGATCACCATTCCTGCGCCGAGCACGCAGCGCGTCGTCGGGTGCAACACTCCAGACGGAAGCAGGTGGGTGACCACCTTCTGGCCGTTGACCTTGAGCGTATGTCCGGCGTTTGCGCCGCCGCCGTAGCGCACAACGACGTCAGCTCGCTCGGCGACGAGGTCGACGATCTTTCCTTTGCCCTCGTCGCCCCACTGGGCGCCGACCACAACGATCGCGGTCATCTTCGTGTTCTCTCTTCTCTCGGGTTGCGCAGCTATAGATGGTCGGGTCTCGCGTTCGATGCCGCGAGACGCAGTTATTCGAGCAAGTTTGTTCGTTGGGGATCGTCGCGGTCGAACGCGATCCCTTCGTCGCATTGGAGCACTCGGCCGAAGGACGCGAGCTCCTCTGGCTGCGCGCTCGCGAGCTGATCGGCGTCGGCCTCCGCGACGATCCAACCGCGCTCTCGAAGGCGTTGCGCGGCCGCGCGGCGATGCGTCGAAGGGCCGACGAGCAACACCCGACGAGCGTCGACGCTCTGCCCAGGGACCGTCGCGAGCGCCTCGTCGACGAGCTCGAGGTCGATCGCGCAGCCCGTCGCGGGCGCTGCGGAGCCGTACTCCGCGAGCAGCTCGTCGTAGCGGCCGCCAGCTCCGATCGGCTCGCCGACGCCGCGCGCGAGCAACACGAACGACACGCCTGTGTAATAGCCGAGCCCGCGCACCTCGCCGAGGTCGACGAGCGTTCGATCTGCGAGTCCCGCTTCGGCGAGGGCTGCTGCGACAACGGTCAGCTGTTGGAGCGCCGCGCGGACGGTAGCCTTCTCGGCGAGCGCCGCGGGGATCGGACCATCGAGCAGCGTCGCGGACCCTGCGAAACGACAGGCAGACTCGATCGTCGCGCGCGCCTGTGGAGCGTCCACGATCCTGCTTATCGTGGCGAGGTCTCGAGCCGACAGCGCGTCGACGAGGAGCTCTCGCCGCTCGGGTGTAGCCAGCGCGACGAGCTCGTGGGCGATGGCTGCGTGCGAGAGTTCGACGCGGACGTCGTCGAGTCCCAGCGCCGACAGCGCGGCGAGCGCGACGCGCATGACCTCGACGTCTGCGTCGACCGAGCTCCAACCGATCAGCTCGACGCCAGCTTGCGCGATTTGCCGGAGCTTGCGGCTTCGGCCACGCGGCGTGCGCAGGACGGAGCCTTCGTACATGAGCCGAAGCGGGATCGATCGCGACGCATAGTGCGTCGCTGCGATCCGCGCGATCTGCGGGGTCATGTCGGGCCGAAGCGCGACGACGTGCCCCGAGGCGGGCTCGACGAAGCGGACGACGTCGCGTCGAGCTCGGTCCGAGAGCCCGCGAGCGATGGAGTCTTCTCGCTCGTATGCCGGAGGAACGACGAGCTCGTAGCCCCATGCCGCGAAGCGCTCGAGGACGGTGCGCGCTCTCGAGCGCCGCTCTTGCGCGCGCGGCGGAAGTTGATCACGCAGGCCCGCAGGCAACGCGAGGGGCGCCGTCGTGATGCGAAGCAAACCGTCGATGTCGGTCGAGTCTCGAGCCACCGGACGGTGGCGGACACTAGCGCAGTTGGTCCGTCGCGCGATCGGTCGAACGTCGTTCGTCGTCTTCGGGCGTGTCGTTCGACATTCTGTCAAACCCCGACGCCCGTCCGCCGCGGGGATTTCAGTGCGGCGCTAGAAATCAATCGGGACGATCACGATGTAGCGGTCGTGATCGTGCGGCATTTGCGCGAACGGCAGGGGGAGCACGGCGTTTTTCACGCAGCTCGTGACGTCTCCGGCGCGCGCGATGGTGCTTGCTGGCGAACCCCAGCCGCGAACGAACGACGTCGAAAAGCGAAAATCGAGCACCAGCGCGAGCCGGCCGTGGGCGCCGCGCGCGCATTCGGCGACGGCGGTCGAGCGCGACGCGATGTGCTGTTGCAGCGACGCGAGTTGGCCGCAATTGGCGCCGGGGATCGGGTTCGGAGGGCCTGCGTCGAAGCAGCGCGAGATGGTCGGAGCGCCGACGGTCACCGAGCCCGCGACGGCTGGCGTCGTCGGTTCGGCGCCGCCGTTGTTTGGCGGCGTGGGAGGGGTCGGCTCGTCTCCGCCCGGGGCTGTTGCGCTGCTGACGGACGCGTCTCGGGTTGGAGCGGCGAGCGGGTCGGCGAGCGGCGGCCCGGCGTCGGCGGACGGCGGCGGGAGCGAGTTGCTCGGCGCGACCGTGTCCGTCGAACGCGGGCGGAGCACGAGCATTCCTCCGCCGAAAACCAGGACGAAGCCGCCGATGAGCGAGCCGAGCGCGACGATCGCGACCGTTCGGGGTGGGTAGGTTGCCTCGGACACCGAGCGGTGTGACTAGAGCGGTTCGGGCGCGGATGCAACGGCGCTCGCGCGCCACTTGCGCGCGGAGGAGCGATGCGGTACCCGGCCGGCCGATCCGTGGAGATACGGCGCTGGCGCGCGTCTTCGAAGCGCCAAGCGGCTGTATCGTCGACGGACACCAGTCTGGAGGACTTCATGGCAACCGAGGGCCGAAGCGGTCCGGTCGCAGGGACCAAAGTGCCGCTCGTTGGGCGCGTCAACGAGCGTGACAAAATCGTCCGCGCGATTCGCCAGAGCATCGAGCGCTCAGAGCCGCGTCTCGTCACGGTCACGGGAACGGCGGGCGTCGGCAAGACGAGGCTCGTAACAGAGTCGCTTCGCGACGTCCGCGAGCTGTTTCCGGGCGCGCGGAGCCTGCGCGGCGCTTGTCGCAGCGACCAGGGCTTGCAGCCTGCGATCGCAAGGATCCTGCGCACGCGCTTCGCGATCGCCGAGAGCGCTGACAGCAACGCGCAGTTCGCGGAGCTTCGCGCGAGGGTGGCCGAGCTGTTCGGCGAGCGCCGCGTCGGCGAGATGGTGCATTTCCTCGGCGCAGCGATGGGCATCGAGCTGCCGTCGACGGCTCTCTCCGAGGCGTTCGAAGAGGACCCTTCGACGCGCGAAGCGATCGCCCGCGCGGTGCTGCGAAAGTTCTTCGAGGTCGACGCCCACCGAGCGCCGCTCGTGCTGGTCGTCGAGGATCTTCACCTCGCCGGGACCGAAGGCGCGCGGTTCTTGCGATCGCTCATCGAATCGATGGGCGCTGCTCCAGTGACGGTGCTCGTGACCGCCGGTCCGGAGCTCAATGCCAACGATCGTGCGTGGCCTGCCTGCCTCGGCGAACGACACGAGCGGGTGGACCTCGGACCTCTCGACGCAGAAGAGGCGAGGGTGCTGGCGACCTCGTTGCTCACGCGGGTGCGCGACGACCTCGGCGAGGTTCCCGTGGAGTTGGTCGACGCGGCCGTGGAGATGGCTGGCGGTCTGCCGATGTTGCTCGAGCAGATCGCGAGGATCTACTTCGAGCAAGAGGTCGTCGGGTTTCGCGAGGACGGCAGCGCGTGGGTCGACCTCGACAAGCTCGACGAGCTCGAGCTGCCGATGTCCGTCGAGGACGCCGTGCAGACGAGGCTCGCCGCGTTGTCTCCCGCCGAGCGCGAGCTGCTCGAAAAGGGCGCGGTCATGGGCCCGGTGTTCTGGCTGGGCGGCCTGGTCGTTTTGGGCCGCGTTCACACCGGCGCGCCGACGCTGTGGGGCGGAGGCGAAGACATCGCCCTGCAGTATCGCGACCTGCTCGGAGGCCTCGAGTCGAAGGACTTCGTCCTGCGGATGCCCGAGAGCTCGATCAGCGGTGACGAGGAGTTCATCTTCAAACACAACCTCGAGCGCGAGACGCTGCGAACGCTCGTCGCGCCCGAGTCCGCGAAGGAGTTTCACCTCCTGCTCGCGGAGTGGCTGGAGTTTCGGCTCGTCGAGCGGACCGAAGAGCACCTCGATTTGCTGGCTGAGCACTACGAGCTCGGCGACCGACCGCTGCGCGCTGCGCGATGCTACTTGGAGAGCGCAGACCGGGCTCGCGCGCGGTTCGCCAACACCAAGGCGGTCGAGCACTATCGAAAGGGCCTGGCGCTGCTCGGTGATTTCGACGTGCGGCTGCGGTTCGACGCAGAGCTTCACCTCGGAGACGTGCTGCAGCGGCTCGGTCAGGTCGACGGCGCGCTCGAGGCGTTTCGCGCGATGCAAGCCATCGCGTACCGCCTCGATCTGCGCTCGAAGGGTGGCGCGGCGCACAATCGCATCGGTCGCGCTTATCGCGAGGTTGGCCAGCTCGACGCCGCGATGAAGCACCTCGGAACGGGCCTCGCGCTCTTCGAGTCCGCCGCGGACGAGCGGGGCATCGCGTCGTCGCTCGACGACATCGGCAAGGTCCACTGGCTCAAGGGAAACTACGACGCCGCGCTGCGCTTCATGCGCGACGCGCTCGAGCGCCGCGAGCGGCTCGGCGATCCGCGGTCCATCGCGTTGTCGCTGCACAACATCGGCAGCGCCCTACAAGACAGCGGTCAGTATCGTGAGGGCCTCGAGGCGCTCACGCGCGCGCTCGAGCTGAGGCGCGCCAACGAAGACCTCCCGGGCCTCGTGCTGACCCTGAACAACCTCGGGACGATTCACCAGGATCGCGGCGAGATCGACGCCGCGTTGAACACGTGGCTCGAGGCGCTCAACCTCGCGCGCGAGGTGGGCGATCGGCGGCGCGAAGCGCTGTTGCTCGTGAACATCGGCGAGGCGCAATATCGGGTGCGAAAGCCCGCCGAGGCGATTCGAATCCTGCGGGAAGCCGAGCGCATTTGCGACGAGGTCGAGGATCGACTGCTGCTCGCCGAGGTCTGGCGCGGCCTCGGGATCGCCCACGTTCTGACGTCGGAGCTCGCCGTCGCGCGCTCGTATCTCGAGCGGTCGGTGGCGGTGTTCGAGCAGGTGCGATCGAAGGTCAACGCAGCCATCGCGCGGCGCTCGCTCGCAGAGTGCCTCTCCATCAGCGGTCGACGTACGCCCGACGGCGCCGCGGCGGAGGACATGTTTCGAGAGTCGCTCTCGATCTTCGAGTCGGTGCACAACGAGGTCGAATGGGCGAGGACCGCTCGGGCCTTCGCCGCGTTGCTCCGCGACTCACCGTCGGCGTCCGCTGAAGAGCGGGCCGAGGCCGAGCGCCTCCTGCACACGGCGGACGCGATTCGGGCGAAGCTCAACCTGTCGGTCGCCGGCGTCGATCCGGGACCCATCTTCAGCGCGCGACACGAAGTTCAGATGACGCACAGCGAGCCTGCTGCGACGACGAGCTTCGATCCGATGTTCGACGGAGGCTCGACCGACGTGGGCGGCGCGGTCCCTGTCGTCAAGATGAGCGGCTCTTCATCGTCTGCCGGGTCGGCAGCGCCTACGGTGACCGCGGGCGGACCGGCGGATTCCGAGCCCTTCGACGCGTCGGACTTCGCGAAGAGCACCGACGAGCATCCGGCGGTCGATCCGAAGAAGGGCGACAGGTCCGGTTCGTGACAGACGAGCGATTTCGCATCGCGCACGGCTCGATCCCTGCGCCCGTCCGCGGCGTCTGCGAGACGTTGCATCGGGCAGGGCACGGCGCGTGGATCGTCGGCGGGTGCGTCAGAGACCTGTTGCTCGGGCGCGCGGTCGCGGACTGGGACGTGTGCACGAGCGCGAGGCCCGAGCAGGTTCAGCGCTTGTTTGGCCATGTGATTCCCACGGGAATCAAGCATGGCACCGTGACCGTCGTGCTCGACCGCGTTCACTACGAGGTCACGACGCTGCGCGGAGAGGGGGCGTACACGGACGGTCGTCGGCCGGACGAAGTGTTCTTCGTCGACGACGTGCGAGAGGACCTCGCGCGGCGGGATTTCACGGTCAACGCGATCGCGTTCGACGTCGCGCGGGACGAGTTCATGGACCCGTTCGAGGGACGCGTCGATCTGTCGCGTCGCGTCGTGCGCGCGGTGGGGGACGCCAACGAGCGCTTTCGCGAGGACGGCCTCCGCGTGCTGCGCGCGGCGCGATTCTGCGCGACGCTCGAGTTCGAGCTCGACGCGGCGACGCGCGACGCGATCCGGCCAAATTTGCCCACGTTTCGACGCGTGTCGCGCGAGCGTGTGCACGACGAGTGGCTGAAGGCGATGAAGGCGAAGCGTCCGTCGCGCGCCTTCGTGGTCATGAACGACACGGGCATCCTCGACGAGATCAACGCCGATCTCGCGCAGACGAGTCGATTGCAGGCCCCACAATTCAATGGGACATTCTTCGATTTGCACCTCGCGGTGATGGACTCGATCCCGCCGGGCGACGCGATTCTGCGGCTCGCGGCGCTGTTCTTGGCGATGCCCGAGAAGCACGTGCAGCGCTACGCCAAGGACAACAAGTTTTCGGTCCGCGACGGCGCGAGGCTCGCGCATTTGACCGAGTGTGTGCGAACGCTCCCGCGCGACGCTTCGGACGGCGCGCTTCGACGCTGGCTCAAGCGGGCGACGCGCGGGGCCGTGACCGAGATCGCGCTGCTCGCGAGAGCGCTGGCGTCCGCGAAACAATCGGACGAGCTCGCCGAGGTGAACGCTGCGCTGACGCGCGTCGATGACATCGTCGTTCGTCGCGATCCGATCGAGCCCGGTGAGTTGGCGGTCGACGGCGAAGACCTGCAACGCGAGCTCGGGCTGGCGCCGTCGCGAGAGCTCGGCGTCGTGTTGCGCGCGCTCATGGACGCGGTGCTCGACGATCCCGCACTCAACACGAGGAATTCGCTGCTCGAGCTCGCGCGTACGACGCTCGCGCGCGGCGCGCATTGACGCTCTGCGGCGTAGATTCTCCAAAGATTCCCGCGCTGTTACTCGGTGCGAGCAGAATCATTGGATTGTCACGATTCGGTCACGAGGGTCGGCGTTTGTCGCGGTGGTGGCATTGTTGCGCGCTGCAATGACCGAACAACAGGTTGGTCCCCGAGTGGGTCCGGTACGACACCTCATCGGCAAGCTGTGGCTGAAGGTATTTGGCTGGGAGACGGTTGGCGATGTGCCGAACATCCCGCGCGCGGTCTTCGTCGCGCACCCGCACACGACTGGCTGGGATCTCCCCTTCACGCTGGCCGTCGCGTGGTCGCTCCGAATGAACGTGTCGTGGATCGGCAAGAACACGCTCTTCAAGGGCCCGCTGAAGTTCTTCTTCCGCGCGCTCGGGGGCGTTCCTGTCGACCGGTCGAAGCGCAACAACCAGGTCAAGGCCATCGCAGACGCGATCCGCAACGAAGAGCGTGTGTTTCTCACGATCGCTCCGTCCGGGACGCGCAAGCGCCGCGACCACTGGAAGTCGGGTTTCTATCACATCGCGCGCGAGGCCGACGTCCCGCTGTTGCTCGCGTTCATGGACTACTCGAAGAAGCGCGGCGGGTTGGGGCCGGTATTCAAGCCGACCGGCGACATGAAGCGCGACATGGACGTGATCCGTGACTTCTACGAGGGCGTTCGCGGCAAGTACCCAGAGAACGAGTCCATGATTCGCCTTCGCGAAGAGGACTCGGTCGAATCGCTGCCGCTCGCAGACGCCGCCGAGTAGCCGAACGCCGAGGCTCTGCGAGGCGTGAACGGCGACGAACCCAGGACGGTCCCGCGCCGCTAGTTTCCGCTGGAGGGGACGACGCGCGTAAAGCCGTCCGTCGGCGCTCCGCTCGCCTCGCGCATGCGTGTCACGAGCGCGTCGCTGTGCGGATAGAGGTGCCAGTGCGGACGCACCTCGTTGGTCGCGTCGGTGTACCACTTCACGAACACGAGCCAGCGCCCCGTTTGCAGTCGCTCTTGCCTGCCCGCGACGGTGTTGTAGCCCATCTGCCCCTGCGACGTACGCAGCTGCACGCGCCCCTGCTCGGGCGCGGTGCCGTGCAGCGTCTCGACGATGGACGCGACGATTCGGTACGACTGCGTGCCGTCAGGGTCCTGGCTGACCGCGACGGTCTCGAGCCGGACGATCGCGATGAGGTCGCTGTTGCGGCCGAGGTACGACAGCTGCCTGCGCAGGTCGTCTGCCATCGTCCCGCCGAGGTTGTCGAGGTCGCTGATGTAGTCGACCGAGTCGTCGAAGTACCGTGCCTGTTCGGCGGTGAACGGCGAGGTCGGACGAATCGCTTGTTGCGTCGCGCACCCAGAGGCGAGCGCGACGCACAGCGCGAGAATGTGGCGCGACGGTGCGTGCATCGATGCCAGGGGTTCTACCACGGGCGTCGCGCCCCGCCCTCGGTTTCGTGCGGACCGCGCCGCGACGTTTACGCTTCACCGCGTCGCGTTCTCGGCGATGAACGCGCGCAGGTCCTCGGGCAACGGAGCTTCGATCGACAGCGGCTCGCCCGTCTTCGGATGCTCGAACTGAATGGACGCGGCGTGCAGCGCGTGTCGGGGCAGCAACAGCTCTGCGCGCATCTCGTCGGTGAGCTTGTCTTCGAGGCTCGCGACGAAGAGCGCTGGCGAATGAGCGTAGAGCTTGTCTCCGACGATGGGCGTCGCGGCGTGCGCCAGGTGGAGCCTGATCTGGTGCTGTCGTCCCGTCTCGGGAAAGCACTCGACGACCGTGAATTTCCCCAGCCTTTCGAGCACGCGCACGCGGGTTCGTGACGGCAGCCCGCCTCGCTCGACCGGCGTGATCGCCATCATCACCCCGACCTCGTGCCCCGCGAGCGCCATCGGCGCGTCGATCACGAACGCGTCTTCGCGCGGCGCGCCGTACACGATCGCGATGTAGCGCTTCTTGACGTCTCGGCCGGCGAAGGCCGCCTTGAGCTTCACCTCTACTTCGACCGAGCGAGCCGCGACGATGACCCCGGACGTCTCTTTGTCGAGTCGATGGCAGAGATGCACGAGCATCGCTGGGTATCTCTCGGCGAGCACGGCGGTGAGCGTGTTTCGTAGATATCGCGCCGTCGGATGCACGGGCAGGCCCGCGGGCTTGTCGACAGCGATGATGTCTTCGTCCTCGAACAGCACCGACACGTCGCGGGGCGCGGCGGGCTCGTCCCACTTCAGGCGAAAGAGCACGATGTGCTCTCCGGGACGGACGATCTTCGCTGGCGATAGCCGTCGACCCGCGTCGTCGAAGGCGAAGTCCTTCGCGATCTTCGCCGCGCGTGACCGCGAGAGCCTGGGCATCTCGCCGACGATGAACTTGTCGAGCCGCACGCCCGCGCGATCCTTGAGCACAAAAAGCACCGTCGCGATCGCGTCGCGGGGAATCTCGTCGGGCCATCGAAACGGGTGCGTTGCTTCGTCCACCGCGCGGTGAGCAGAGAGTAGCG
>LNEO01000122.1 GCA_001465015.1 Deltaproteobacteria bacterium Ga0077539 | reverse complement strand
CGGCTCGAATCGACGCCTGGGGATCATCGAGCCAGCGCACGAGCGGCTCTCGCGCGGCGCGAACCCGCAGCCTCCCTGCCAGCTCCGCCGCGGTCGCGCGGACGCGATCATCGGGGTCTTCGAGGGCCCGTACGATGACGGGCTCCGCGGCGCTCGGGGTCCGTACGGCGAGCTCCGTGAGCAGCTCTGCGCGTCGCGTGGCGGTCGCGCCCTCGATGCGCGCCGTCGGATCGCGCGTCGCCGTGGGCCAATCGGCGACTGCGCGGTCGGCGGTGATGGCCACGGCGCACGCCAAGACGAGCGCGGTGCGGTCGCCGCGCGCACGGCGGCGGCGCGTCGAGGGTCGATCACGGTTCACTTCGTCGGCGAGCGTACCTCACCGGGCGGCCTGTCGCCGAGCGGCGGAGGGGGACGGGCGCGCGTGGCGCGGTTCGGTGCTACGGTGCGTCGGACGTGATGTTGTCGAGACGAAGCGCGCTCGCCGCGCTCGCGGGCGCCAGCGCCCTCGGATGGACGGCGCTTCCTTCTGAGGCCCGAGGCGATCGCGACCGCGTGGCGATCGCGAGAAATATCCCGAACTTTGCTGCGCGCCCGCCGTGGCTCGGGATCGTTTTCGAGCGCGTCTCTGGGGGCGGCGTTCGTGCGAGCGCGGTCGTGTCCGATTCGCCCGCCGAGCGAGCGAGCGTTCGCGACGGTGACGCGGTGCTCTCGTTGAACGGACTGCCCGTGTCGGATCCCGAGTCGGCCGTGGCCGTCGTCCGCCGTTCGCGGCCAGGGCAATCGATGTCGATCGTCGTTCAGCGCGGCGCGCAGCGCCTCCAGCTCGCGGCGACGTTGGGCGCACAGCCCGCGCTCGAAGACCTTCGGGCTCAGCCGCCGCCGCCGATGCGGCCCGAGTGGGTGACGGGTCCCACCGCGGTCGACCCAGCGCAGCTCCGAGGACGGGTGGTGATCGTGGACTTCTTCGCGAGCTGGTGCGGTCCGTGTCGAGCGACGATGCCCTGGCTCGATCGGCTGCAGCAACGACTTGGTCCCAGAGGGCTGTCGGTCGTCGGCGTGACCGACGAGAGCGCTGCCGTCGCGATGCGCCTCTCGTCCTCGCTCGGCCTTCACTATGCCATCGCCACCGATCGAACGGCGTCGATCCGCTGGGCCGTCAGCTCGTTGCCGACGCTCGTGGTCATCGATCGCCGCGGGGTCGTTCGCGAGGTGTACGCCGGAATGGACCCGTCGCGCGTCACCGCGCTCGAGGCGCTCGTTCGACGGCTTCTGAACGAGCCTTGACCGCGCATTTCGCCGGGCGCAGTCTCCGCCACCCATGAAAACCGCGTGCCTGGTCACCTTCGGGTGCCAGATGAACGTCCACGACTCGCAGCGTATGGAGGAGCTACTCCGCGCGGACGGCTTCGAGCTCGTCGCTGAGCCCGAGGGCGCGGACGTAATCATCTTGAATACGTGTTCAGTTCGCGAGAAGGCCGAGCAGAAGCTGCGAAGCGAGGTCGGACGGCTCAAGCGGCTGGACGCGCTCGTGGTCGTCACCGGGTGCGTCGCGCAGCAAGAGGGCGAGAAGCTGCTGAGCCGTGTTTCGCACATCGACGCGGTGATCGGCCCAGACAACCTCCACGAGCTGCCCGGTGTCTTGCGCGAGCTCGAGGGCGGGGCGCCGCCGCTCGTGCGCGCGCAGTTCGACACCGAGGCCCCGCGCTTTCTCGTCAACGAAGCGGCGCCGGGCGCCGTGGCCACGAGCGCGTATGTCACCACGATGAAGGGCTGCAACGAGCGCTGCTCTTTTTGCATCGTCCCGTACACGCGCGGTCCCGAGCGCTATCGCTCGGCCGAAGACATCGTGGCCGAGGTCGAGCGGCTCGTCAGCGCTGGGGCGCGCGAGGTCGTCCTGCTCGGCCAGACCGTCAACAGCTACCGCGACCCCGCCGTGCCGATGCCCGAGGGCGCCGACCCGGACGACTCGCAGTTTGCGTCGCTGTTGCGCCGAATCGTCGAGCGGGCTCCGTCGCTCGTCCGCCTTCGGTACACCTCGCCGCATCCTCGGCACGTGACGAGCGACCTGTTGCGCGCGCACGCTGAGCTCGCGCCGCTCGCCGAGCACGTTCACCTCCCGGTGCAGTCGGGCAACGACCGCGTGCTGAAGCGGATGATCCGACGCTACACGCGGGCGGAGTTCGTCGCGCGCGCCGACGCCCTGCGCAAGGCGCGGTCGGGGCTCGTGTTGTCGACGGACGTGATCGTCGGATTTCCTGGTGAAACAGCGGCGGAATTCGACGACACGCTGTCGCTCGTCCGCGAGGTCGGCTTCTGCGGGCTCTTCGGGTTCAAGTACTCGCCGCGGCCGTATACGCCGGCGCTCAAGCTCCGCGACGACGTCCCCGAAGAAGAGAAGCAGCGTCGTCTGCAGGCGCTGTTCGAGCTCAGCGAAGAGCAGCTCCGCGCGCACCTCGCGACGTTGGTCGGCTCGCGAGCGACGGTGCTGGTCGAGGGGCCGTCGAAGCCCGGCGCCAAGACCTGGGCTGGTCGCACGCAGCGCAACGAGATCGTGCACTTCGAAGCGCCAGCGCCAGAGTCAGAGGTCTCGAGCGCGATCGGCGCGGGCGCGGTCGCGGTCGTCGAGATCATCCGGGCCAACAAGCACTCGCTCGAAGGCCGCGTCGAGTCCGTGCGCGTTCCTCGCGCAGAGCGGCCGCGATCTGCGTATCGTCGCATCGCGCTTCCGCTCGTCGAGGCGCCGAAGTCATGAGCGCAGAACCCGATCCGCGCTCACCGAGGCACCGCGGGCTGGTGTTGCCGTTTCTCGGCAAGCGCCCGATCGTTCATCCCAGCGCGTTTCTCGCGGAGCAGTCCGCGGTGATCGGCGACGTCGTGATCGGTGAGGAGTCCTCGATCTGGTTCAACACGACGGTGCGCGCCGACCAGATGCCGATCCGCATCGGAGCCCGCTCGAACGTGCAGGACAACTCGGTCGTTCACGTCACGACGGACGTCGCGGGAACGGTGATCGGTGACGAAGTGACCGTGGGTCACCGAGTGATTCTGCACGCGTGTTCGATCGGCAACCGGGTCCTGGTGGGCATGGGATCGATCGTGCTCGACCTCGCCGTCATCGAGGACGACGTGCTGCTCGCGGCCGGCTCGCTCGTGACGCCGAGGACCGTTTTGCCTTCGGGCTGGCTGTGTCGCGGCAGCCCCGCGAAGCCTGTGCGTCCGCTCGAAGAAAAGGAGCGCGCGATGATCCGACAGGGTTGGATCGCGTACACCGAGCTGTCGTCGCAGTACTGAGCCACAGCCAATCGATCGCTTCGGGCCAGCGCCGCCGCTCTCTGCGGAGGGCGCCGCCTCGCGACCGACGGCGAGGCTGCTTCGCGCTCGCTATCCGCGAGGAACGCCCGCGTCGGCGCTCGCGGCCGTGGGCGGAGTGTTCGGCGCGACGCCCGCATCGCCGAAGTCATCAGCAGGAAGCGGCGGCCAGGTCGAAGAAGGATATTGCTGGTTGTACGCCCGCACGACCTGATCGGTGATCTCGAGCGCCGGAACGCTGTAGACCACGCCCTGACGCTCGAATACGGCTGTGTAGTTCTGCCGCGCGGCGAGCGTCGAGATAACAGTCTGCATGCCGGTGTAGATCCGCTTGGTGACCTTGGCTTCGCGCTGCGCGAGGTCGTCCTGGTACTCGAACGCCACCTGCTGGTACGTCAGAAACTGCCGCTGGTACTCCTCGGTTCGCGCGCGCTGCGTCGCTTCGGGCGTCGTGGCTTGCGTGCGAATCATGTCGTCACGCATCAGCTTCAGCGCCTTCTGGCGGAGGTCGAGCTCCTCTTGCCGGCGCTTCCACAGCTGCTTGATGTATTGATTGGCGCGCTGACCCTCGGAGGACTCGAGCACCGCTCGGTTGAGGTCGGCTACGGCGAAGCGTGCCTGTGCGTAGACCGCAGGCGCGAGCGCGGCGAGCGCGACAGCAGCGAGCGCGGACGCGCGCCACGGAGGGGTTGGCCTTTTCGACGACATCGTTGCGAGCGGTGGGACGTACACGATCGTCCGAGAATTCGCCACCCTCGAAGGACCGCGCGCGAATTGGTTAGAAGCGAATGCCCTCTTTGATGCGGTACTTGACCCATCGATAGCCGAGGTACGCGCTGCCAGCGACGCCGGCTCCTACCAGGACGAGCGGCGCGCCTGCGACCGCGACCGCGGCTGTGACGCCAGCGGCCGCCGCGGCGACCGCGCCCTTCTTCTTCGCCTCGGCCTTCTTGGCCTCTGCAACCGAGCTGCCCATGACTGCGACGATTCTCCTTCGCGCGCGGACTCGAGCCTCGCGCACGAGCCGGACTCTAGCACGCCAGGCGCTTCGCGCTCGCTCAGCGGACGAGCAGCCCGATGCCCTCGTATCGAAAGCCGTGCTTGTGCGGCGCGTGCGCCTGCCAGATGTTGCGCCCGTCGATCAGGATCTTGCGGCGAAGGTTCGACGCGAGGCGATCGAAGTCTGGGTTGCGGTAGTCGTTCCATTCGGTGACGACGACGAGCGCGTCGGCGCCTTCGGTGGCTTCGTACTTGTCCTTCGCGAAGCGAACCTTGTTGGCCGTCGCGCCGAGCGATTGCTTCGCGGTCTCGATGGCCTCGGGGTCGTGCGCGCTCACGATCGCCCCGGCGGCGACGAGCTGCTCGACCAGCGCGAGCGCCGGCGACTCGCGGACGTCGTCGGTCTTCGCCTTGAAGGCGAGCCCCCACACCGCGATCTTCTTGCCTTCGACGCCCTCGAGGGCGCGCGACAGCTTGCCGAAGATCACCTTCTTCTGGTCTTCGTTTGCCGCGTCGACCGAGTCGAGCACCTTGAGCTGAACGCCGTGCTCCTTCGCGAGGTGCATCAGCGCCTTGATGTCCTTGGGAAAGCACGATCCTCCGAAGCCCGGACCGGCCAGCAAGAACTGCGAGCCGATGCGCGCGTCCGCGCCCACGCCGAGGCGAACGGCGGTGAAATCCGCGGACACCGCCTCGCACAGCCGCGCGACCTCGTTCATGAACGAGATGCGCGCGGCGAGCATCGAGTTGGCGACGTACTTCGCCATCTCTGCGCTGCGCGGATCCATGAACATCAGCTGCCCTTCGGACAGACCGAGCGGCGCGTACAGCGCGGTCATCGCGGCGCGACCTACGTCGTCACGGACGCCAAGGATCACGCGATCGGGCTTCATGAAATCGTTGAGCGCGTCGCCTTCCTTCAAGAACTCGGGGTTGTTGACGACGCGGTGCTTGAGCTTCGATCGGCTGTCGATCAACCCCTGGACGCGGTCGTTGGTCCCGACCGGAACGGTGCTCTTCAGCACCACGACGGTCTCTTTGGTGAGGACCGACGCGAGCTGCTCGGCGACCTGCATCACGTAGCGCATGTCCGCGGCGCCGTCGCCGCCCTGCGGCGTGCCCACCGCGATGATCGCGAGGTCGGCGTCCCGTGACCCTTCGGCGAGGTCCGTCGTGAAGCTCAGTCGACGCTCTTCGACGTTGCGGCGAACGACCTCGTCCAGGCCCGGCTCGTAGATGGGGATTTCGTTGCGCTCGAGCTTCGCGATCTTCTGTGGGTCCGTGTCGATGCCCACCACGGTGTGCCCGAGATCCGCGAAGCACGCGCCCGCGACGAGACCGACGTACCCTGTTCCGACAACAGCGATTCGCATGGCGCGATGGGCTACAACGCCGACGCCACAGCTTCAAGCCCCGCGCCATCGCGGAGAGCAGGGTTCGCACCGCCACCCGTCCGACGCACTCGCGCGGGAGACCACTCGATCGTCGCGCTCGATCGCCGCTTCGCGCTGGTGTAAGCCTCGCGGTCACCGTGCACGCGATGCTCCTCTGCGCGGGCTTGGGCACACGCCTACGCCCTCTCACCAACGAACGCCCGAAGCCGCTCGTTCCGCTGCTCGGCCGTCCGATCGCGGCGTACGCGCTCGATCGACTCGCGGGGGCGGGCGTCCGCTCGGTCGTGGCCAATACATTTCACCTCCCGGCGCTCGTCGAGCCCGCGCTCGCGCCGATCGCGCGCTCGCTCGGGATGGACTTCGCCTCTGTTCACGAGACCGTGCTGCTCGGGACAGGGGGCGGGATCCGCAACGCGCTCTCGCTGCTCGGGAGCGAGCCCTTCTTCGTCTTCAACGGGGACATCCTCGCGGCGCCCGACCTGCGTCGCGCCCGCGCGCTGCACGAGGCCAGCGGCGCGCGCATGACCATGATTCTTCGCAGGGACCCGCGCGCCGACGCGCTCGGCTCGATCGACGTCGACGACGACGGGCGCGTCCGACGAATCCTCGGCGAAGGCGAAGAGCCCGAGGTGTCTACGACGCGCTGCATGTTCACTGGCGTCTACGTTCTCTCTCCGGACGTGCGCGACGATCTGCCCGAAAACGGCTGCATCGTGCGCCACTCGCTTCGCCGCTGGCTGGCGCGAGGCAATCGCGTGAGCGCGATCATCGACGACGGACCGTGGCTCGACCTCGGCACGACCGCGACCTACGCCGCGGCCACCTTCGCGATGTTGGACGGGTCGCTTCGCCTCGACCAGGCACCACCCACGAATTCAACGGTGCGCCGCGCGCAGAGCGCGTCGATCGGCGACGGTGTTCGCCTGGGCGAGTACGTCGACGTCGGCGATCACGCGGTGCTCTCGGGCGCCGGAGAGGTCTCGCGATCGATTGTGTGGGACGGCGCCAGGCTCGAGGCGCCGGCGCGCAACGTGATCGTCACTTCTTCGGGCGCGCGCGTCTCGATCGGGTGATCGATCGCGCAGCGAACGCGACGCTCGCGAGCACGAACGGAAGCGCGGGCATCGCTCGACCCGCGCTCGACACGGGAAGCGCGGTACATCCCGCGTTGCCGAGCTCGGGACAGCCGCCTGGCGCCTGACCCGACGTGCGAACGACGGTGAACGCCGCGGGCAGTATCACCGAGCTCGAAGCAGCGCGCACTTGGAGATCGCGATCGAGCATCGTCGCGGGCAAGTCCGCGCGAAGGCGCGAGATCCAGTAGTCACGGAGGTTGCCCTGCGTGGCGACGGCGAAATCCGCCTGCGCCGCTTGTTGGTCTGCCGCGGGGATCGGCGTCGGGGCGCCGCCTCGCCCGAAGGCGGGTCGCTGCGTGAAGTTGGTGTAGTCCGACGCCGGCTCGGACATCTCCGTCAGCCAGGTGCGTCGATCGGCCGCGAAGACCCCGTCTGCGAGCGCGCGATAGTTGCTTCGGTTCGACGGCCAGTCCCACACGACGCGCGACCGCTGGATCTCGGCGTTGGGAAAATTCTCTGCCTCCCAGCGGCCCGGCGCGAAGATCCAGAGCGTGATTCCCACTTTGTCGGCGATGCCCGCGGCGACCATCCGCAACGGGAGCATCATCGACGCAGACTGCATGCGCACGCGGACCGGGACCATCGCCTGGACGCTCGCGCCCGGGCGCAGCTTGAGCGCGACGAAATCCGCGCGCATCGACGTGTAGTGCGCGATGATCGGGTTGATGGACGTCGGGATCGAAAACCCGTTGGCCTGAAGCCAGCTCGTCAGCACGTCCGCGCCGGTCGCCCGAAGCACCACGGTGTCGTAGGGACCCACGACCTCCTGGCGCAAAACCATGACGCCTTCGCCGTTCGTGAAGCCCTCGCTCACGCTTCGGGACGGCGCAAGCGCGCCGCACGAGACGCCTCCGCCGCCCATGCACTGCGGAGGAGAGACCGTCACAGCCGTCGCCGCGTCGAGCAGGTCGAAGAACGCGCCCGAAGCGACCTCGACGCGCGCATCGCCGGTGACAGGCAGCACCCAGGCGAACTCTGTCGCCGCGCCGGTGTAGCGAAACTGATCCCAGAGGATGGTCTCGCGCGTTCCGACGGACAACACCATGCGGTGATCGGTGACGGCTTGAACGCGTTCGGGTGGGATGAAGCAGCCACCGCATGCTTCGGCTCGGGTCGACGCGGACACCGTCGCGAGCGCAGCGCATGCCGCGAGCAGAATGGGCGTGAAGGCAAGGCGTTTCATGACGCGAGAGCATAGCACGCGGATGAAGCGCGACGCCCGGCTGGACGAGCGCGCGACCTGCGCTCACTGCTGGGAATTCTCTTGAGATTCTCGGCGCGCGTGGCATCGGGGAAGAAGCGGCGCTCGGTCCCGTACGCTGGGCTACCTCTATGAAGATTCAAGCGATTCGATTGCTCTGCATTTTTTCTGGCGTCGCGGCCTGCTCGACCGCTCCTGCGCCAACGGACTCGTCGACGGACACTGGAATCACCGCGGACATCACCGCTGCAGACAGCGCGCCCGAGGATTCATCGATCACCGTCGATAGCGGCGTCGCGCTCGATAGCGCGATGCCGCCAGCCGACAGCGGAGTGAGTGATTCTGGCGCCGCTGGCGATGCTGCGAATCCGTTCGCCGACGCTGGAGCGCTCGGGGAGCCAGCGTGGGTTCCGATCACGGTGCTCACGAGCGGAACGTGTCCCGTGCTCAATCCCTGTGGAGGTGCCATCGTCGGCACGTGGGACGTATCTGGGGCGTGCATCGAGGTTCCGATCGCGAGCGCGGTGGCGATGTGTCCGGGCGCGATGATTACCCGCAGCGACGGGCGGGCGAGGGGGCGCGTGGTGTTCGGCTCCGCGCCGATGGTGGCGAGGCGCGTCGCGCAGTTCGAAGCCCAGGTGGACGTGTTCGTCCCTGCGCTGTGCGCGACGGTCGCCGGCGGGTGCTCGGTGATCGAGCGCGGATTCGTCGCGGTCAATCCAATGTCGAGCTGCGTCCCGACGCCTTCCGGTGATTGCCGGTGCACCTCGCGCTCGAGCTCGTCCATCGATGACAGCGACGGCTATCGGACCGAGAGCAACGAGATCGTATCGTCCACGATTGGCAAGCGATGGGCGTACTGCGTCGCGGACGGCTCGCTGCGCTACCGCGACACGAGCCCTTCGGGCGCTCGGGAGCCGGGCACTGTGACGTTGCGCCGCCGTTAGCGGGCTCTTGAGGGCTTTGGGGAGGGGCCTCGAGCCTGTGTTCGAGCCGGGCGAATCCACGGCTTGACGCGCGACAGGAGTCTTGTACCCTCCGCGACCCTTTCAAGCCGTGAATCTCTCTTTGCCGCGCGCGTCGCGACCAAAGAGAGCGCGGATCGCGTCCCCGCTTCGACGCGAGCGAGCTCGATGAGCGATCAACGAGCGCGCGACGATCGAAGCCGAGCAGGCGTTCAAACGAACCGCTGTAGTCCTGCACAGTCAAAGGCGAATAGCCCGAGAGAGACGAGAGCCGCGAGGCGCAGACACACAAAGTACGGATTCAACGGAGAAACCAGCAATGAACACGAACCTCGGACTCATCGGCCGCAAGCTCGGCTGCACCCAGCTCTTCACCGACAGCGGCGCGGTTGTCCGCGTCACCGTCGTCGAAGTCGGGCCCTGCAAGGTCGTCCGCAAGCGCACGGAAGAGAAGGACGGCTACTCGGCCCTTCAGCTCTCGTTCGGTGAGAAGCGCGCGAAGAACGTGAATAAGCCCCTCAAGGGCTACTTCGCGAAGAACGGCGTCGAGCCCCGCAAGGACACCCGCAAGGGCCGCGAGGTCGACCTGCTCCCCGAGGTCCTCAAGGAGATCCGCCTTCCGGCCGCCGAAGTGGCGAAGTTCGAAGTCGGCCAGGTCCTTACGGCCGCGGACGTGTTCAAGGTCGGCCAGTTCGTCGACGCCTCGGGCCTCTCGCGCGGCCGTGGATTCTCCGGCGTGTTTCGCCGCCACAACTTCGCGGGCTTCGTGACCACGCACGGTACGCACGAGTACAAGCGTCACGGCGGCTCGATCGGTACGAACATGACCCCCGGCCGCACGCTGCCGGGCCTCAAGATGCCGGGACAGCACGGCAACAAGCAGACGACGCAGATCAACCTCAAGGTGGCCGAGGTGATCGCGGACAAGAACCTCGTTTTGATCGAGGGTTCGGTCCCCGGCTCGCGCAATCAAATCGTGACGATCCGCGGCGCCGTGAAGAACGGCAAGCACGCGTGATACTGAGTCTGCGTGACCTACAAGCGTCCCGCTGACCGGTACACCAAGAAGGCGAAGTCCGAGGGCTTCGCGGCGCGCTCGGTTTACAAGCTCGAAGAGATCGACCGGCGCACCAAACTCCTCCGACCTGGACTGCGCGTGCTCGACCTCGGCGCCGCGCCCGGGTCCTGGACCCAATACGCTGCGCCGAAAGTCGGAGCGAAGGGGAAGGTCGTCGCGGTCGACCTCGAGCCGCTTCGCGTTCCGGTGGGGCCCAACGTGGTCGCGCTCGTGATGGACGCGCTCGGCGACCTGTCGGTGCTGGACCCATACGGGCCGTTCGACGTCGTGATGAGCGACATGGCGCCGCACACCTCGGGGATCGCCTTCGCCGACGCGGCGCGGTCCGAAGAGCTCGTCGAGCGGGTGCTCGATGTGTCCGAGCGGTTGCTCGTCCCTGGTGGAACGATGGTGGCCAAGATCTTTCGAGGCGAAGGCTTCGAGCCGCTGCGCGCGCGGATGCGAACGCTCTTCGACGAGGTGCGGCTCATCAAACCAGAGGCGTCGAGGAGCGAGAGCGTCGAGGCCTTTCTCGTAGGCATCGGCCGAAAGGGGCCGGCCGGCGCGCCTGAAGGGGCAGCGAAAAAGGACGCAACATGATTGTGTGTGCGACACGAATCGACGCGTCCGCCCCCCAGGGGGCGCCGTGATCGCTTGTTACGGCGACGCGATCATCGATTTGTTCGCCGTCCCGGTGGGGGCCGAAATCGACGAGGCCACTGCGTTCGATCCGCATGTTGGCGGCTCGACGTGCAACGTCGCGGTGGTGGCCGCTCGGGCCGGGGCTTCCGTCCGATTCATTGGCGCGGTCGGCAACGACCGATGGGCCGATCGCCTGCGGCGGTCGCTCGTGAGCGAGGGCGTCGACACGCGCGCCCTCGCGACGATCGAGTCCGCTCGAACGCCGGTGACCTTTGTCACGACCCGCGCCGACGGAACGCGCGCGTTTCTCTCCTACCGCGCCGGCGGGGCGGACGGAGCGATGACCGTGGCCCACCTTGTTCCAGACGCGCTCGATGGGGCGCGCTGGCTCCATCTCGCGTCGAGCAGCATGCGCGCCGAGCCGAGGACGAGCACGACGCTGCGCGTGCTCGAGTGCGCGCAAGCAGGCGGCGTTCGGGTGTCCCTCGACCTCAACGTGAGACCCGGCCTGTGGGCGTCGAAAGACGCGCTACGCGCAGCGATCGACGCGCTCGCCGCGCGCGCCTCGCTCGTGAAAGCCAGCGAAGAAGACCTGGCGTTGCTCGGTCTGCCGACGACGCTCGAATCGCTCGCATTGCTGGCGCCCACGGCGGTGTGCGTGCTCACTCGCGCCGAGCGCGGCGCTTCTGCGCGGGTCGGCGACAGAACGCTTTCGGTTGCGGCTCCGAGCGTCGCCCTCGTCGACGCGACGGGGGCAGGGGACGCCTTCGTGGGAGCGCTCCTGGCGGGGCTGGACGCCTACGACTCTCCGCCGAGCGCGCTCGATGATCGAGCGTGGCGCCGGTTGCTCACCAATGCCTGCCTCGCGGGCGGCGCGTGCGTGACCTGCTTGGGCGCGACGACAGGCGTGCATCGTTCGTTGTTTTCGGGCATGGTTGGCGACGAAACGTGAGCGACGGACAGGTGTTTCCGACCGAGGTGCGCGCGCCACGCGGCGCGGACGTGACCGAAGTGGCGTGGTCCGATGGGACAGTCACCCGCGTCGCCAACGAGATGCTGCGCGGGTATTGCCCCTGCGCGGGGTGCCAGGGCCATTCGGGCACGATCGCGTTTCGCGCCGGCGGCAACGCAGAGATCGACGACATCGTCGAGGTCGGAAATTACGCTTTGTGCTTTCGCTGGGCGGACGGGCACGAGTCCGGGATCTACACGTGGGAGTACCTGCGACGGCTGGGCTCTCACGCTGAACGGTCTGGACGAGAAGGTGTGTTGCCGCGCTGAGCGGGCTGTTAGACTCGACTCACGGTGAACCCGATACTTGTCGTCGAAGACTCCGCCGCGATGCGGGCCTACGTCCGCGCGGCGCTCGAAGCCGGCGGGCACGAGGTGGTCGAAGCGACCTCGGGGCTCGACGCCTTGAGGTTGTTGCCGCGCGGCCCCTACGCGGCGGTCGTCACGGACATCAACATGCCGGACTTGTCAGGACTCGAGCTGGTGAGCGTGATTCGGCGCAGCAGCCATCGCGCGACGCCGATCGTCCTCATCAGCACCGAGGGACGCGAAAGCGACCGCGCCCGCGGGCTCTCGCTCGGGGCCAACGCGTACGTGACCAAGCCGTTCGCGCCCGCGGCGCTGCTCGCGACAATCGAACCGTTGATTCAGGCGGCTGGCTGAGCAGACGGGCGGATCGCTGACGATGAACGCAGGAGACGCGAAGGACGAGTTTTTTGGGGAGGCGCAGGAGCTCATCGACGCCCTTGCGCGGGACCTGCTCGCGCTCGAGACCTCTGCGCGCGGAGGCGGCGAAGACCCCGAGCTCATCAACGATATCTTTCGCAGCGTTCATACGCTCAAGGGGCTGTCGGGGCTGTTCGGACTCAGTCGCCTCGGGACGCTGACGCACGAGCTGGAGAACCGGCTCGATGACATGCGCATGGGGCGCGTGAGCGTCACGAGCTCGGTGCTCGATGTGCTCTTTCGCGCCGTTGAATTGTTGGGCCGGATGCTCGCGTCTGCGCGGCGAGGAGAGGCCGACGACGACTCCGAGCTCCCTTCGTTGCTCGCGAGCTTGAAGAGCGGCGCCGGGGCGGGGGCAGAAAAGGTCGACGACGAGCTCGCGCCGTTCGACCTCGACCCCGACATCGTCCGGGTTCTGACCGAGCACGAAGAGCACAGGCTCAGGACCAACGTTCGCAACGGCACGCCGCTGTACCGGCTGCGCGCGCGGTTTCCGATCGATCGGATCGACAAGGCCCTCGACGAGCTCAAGCAGCTCGCCAAGCCGCTCGGCGAGATCATCGCGTACCTGCCCACCGGCGACCTTCCGGCGGACGGGACGCTCTTCGAGCTCGACATCCTGTACGCGAGCGCCTCGCCGCTCGAGCAGCTGCGAAACCGGCTGGAGGGTCAGGACGTCACGATTCACCGGATCGCTCGGAAGAACGCCGGCTCGCACACGAGTCTTCCGGCCGCGCCGGAGGTGCCGCAGTCGCCCGCGCTTCCGCCGCCGCCGCGGGCTCCGACGGACCGAGACTCGATCCCGCTCGCGCTGGACAAGCCGTTCGGAGATCCGCCGACCAACGAGCGAACCGCGCTGCGTGAGTCCAAGCACGCGGGCGGAATCAAGACACCCGTCCCGCCCAAGCCCGAGGACGAAGCCTCGCGAGCCGTGGCGGCGGGGCGCATGGCGCACACCGTCCGAGTCGACATTCGACGGCTCGACCACCTGATGAACGTGCTCGGAGAGCTCGCGATCGTGCGCGGTTCGCTCGCTCGGCTTACCGAGCGGCTCCGTCAACACGCGACGTTTCGCGACCTGACCTCGGAGCTCCACAGACTGCACCGAGCGTTCGACCGCAACCTGGCCGAGATGCAGTCGGGGATCCTCGAGGTCCGAATGGTGCCGCTCGGTCAGGTCTTCGAGCGGCTGGCGCGCGCGGTTCGGCAAATCGCGCGGCAAAACGAGAAGGAGATTCGGCTCGTCGTCACGGGCGCCGAGACCGAGGTCGACAAGCTCATCGTCGAAGAGCTGTCGGACCCGCTGCTGCACATCGTCCGCAACTCGATCGACCACGGCATCGAGCCGCAAGGCAACCGCGCGGCGCTCGGAAAGCCCATCGAGGGGACGATCGCGCTCAACGCGTTTCAAGCCGGCAATCACGTGATCATCGAGATCGAGGACGACGGCGCGGGCGTCGATCACGATCGGGTGCTCGCGACCGCGCTGAAAAGAGGCCTGCTCACCGAGGAGCAAGCGCGAGAGATTTCGCCGCGCGACGCGATCAACTACCTGTTCTTGCCAGGCTTCTCGACGCGAGACGCTGTCACCGATCTCTCAGGACGCGGCGTGGGGCTCGACGTCGTCAAGACGAACATCGCGCGCCTCGGCGGTGTCGTCGACGTGCAGAGCGAACGTGGAATCGGGACGAAGTTCACCATCACGCTGCCGATCACGCTCGCGATCCTTCGAGCGCTGCTCCTCGGCGTCGCGGGCCGAACCTACGCGCTGCCGCTATCCTCGGTCGCCGAGGCGACCGTGCTCGACCTTCGCGCGGTCCGCACCGTCGAGGGGCGCGAGGTCATGTCGCTTCGCGGTGAGACTCTTCCGCTCTGTCGCCTCGAGCGATTGTTCAGCCACGAGCGCCCTGCCAAGGGCAGCCATCGCTCGTACGTCGTCGTCGTCGCGCTCGGCGGCAGGCGCGTCGGAATCGTCGTCGACGAGCTCTTCGGTCAACAAGACATCGTGATCAAAGCCCTCGGACCGTCGCTCTCTTCGGTGCGAGGCTTCGCTGGGGCGACAGACCTCGGCGAGCAGCGCGTAGGACTCGTGCTCGACGCCGCGGCGTTGCTCGACGAGGTGCTCTCCGCTGGCGAGCGCCGGGGATTGGAGGCGTTCAGTGTCGGGCGGTAGATCGTCGCGCGAGCTTTCGCCGCGCGGCTCGAGGATGCGCGCGTTGCCGAGCGGAGAAGAACGCGAGGAATACCTTGGATTTCGTGCGGACAAAGAGATGTTCGCCGTATCGCTCGCGCTCGTCCGCGAGATCTTGAAGCCCCCGCCCATCACCGAGGTCCCGAGAGCCCGACGAGACATTCTCGGCATCGTCTCGGTGCGCGGTCAGATCACGACCGTCATCGACCTGCGCCGACGACTCAACCTTCGGGCGAACGATCCGACGGTGTCCTCGAGAGTCCTCCTCGTCCAAGGAAACGACGAAGTGCTCGGGCTGCTCGTCGACGAGGTGACGCAGGTGTACCGGCTCTCGCCGCTCGAGATCGAGCCAGCGACGTCGGTGCTCGGCGCCAACGTCGGCTCGCACGTCGCGGGAATCGGCCGACCCCGAATGCGCGGCCTCCGCGGCGAGGTGCAAAACGCATCGGACGAGGTCCTCATCTTGCTCGACCTCGCCGCGCTCCTCAGCTAACCGCGTCCGCTCGTTTCGTTGCGATCTTCGACGCCAGAAAACACGCTGCTCCACAGCTCTCGAGTCACTCTCCGATAGGACGAAAGCCCACCGTGCAACCCAAGCGAGCCGCTCAACCGCAAGGACGACAGATCGCCGAGCTCAGCCTCGTTGGCTTTCGCGTGGCGGAAGGTTCCTTCGCGGTCGAGGTGAGCATCGTGCGAGAGATCCTCGCGCCGACGCCGCTCGTCACGGTCCCTGATGCGGCGAAGATCGTCCTCGGGGTGATCGAACACCGAGGGCACGTCGTTCCGATCGTGGACTTGCGGAGGCGCTTCGGGTTCGGCGCGCTCGCCGCTGGCCGCCGCGCCAAGTGGATCGTCGTCGAAGGCGGCGCCGGGTGGCTCGGCCTCGCCGTCGATGAAGTCACAGAGGTGTTTCGCGTCGATGCGTCGCACGAGCGCGCGGCGCCGCGCGTCGGACCGGGCGACGTCGCGCAGGGATTTACCAAGGTGTATGCGTACGACGGTCGACTGGTGATGCAGCTCGACCTCAAGGCGCTCTCGCGCGCGATCGAAGAGAACACAATCACCCCGCTCCCCGCGCTCGACGCCCCGAGCAAGGACGGCCCCGCGTGATGCTCGCCGCGCTTCGTCACCCCGACGCTGAGATCCGTCGCCAGTTCATCGCGGGGCTGACCGGCGTCGACGTCGATAACGCGCGGACCGCGCTGCTCGCGCTGCTCGATGATCCCGATTGGAGGGTCCGTCGCGAGGTGGCCATCGCAATCGCGCGGGCCGCCGACGTTCGCGCCGCCGTCGTTCCGCTCGTCGAGTCCGTGGAGCACGGGGATGTCCCGCGCCGCAACGCGGCGATGGAGGCCCTTCGCCAGATCGGCCGAAGCGTCGCGCCCGTGCTGCTCTCGAGGCTCTCGATCGCAGACGCTGGCGCGAGGAGGTTTCTCGTCGAGCTCCTCGCGGACGTCGGCGACGAGAGCGCCGTCGAGCCGCTCGAGAAGCTCCTGTCCGACGAGGACGCCAACGTCGCGCACGCCGCCGCAGAATCGCTCGCGCGGATCGCAGCGCCCTCTGCAGAGCGGGCGCTCGTTCGAGCCCTCGACAACCCCGAAGCCGTCGTGCGCCTCGCCGTGCTGCAGGCGTTCGCGGCGCGGAGAAGAGCGTTGCATTGGGCGCTCGTCGAGCCCCTCGTCGCAGACCCGATTTGCCGGCGCGCAGCGCTGCTCGCCGCGGCGCTCTGCGAAGAGCCCGCCGCGTTCGACGCCATCCTGCGCGCGCTCGTCGCCGGCGGTCCGCTGGTCAGCGCCGCGGTGATCGCGCTCGCGCAGCGCATCGACGCGCGGATCGACGTCGAGCCCGGCGCCAAGATGCGCGCCGCGGGCGCGCCCGCGATCCTCGTCGAGCTCGCGGATCACGCGGCCAACCCAGAGGCCAGACGCGCTGCCCTGCGCTGTCTTCGCGTGACGCCGGTGCCCGACGCCATCGCCGTCGTGCTCGTGGCCATCGATCAGCCCGAGACCGCGAGCGTCGCTGAGGGAGTGCTCGAAGCGTTCGGCGCAGACGCCGTGAACGTCGCGCTGCGATGCGCCCCGGCGTTGGGTCGAGCTGGCGTCGTCTCGTTGCTTCGCTGGTCCGACGGCCGAGCTGCGGACGACGCCGCGGGCGCGCTCGTAGCGCTCGCCGAGAGCGGGCTCGATGGCGGCGCGCGCAGCATTGCGCTCTGGGAGACCGTGGCGTCGCGGGGAGACGAGCGCGCGGTCGAGCGGCTGGTCCAGCGCATCTGCACCCGCGCGGCATCGATCGACTCGCAAGAGGTCGCCTCTTCGATCGAGCGAATCGTCGAGCGGTTTCCTGCCATCGCTGTCGGGCTTTCGTCGGTGCCCGTGCAGTCGGAGCTCGGAGTGGTCATCGCGGCATCGCTCGCCCGCGGAGGGCTCGCGGTCGACGAGCTCGCGTTGCGCGACGCGCTCGGCTCACAGGTCCCTCGTCTGCGCGCTGGAGCCCTTCGCGCGCTCTCGATCGTTGATCCCGCGCGCACGTTGGACGCGCTTGCGTTCGCGCTCGCCGACGAGGATCCCGTGGTTCAGGCATCGGCTGCCGATGTGCTCGGCGCGCGCGGCGACGGTCGGGACCTGCTCGTCGCGTCGCTCGGCGCGTCGGACCCGCGCGTTCGGCGCGCAGCAGTCTCCGCGATCGCTCGGTGGAGCGACGGCGCCTCCCGAGTCCGGCCGCTCCTCGACGACCCCGATGCCGCGGTGGTCCTCGCCACGATGGAGGCGCTCGGAAGCTCCCTCGGTTCGTCGGAGCTCGAGCAGCTGTGCGCGCACACCGACGCGGACGTGGTGACTCAGGCGCTCGCGTCGCTGCGACTCGTCGACGCCGGCCTCGCCGCAGAGGCGGCCGAGCGCCTGCTCTCGCATGGGAGCTGGTCGGTGCGGCTCGAAGCCGTGCGGGCCCTCGTTGGCTCTGGCGCTTCGGCGCGCGCGCGGCTCGAGCGCGCTCGCTCCGCAGAACGAGACGAGCTCGTCGCAGAGGCGATCGACGCTGCGCTTTTGCTGAGCGAGGCTGAACGATGACGGCTGTCGTGCCGCTCGGTCTCGAGGAGTTCAGGCTCATTCGTGAGCTGATCCTCAAGTACTGCGGCGTCGTGCTGACCGATGATCAGCGAGGCTACGTCGAGCGCCGCCTTCGAGAGCGACTCGCTTTTCTCTCTCTCTCGGATTATCGCGCGTACTACCGATACCTGCGCTTCGACCCCGCGGGTCCGCAAGAGATCGAGGACGCGGCCGAATCGATCACGACCCACGAGACCTACTTCTTTCGCGAGGAGTATCAGCTGCGCGCGTTTCGCGACGAAATTCTCTCGTCGCTCTACGAGTCTCGCGCTGGGGCGCGGCGGCTCGCGCTGTGGAGCGCCGGATGCTCGACGGGCGAAGAGCCGTACACGCTCGCGATGCTCTTGCTCGAGGCGGGCATCCCGCGCGGATGGGACGTGCGGATCTTTGGGAGTGATTTGTCTCGTCGAGTCATCGCGCACGCGCGCCGAGGAACCTACGGAGCGTCGAGCTTTCGCGCTTGCCCAGAGCGATACCGGAGCCTTTACTTTCGACCGACGGCCGACGGCCAGCACGAGTTGAGCCGCGAAGTGCGCGCGCTCTGCCATTTTGGCCAACTGAACCTCGTCGACGCGGCGCGCGTGGCGTTGATTGGCAAGCTCGACGTGATCTTCTGCCGCAACGTTCTCATCTACCTCGAGCCCACCGCGCGGCGCGCCGTGGTCGATCAGTTTTATCGCCGACTGTCTCCGGGCGGAGTCCTGCTGCTCGGCCACAGCGAGTCTCTCCTGTCGATGACGACCGCGTTCGAGCCGGTGGTTCTCTCTTCGGACCTCGTCTATCGGCGATCAGCCCACCAATCAGAGTCGCTTCCGCCGCTGTCGCCATCGGATGACTCGAAGCGACCCGTCGACGCTGACCCCGCGAGGGGGACTCGATGACCCGGACCTTTCGGGTGCTCGTCGTCGATGACTCCGTGCTGCATCGGCAGACCATCGCAGATCTGTTGCGAGAGATCGAAGGCATCGAGGTCATCGGTCGCGCTGCAGACGGGCAAGAAGCGCTGCGGATGGTGTCGCTCCTCGACCCCGACCTCGTGACGCTCGACCTCGAGATGCCGAGGATGGACGGGTTCACGTTCTTGCGGCTCGTGATGGCGACCAAGGCCACCCCGGTGCTCGTGATCTCGAGCTTCGGCAACGTCGAAAATGTCTTCCGCGCCCTGGAGTGCGGCGCGGTGGACTTCGTTCCCCGCGCTGGAGGCGACCTCAGCGCGATGCGCGCGGCGGTGCGCGAGAAGGTCTCTGCCCTTCGCAACGCCCACAGCCATCCGCGAGCTTCGGTCAGCTCGGCGCTGACGGGCAGCGCACGCGTGGACGCGACGCAGCCCATCCGCCTCGCGACGCCGGTCGTCGGAGTTCGTCCCTCGGTCGAAGACGAGCCGAAACGACTGTTCGTGATCGCTGCTTCGACCGGCGGTCCGCCGGCCATCGTCGATCTCGTGTCGCGCCTGCCGATCGGCTTTCCGCACTGCATCGTGGTTGCGCAGCACATGCCCGAGCGGTTCACGAAGTCGTTTGCTGAGCGGCTCGCGCGCAAAGGCGCCCTCCGCGTCGTCGAGGGAGAAGACGGCGCTCGACTGTCGGCGAGCTCCGTCGTGATCTGCCCCGGCAACCGAAGCTCGGAGATCGCGATCGAAGGCGCGGCGCTTCGTCTGAGAGTCACCCCCCTCGACGCCGCTGATCGGTATTCGCCTTCGGCCGATCGGCTGTTTCGCAGCGCGGCCGCGCTCGGATCCCGCACGGTGGCGGTGGTCGTGACGGGAATGGGCGACGATGGCGCCGCTGGAGCCACGACCATTCTCGAGAAGGGCGGCGAAGTTTGGGTGGAGTCCGCCGAAACAGCGGTCGTCGACGGGATGCCCGCCGCCTCTCGGAGAATCGGCCCCACGCTCGTCTTGCCGGTCGGGGCCCTGCTCAGCCGAATTGCGAGCTTCGATCCCCGATCGTGACCGTCGAAGGGGAGATTCGAGCGCCGTCTGTGTTGGGGTTCACGAACGCAAACGCGGCGTGATACCGTCCCGCCAGCCTTCTCAGGGGACCCACCGCTGACGAACGGGCAACGGAGTTCGGATGGATCGTAAGCGACCGGCCCGAGGGACGAGCAATCGGCCTCCTCGCAGCACAACGAAGGCTGACCTCGTCGAGAAGCGACGCGAGCTGCTCGAGACGTACTTCGAGAATGGCCGTCAAATTGCCGGCGAACTGGTCGCGGAGCTCGACGCTGCCCGAAAGCGAATCGCCGAGGTCGAGGACGAGAACGCCCGACTGCGCATGCAGTTGAGGAGCGATACGGCCATCCGCGATCTGCTGACGACGATCGAGTCGCTCGAGACCGAGCGCCGCGATCTGCTGTCGCGGACGAGCGAGGTCGAGCAGCAGGCGCGCAGCGAAATCGAACGGGCGATGGCGGTCGAGAGCGAGCTTTCGAACCTCGCGAGCCTCTACGTCGCCACCTCGCAGCTGCACGCATCGCTCGACCCTCGCGAGGTGGTCGCGACGCTCGGGCAACTGTTGCTACAGTTCGTCGGTGCGGGGGCCTACGTGATCTACAGCGCCGAGGGAGACAAGCTCGTTGCCGTCGCCACCGAAGGAATGCCCGTCGATTCGATCAGTGATGTGATCGTCGGCCAGGGCCCCGTCGGTGGCGCGTTCAGCGGAGGCGCTCCGTACGTTGTGCGCGACGACGACGACGACGGCCCGCTGGTCGTTGTGCCGCTGCGGGTCGGCGAGCACATCGTCGGGGCGGTCGCGGTGTTCGCGCTGCTCGAGCAAAAGACCGAGCTCGATCCGTTCGACCATGAGCTCTTGCGCATGGTCAGCTCGCAGGGCGCGTCGGCGCTCGCCGCCGCGCGATTGTCTGCCGCGGCGAGCGGGACCATCCCTCCGTGGAATCTGGGCGATCGCTGATCGCCAACACAACTCCGATACCATCGAGACCGTCGAGAATGAGCGCACAAGGAATCCTGGGATGAGTGAGCGGTTGTGTCTTGTAGTCGAAGATTCGCCGATGATGCGGCAGCTCCTCGTGTTCGCGCTCGCGCGCATCAAGGTGCTCAAGGTCGTCGAGGCTGACGACGGCGTCGATGCGCTGCGCAAGCTGACCACAGCGAAGTTCGACCTGATCATCACTGACATCAACATGCCGGTGCTCGACGGCCTGAAGCTCGTGAAGAAGATCCGCTCGGACGAGGTCCACAAAGACGTTCCGATCATGATCGTCACGACCGAGGGCAGCGCCGAGGACCGGCAGCGCGCGCTTCAGCTCGGCGCCAACGCGTACATCACCAAGCCCATCCAGGCTCCTCAGGTGATCGCGAAGGTCAAAGAGCTGCTCAAGCTACCTTAGCGCGCGGCGCCGCCGCTCGATCCAAGATCGCGCTCGCTGATCGCGCCGCGCGCTGAAATTCATGAAGACGCGCAATCCCTCCGACAGCTCTGGCAAGCGAGCTCGTACGAAAACTCCCCGCGCTCCCAAGAAGCCTGCCGGCCGCTCGAAGACCGCCTCGGTCGCGACGCTCCCCGCGTTCGTCGAGGCGGACCTCGCCCGAGACCCGCGCGCGCTCGGGCCTGTGTTCATGCTCGACGAAGTGATCGTCGAGGTCTTGCGGCTGGTGGAGGCAAACGGGCGCCATCCTGTCCTCGTGGGCCCGCACGATTGCGGCAAGTCGTCCGTTGTCCGGGCGATCGCCGGTGCGATCGCGAGCGGAGCGCGCCCCGTCGGAGCGCGTGCCCTGTGGCGCGTATCGATGCGCTCGATCGACCTCGCGACGCACAAAGACGGCGCGCTCGTGCAAGCGCTGTCGCAGGTCGTCGCCGACGCGGCGCGCTCTCCGCTGCGACCCTTGCTCTGGATTCCGGACGTGCACCTCGCGCGCGCGTACGACGTGCATTCTGTGCTCGCGTTGCTCCTCGAGCGCAGCGGAGTTCGAATGATCGGCGAGGCGCTCCCGCCGTTCGATCGCCAGTGCCTCGACGACGTCGAGCTCGCCAACTCGCTCCATCCGCTGCGCATGCCCGAGGTCAACGAGGGGCAGACGAGAGAGCTCCTGGCGGCGTACCGCGAGTGGCTCGCGGTCAACGGTCGCGTCGTTCGCCGCGCCGCGCTCGAACGCGCGATGCTCGTCTCGCGCGGGGCGTTCGCCAATCGATCGCTGCCAGGTCGCGCGTTTCGCGCCCTCAGCCTCGCGCTCGAAGCGTCGGACCCAGCCGAGCCGCTCACCGCGAAGCTCGTTTCCCGAGCGCTGCGTCGCACCGTGGACGTGCCTCCCGCCCTCGGCGACGCGGACGCGGCGTCCCTGCGCGAGTCGCTCGAGCGCACTGTGGCCGGCCAGCAGGAGGCGATCGACGTGCTGGTCGCCCGATATTCGCTCTGGCGCGAAGGCGCGACGCCCAAGGCCCGCCCTGCGTCGTTGGTCTTGCTGGCCGGACCACCCGGCGTCGGCAAGTCCCATGTCGCCAGAGAATTTGCTCGCGCGACGCTCGGTCACGACGATCACGTCGTCGTCGTTCACGGCGGCGAGTTCACCGAGGACTGGAAGGTCGATCAGCTGCTCGGCCAGGTCGGCGCGAGCAGCGCAGAGCTTCGACGCGGAATGCTCGGCTCGGCCCTCGGCGGCGCGCCTGTGTCGGTCTTGCTGATCGACGAGGTCGAGCGCGCCCATCCGCTCCTGCTGCGTTGGCTGATGCAGTCCGCGGACGCTGGCTCGTACTTCACCGGCGCCGGTGAGCTCGTCAGCCTGGCCAACACCTTCATCGTCGTCACAACCAACGTCGGCGCCGAAGCCTTTCGTGAGACCCCGCTCGGTGTTCGCCCGGCGATCGATGAATCGCAGCGGATGCACGCGCTGCGTCGTCAGCTGACGAGCGTGCTGCCTCCCGAGCTCTTCGAGCGCGCGGACGCTTTTGTCTGCTGCGAGCCGTTGGCGCTCGCCGCGCGCCGCTCGCTCGTCGAACGATGGACGCGCGACGCTCTCGAAAAACGCCTCCAACGCACGGGCCACTCGCTCGCGATCGAGGCCCTCGACGAAGCCCTCGACGCCCTCGCGCTCGGCGCTCGTGACGCCCGCGCTCTTCGCGCCAGCCTCGACCGTCAGCTGCTCGCGCCTGCGTTCGAGCAAGGCAAGGCGGCGGGCGTGCTCCGCGCCTCCGTGCGGGACTCACGCATCGAACTGTCTCCCGTCGCGCTACACGCGCCGTGACGCGAAAGGTCGGCGCGTCTACCTCGCACTCCCTCGGGATCTCGCATGGCAAGCACTCAACCCGCCGCTGCAGTCCCGCCGCTTCACCAACGGATCGACGCCGTCGACCGCTGGGCCCGTGCGCTCGTCGACGACGCCGATCGCGTGTGCCGCTGTTGGAGCGAGCTGTACGAGATCCCCTCTCATGACCTCTTTCACTACGAGCTCGCCGCGCTCTGCGCCGCCCTCGATGAGCTCGCGGACTGCGCCGAGAGCGAGCTCCATCCCGAGCGAACGCGTCGCTGGCTCGGCGCAGAGCCGGTGCGATCGCGCTTCGAGGCGCCCGAGTCGAGGCTCGTTTCAGTCCCCGGCGAGCCATTGCCAGCGGCCCCGCTCGCGCTCGTAGCCGCTGCGTTCGTCGCGGGAAGCGCGGTGAACTTGCGCGCCTCGAAGCGGCTTCGCGAAGCATGTGAGCTCGCGCTCGATTGTGCGAAGCGCAACGGCCTCGCGCTGTCTCTCGATCTCGTCGACGAGCCGCAGCCGGACACGTCCGACCCGATGACGTCGGCTTTGCTGCGCCCCGCGCGACCGGCGATCGCATGGCTCGACGCCGTCGAGCTCGTCAAGGATCGCGAGGCGCTCTGCGCGACGCTCGAGCGCGCCGCGCGCTACGGAGGCGGGATCCGCCGCGGCGCTCTTCGTTGGATCGCTGGACGGCCCGCGGTCATCGAGGCGCTCTTCGAAGCGGGAGCTCCGTGGAAGCCTGCGACCGAGGACCGCGCGATGATCCGCGGTGTCTGGATCGAGCGCGCGGCGCTGAGCGAGGGGCACCTCGAGGTCGCTGCGCCGACGCTGATCGTCGAGCCGTTCGACAGCGAGCGCGCGTGGATCGAGCGCGCGAGAGCGTTCGAGCGGTTCAGCGCCTGCTCGGCCTTCGGCGTCGAACCCGAGCGCCTCCGTTCGCTCGCCGCGAGAACAGAGCCCGACGCGATCTTCATCGATTCGACGCCGGCCTGCGCGATGGGCGGACTCACTCGGGCTGAGTTCGACGCGCGGCGGTGGCTTCGCGCGGCGTGTCGCGAGGTTCCTGTCGTGTACGGCGCGCCCTCGAGGGTCGCGGCCGTCACAGACTCGAGGGCGGGGCGCAAATGGCTGCGAGGTTGGCTGCGGCTCGCCCTCGGTCGCTACGGCCTCGGGGGACGCATCGACGACCTCTGGTGATCTTGCGGGCCGTCTTCGATTCGTAGCCACGAGCGACCGCCGTCCTCGGTGACAAAGTGCTTCGATCCGCGCTCGTCGGTGAGCGAGACGCGCTCAGGACGCGCGTCGTCGACCTCGAGCTCGAAGACCGAGACGCTCACCGAGCGCCCGTGGGACGGGCGCCGAACGTCGCGCACGAAGCGCGCTGCATGGACGGGATTGAACACCGAACGAATCTCCCTCAGGCTGTCGTGCCTCGTGCTGCGAACGATCGGGCGGATCGCGCGGCTGCGGAGGCACCTCCGTCCTTAGTTCGCAGCGTCGGTCCGAGGCGAATATTCGTCGCCATAGCTCCTCGCTCCTACATCGGGCCACACCGAGTTGCTGCGGAGACCGATGGCTGCAGTCGAGCTGCGCTACCATCGATCCTCAGGACGAAGCTTCGTTGATACGCATTGCCTGCACCTTCGCGTTGTTGTGCTTCACGGCGTGCGCACGCCCCCCTGCGCCGGCGCCAGCGCCAGCGCCAGCGAGGCGCGAGGTCTCTGCGCGAGCGATCGGCGGCGATGGAATGGTCACAGCGTCGCTCGTCACCTCGCGCGGGACGCTCAGCGTCGATGAGCACGGCGTGCTCTCGTTGCTGGATTCGCGCGGTGCGAGGGAGCTCGATCAACGAGTGGTCCCGGAGCTCTCGTACGCGAGCGCGGTCGACCTGCTCGTCTACCCGCGACGAACGACGGTCGGCAGCGAGCTCGTCGCGCGCTCTCTCTCCGACAACACCGTTCGAACGCTCACGACCGATCTCACCTCCGCCGATCGCCCTGCGCTTTCGCCGGACGGAGCGCTCGTCGCGTTCTGGGGCAGCGACGAGAACGTGACGATCGTCGGGATGTACATCGTCGACCTACGTCTCGGCGTCGTTCGACGCCTCAACAATCGGGACGTCGCGATCGGCGCTCCAGGCTTCGTCGAGCCCCCCGTCGAACGATCGTTTCGCTTCGTCTCGTCGCGCGTGGTGCGGTGGACGGCGGCGGACGGCGAGCACACCGCGGACCTGTCGAACGAGGGAGCGCCACAGTGAAGCGAAGAACGCTCGCTACGTGCGCGCTGTTCGCGCTCGCGCTCGCCCTCGCGCCAGGTTTTGCGCTCGCGCAAGAGACGCTCTTTCGCTATCCGCTCGAGCGCTGCTACACGGGCTGCGCGACGGTCACGGCGTACGTCGATCGCGACCCGAGCGCGCGTTTTCGCGAGTACAACTGCACCGACCACACGTACAACGGCCATCAGGGGACGGACTTCGCGCCGATCGGCGGCTTTCGTGCGCAGGAAGAGGGGCGGACCATCGTCGCGGGCGCGGATGGCGTCGTATTGAGCGTTCACGACGGAGAGTCCGACCGTTGCACGACCGGCAGCTGCGGTGGCGGTGGCGGCTTCGGCAACTACGTCGTCCTCTCGCACAACGGCGGGCGGCGCTCGTACTACGCGCACATGCGTCGAGGTTCGATTCGAGTGATGCCTCGGCAATCTGTTCGCTGCGGCGACGCGCTCGGCCTCGTCGGCAGTTCGGGCAACAGCACCGGTCCGCACGTGCATTTCGAGCTGCGCGAGGGCGGCGATGCCATCGATTCGTTCAGCGGTCGAGCGGTCTGTGGCGGGGGCACGTCCGCGTGGGTGTCTCAGGGCGCGTATCGAGCGCTGCCGTCGGAGTCGTGCCAATCGAACGGCGTTCCGATGGACGCAGGAGTGACCGACACGGGCGTCGCGCTCGATGTTCCCCTCCCGCCGCCGGACGTACCGTCGAGTCCCGACGTCGTTGTCTTCGATGCGGTCGGTCGTGACGTCCGCGACGAACAAGTCGCTCCGCTCGATTCGGGCTCGGGCAACCCGCTCGCTCCTGACGCGTCGCGCTCGGACGTGGCGACGGACACGTACAACCCGGCGCGGGACTGGGGCGGCTGCAATTGTCGCGCGACCGTCGCGTCGCGCGCGGACGTCCGCGGCTGGCTCGCGGTCGCTGCGGTGTGGCTCGCGTCGCGCTCGCGCCGACGTCAGTCCGGCAGGTTGGCGCAGCAGCGAAAGCCGGTCGAGTAGTCGTGATACGAGCGGTTGTGGCCGCGCGTCACGTACTGGCAACCGTCGCCGTTGATGCGGTTGTCCATGTAGTACCCGCCGCGAAACGTGCCCTCTGAGTCCGCGGTCCACTCGTGCAGGTTGCCCTGCATGTCGAACACGCCGTAGTCGTTGGTGCAGCTCTCGTGCGAGCCGGTGACGGCGACGGTGCCCGCGAGCTGGTTGAGCTGCGGGTCGTTCATGAAGATGCCGTTCCAGAGATAGCGGCGGGTGTGGCCGAAGAGCTGCACGACGGGGTGTCGCGAGTGATCCTCGTTGCAGGCGCCGGCGACGCGCTGGTTGCCGTACGTGAACTGCGTCCTTCGCGAGCCCGAGCACGATCGCACCCACTCGCGGTCCGTGCACAAGCGCTTGCCCGACGCGGCGCACGCGCGCGCCGCTTGATCCGCAGAGATGTACCCCTGCGGAACGACAGAGCGCTGGCTCACGGCGCGCACTCTGACGCGCTCGGGCGAGTGAAACGCCGACCACGACCGCTCGGATCCGTCGGTCAACACTTCGACCAACGAAGCTTCGTAGCGATCTACGCAGAACTGTTCGTCGATTCGAGCCATCCCCTCGGGGCAGGGTCCCGACGCCCGGAGGGCGAGGGGGGCCGCGAGGATCGCTCCCGCGAGAGCGGCGACGGTGAGGGCCTCGGTCTTTTTCGGGGTCCGCATCGGTGCGTCGTCAGGGGGGTTGAGGTCGGGTGGTGGAAAGGGCGTGGTTGACTGGCGTCAGTCCTCGCTTCGAAGGAGCGCGACCATGACACAGCTGTCTGGGGTGCGAAAAGGCGTTCCCGTCGTTTCGGTCGGGTTGACAGAGACCTTTACCTACCTCGCAGCACACGCGTCCGAGGCGTCGCCGACGCGAGGAGCGTCTCGTAAGTGTTGCGCCAAATACCGCAGAGTTGCTGCGGTGATCGTCGCTCGGTACGCTTCGAACTCGAACGCCCCCGGCGGCGGCTACAACCAATCCGAAAACGGATCGATCGAGCCCTTCGCCGCGCTCGTCGCCTTCGCTTCAACACAATCACGTTCGAGCTCTTCACGAAACGCTTGGAAATCGTCATGCGAAAAAACGCCGCTCCGCTCGTGCTCGCCGCGCTCGCCTCGCTCTGCGTCGTCGCTGCGCCGTCCGTCGCTCGTGCTCAACCGAGCGCGTCCGCGCGGCAAGAGGCGGGACGTCACTTTCGTGCCGGCGTCGGCGCGTACCAGTCGGGCGACTATGCGACGGCGCTCGGCGAGTTTCAGAGCGCGTACCGCATCGCGCCGCACCACTCGGTCCGCGTCAACATCGCCAACTGTTTCATGCACCTCGGTCGACCGATCGACGCGCTCAATCACTTCGAGAGCTTTATCTCCGAAGCGACGACGGCAGGCGGGCTCGCCGCCGCGCAGCGACGCGAGGTCGAGACGCAAATCTCCGAGCTGCGGGGGCAGGTAGGCGAGGTGCAAGTGCGCATCGAGCCGGCGAGCGTTCGCGATCCGATCATCTCCGTCGACGGTCAGCCCGCCAACGCGTCGGGCGTGATCCGCATGATGCCCGGCCGCCACACCATCGAGGTCACCGCGGATGGATTCGCGACGGGCCGTCAGGAGTTCGTCGCGTCCGCCGGCCAGCGCGCCGAAGTGTCCATCACGCTCAGGCCGCCGACCGCGGCCGTCGTCTCGACCGGCGCGGGCAGCACGGCTGCGTCGACCACCACCGCGGGTTCGAGCACCGCTGGAGCATCGACCACAGCTGCGACGACCACGGCCGTTGCGACGACGACTCAGCCCAACACCGGCACCACAACCGACACCACCACCGCGACGTCGACGGGTCCGAACGCCACGGTGGGGGCAACCGGCGCGACCGGCTCGAGCACGGGCCCCGAGGTCGGCGCTGGTAACGACGTCGTTGGCCCGACCGATCGTCGTCGCGGACTGCCGCTTCCCGTCTTCATCGGCGCCGCCGCCGGAACAGGCGCGGTCGCCATCGCGTGGGGCGTGTTCGGTGGCCTCGCGATGAGCGCGAACGGAGAGTTCAACACGATCGCTCGACGCGTCGAGACCGGCGCCGCGCAGCCCAACGACGTGCGAACGGGCGAGCAGGCGGCGAGCCGCGCGAGGACCTTCGCTGCCGTGTCCGACGTCATGATGGGACTCACGATCGCCGGCGCGGTCGCCACGACGGTGATCGCGATCAACACGCAGTGGCGTCGCCCTGCGGCCGAGCGCGTGTACATCGCGCCTTCCGTTCACCTCGCGGGCGCGGGTGTCATGGTTGGAGGCTCGCTGTGAGGCGCGCGATCGTAGGTGTATCGCTCGCGGCGCTCTCTGGCTGCTCGGTGCTCGTGCAGCCCGACCTCGGGCGTCTGCGTGGCGACGGCGGTAGCAGCAGCGATACGATGAGTCCGCGGCCGGACGTCGTCGAGGTCGACACCGTCGAGCCTCCGGTCGATGTGCCGGTCGTCGATGTTCCGATGGGTTGCACCGCCGGCTGCGACGATGGCATTCCGTGCACGATCGATCGCTGCAACACCAACGTCTGCGTCAACACACCGGACAACACCCGGTGCGGTCCGGACGCGACGTGCGTCCCGATGCGCGGGTGCGTTCCCACCATGATGCCGGGCTGTCGCGCCCCGGCAGATTGCGACGATCGCAACCCCTGCACGCAAGACCTCTGCACCTCGAATCGCTGCAGCAATCCTCCGGTCGACGAGGACATGGACGGTTCGCCTGCGCGCATGGTCAGCGGACAGATGTGCGCCGAGCGCGGCGATTGCGACGATCGAAACCGCGCGATCAACCCCATGGCCGCCGAGGTGTGCGACATGGTCGACAACAACTGCAACGGGATGATCGACGACGCGCCGATGTGCATGAGCACGACGCCGACCAACGTGACCTGCAGCGCGCCGATTCGCATCGATCTCACGACCTCTGGCGTGGCGATGCTCACCGCGAACAACGCGCGCGTCCCGAGCACGGTGCAGGGCTACTGCAATCGCAGCGACCTCGGGACCGGCGGAGAGCTCTGGTACACCGTCGTGTGGCCGTCGAACCGCGATCTGTTCGTCGAGGCCCAGGGCGCGAGCGACTCTGTCGATCCGGTGCTCTTCGCGAACACGATGTGCGGTCAACCCGCGGCGATCTGCAACGACGACATGGGCCGCGCCAACAAGGGCTCGCGCATCGTATTTCGCACCGAGACGATCACCGGCATCGGCACCCGTACCATCAACATCGCCGTCGACTCGTACAGTCCGACCAGCGCGGGAGCGTTCACGCTTCGCCTCCGAACGCAGACGTCCGTCGATTCTCGCTGCGGCAATCCGTTCGTGATGGAGGGCGGCGGCGCGGTTCGATCGGTCGCGGCGCTCGGCGCGATGGACCGGCTCTCGTGCAGCGGAGGAGGGTTGGGCTCCTTCGGTCAGTACGACTACTACTCGCTGCGCTCGGCGGCAGGGATGGCGACGGTCTCGACGTCGTCTGGCAACCTCGCGCTTCGACGCGACTGCGCGAGCATGGCGACGTGTATCAGCTCGGGCAACATGTTCATGACCGGCGGATCGCAGCTCATCGGCATCGAGCGTCCGTCGAGCCCCTACGTGATCACGTTCTACACCCCTTGAGCTCCGTCGGCCACGCTGTCGATCAGACGTCGAACTCAGCCTTCTCGAGCAGCTCGGTGACGCGATAGAGAAAGCTGTTGGCTGCGACGCCGTCGACGATCCGGTGATCGTACGAGAGCGCAGCGAACATCACCGGGTGGATCGCGATCATGTCCTGACCGTCTTGCTCGACGACGACGGGGCGCTTGACCATCTCGCCGATGCGCAAGATCCCGACGTTGGGCTGCGAGATGATCGCAGCGCCGACAAAGTTGCCCTTGAGCCCTGGGTTGCTGATGGAGAACGTCGCGCCCGCGAGGTCGTCGGGAGTCGTCTTGCCGTCACGCGCCTTGAGGGCGACGTCGTCGATGGCGCGCGCGAGCCCGCGCACCGTCAGCTCGTCGGCATCGCGCACGACCGGAACGATGAGCCCCTCCTTGGTCTCGACAGCGATCCCGAGGTGAATGCGCTTGAGCTTGACGAACGCGTCGTTCAACACGCGGGCGTTCATCACGGGGTTCTCCCTCAGTGCGCGCGCGGTCGCCGCTGCGATAAACGCGAGGTAGGTGAGGTTGACCCCCTGCGCCTTGAGCTCGTTCTTCTTCGTCTCGCGAAGGCGGTGGACCTTGTGCATGTCGATCTCGGCGATCGTCATCACGTGAGGCGAGGTCTGCTTCGAGTACACCATGTGCTCGGCGATGATTCGGCGCCGACGCGAGAACGGGACGACCTCGTCGCCAGGCTGCGGAACGTACGCGGGCAGCTTGAACGTCTTGCTCGCGGGCGGACCGGCGATCGCTGCGCTCTGAACGAGCGCTTGGACCGCCTCGACGCGAGACGGCGCGGGCGCCGCCGCTGGGGTTGCGACCGGCGCGACGGGGGGCGCAGGAGTCTTTCTTGCGGCCGCGTCGAGCACGTCTTGCTTGGTGATCCTTCCGTTCTCGCCGCTGCCGCGGACGGCAGACAGATCGACGTTGTGCTCGCGTGCGAGCGCGCGCACTGCGGGCGATGTCTGCCCGCCCGCGTCGACCGCGTCGCTCGTCGCGGAGGCCGCGACAGGCGCGGCCACCGCCGGTGCGCTCGCCACCGCGGCGCCCGAGGCGTCGATCACGGCGATCGTGCTGTTGACTTTGACGGTCTCGCCTTCGGCGGCGACGAACTTCACCACAACGCCGGACACGGGCGACGGAACGTCCGTGTCGGCCTTGTCAGTCGAAATCGTCACGAGCGGCTGATCCTTCTGGATCGCGCCACCCTCCTTCACGAGCCACTTCGTGATCGTCCCTTCGACCACGCTCTCGCCGAGCTGCGGCATCACGACATCGACGGCCATCGCTTCACTGCTCCTCTTTCGCGTCATTGCGCCTTCGAACGCGGCGCGCGGCGCACGCTACCGGCGTTCGGCCCCGCGATGCAACGGCGACGCGCGGTCAAACGCCTTCGAGTTTCGCGGTGATATCCATCGGCAAACCGTTGCCCCGAAGCTCCTCCAGGCTGATCGCTGCCGCCATCGACGGGTCGAGTCGAAACGGCCCAGCGTCGTCCCCCGCCCCGAGCGATCGGAGGAGCGCGTCGCGCACAGCCTTCGGGTCCGCGCCGGCCTCTCGCAGCTCGGCGATCGCGAGCCCTCTCGCGCGCTTGGCGAGCCGCTCGCCTCGGTGATCCACCACCAGACCAATGTGCGCGAAGCGAGGGGCCGGCGCCAACAGCGCCTCGTACAACAGCAGCTGCCTGGGCGTGCTCGCGAGAAGATCTGCCCCGCGCACAACCTGCGTGATCTCCATGGTGATGTCGTCGACCACCACCGCGAGCTGATAGGCGGCGACGCTGTCGGCGCGAAACACGACGAAGTCACCGACGTCCCGCTGGACGTCCTGCTCGAAGCGTCCCGCGACTTCATCGTCGAGCGACACCGTGCCCGGTCGCACGCAGAATCGCCACGCGACGGTCCTGCCCTTCATGCGCGCCTCGTCGAACACCGCTCCTTCCGCGCGCGCCCGGCAGCGACCCGAGTAGATCGGCTCGGCGCCGTGCGGCGCGGTCGCGGCCTGCTCGACGTCCGCCCGCGAACACGCGCAGGGAAACACCATCCCGCGCTCGCGCAGACCATCGAGCGCCGCGCGGTACAGCGCCGATCGCTCGCTCTGAAGATAGGGGCTATGCGGGCGCTCTTGGCAGCGAAATCCCTCGTCGAACTCGACGCCGACCCACGCGAGATCCTCGATCATCGCGTCGATCATCCCGGCCTTGGTGCGCGCCGAATCGAGGTCCTCGACGCGCAGCACGTGTCGGCCGCCGCGGGCGCGCGCGGCGAGCTGTGACGCAAGCGCAGTTCGTGCGCTGCCGATGTGCAATCGGCCCGACGGAGTCGGGGCGAATCGTCCTCGCTCGATCATCGTAGGAGTGGGTGGGCGATCGCGAGGTCGGCGGACAGCGTCTCGCGCGGGGGTAAGCCTCGCGTACACTCCCGACGCTGACGCGCGCAAGAGCATGCACGACCCTTCGGATCCCAACGAGCTCGCCCGCGCCGTGTGCGACGCTGTCGCCGCGGCGCTCGGACGCGACCCGAGTGATGTCATCGCCGCGCGTCCCGCGGTCCAAGCGCTGCTCGCGCCATTTGCCGCGAACGTCGCGGCCGGGCGCGTCGCGGGATCGGCGGCGCACGAGCTGCGCAACCCCTTGGCCGTCGTCGCGACGAGCGCGTCGATCCTCGAGTCGCGCACGTCGAACGACAAGCGCGCGAGCGATCACGTCGCGAAGATTCAGCGACAGATCGCGCTCGCGACGCGCATCGTCGGCGACATGGTCGAGGCCGGCTCCGCGCGGCCCATCTCGCGAGAGCCCGTGCTGCTCGAGCCTCTGCTCTCGCAAGCCATCGAAGACGCCGCGCTGCCCGACTCGCTGCGGCTCGAGGTCCGCTCGTGCGAGGGCCGCGTGCTCGTTGATCCGCGTCGCACTCGGCAGATTCTCAGCAATCTGCTGCGCAACTCCTTCGCGGCGGCGGGGGGCTCGGCGACGGTGACCTTGCGCGCTCGCGTCGAGAGTCCCTACATCGTGCTCTCGATGCAAGATGACGGTCCAGGGATCGACCCGGCCACGAGCGTACGGTTGTTTTCTCTCGGCGCCACGTTTTCGGACGCCGGCCACGGATTCGGCCTCGCCATCGCTCGCTCGTTCGCGCGTGCGCAGGGGGGCGACCTCACCTTCGTCCCCAGCGAGCGAGGCGCGCGCTTCGATCTCTCTCTCTTGATCGCAGAGGACGAGCGATGACCGGACGTCCGAGGCTCCTCGTGATCGACGACAATCGGGAGCTCGCCGACAATCTCGTCGAGCTCTTCGAAGAGCGAGGCTTCGCTGTCGAAGTGGTCCCGAGCGCGGCCGCGGGACTCGAGATCGCCCGCAGTCGCGGCTTCGACCTCGCGTTCGTCGACGTCAACCTCCCGGAAACTTCGGGGCACGAGCTCGTTCCTGCGCTGCGTTCGGCGTGCCCGTACGGCGAGGTGTTGCTGATGACCGGCCACGCTTCGATCGACTCGGCGATCGCCGCGGTTCGGGTCGGCGCGTTTCAGTACGTCGTCAAGCCGTTCAACGTGGGCGAGCTGGTGGCGACGGTCGATCGCGCGCTGTCGCAGGTGCAGCTGCGGGCCGAGCGCGAGGCGCTGTCGCGACAGCTCGGCGAGAGCGAGCGGCGCTACCGCGACGTCGTGGATTCGACGGGCGTTCTGGTCTTCGCGCTCGACGGCGACGCGCGCGTGGTCATGGCAAACCGTCGCGCTTGTGACACCGTCGGCGTCCCGTCCGAAGAGCTCGTCGGAGCGGATTTCTTCATTCGGTGCATCGCCGCCGAGAGTCGCGCGTCGGCCCGAACGAGGGTCGACGCCGTCTTGCGCGGGCAAGGCGCGATCGAGTTCGACGCGTCGCTCGTGGCGAAGAGCGGTCTTCGCGCGGTGCGATGGCACGGCACACCGGCGTCCGGAGGCTCGCCAAAGAGCGCCGCGCTCGTCTACCTCACCGGCGTCGACGTGACCGAGCGACTCGAGCTCGAGCGTCGCGCGGCCGAGTCCGAGGCCCTCGCGCATATGGGCACGCTCGCCGCGGGCCTCGCACACGAAATCAGAAACCCGCTCAACGCTGCGGGGCTTCAGCTGCACCTCCTTGGTCGCGCCGTCGACCGCTTGCCCGACGGCGACGATCGCTCGCCGCTCAAGGCGCGCGTCGAGATCGTGGCCTCCGAGCTCAAGCGGCTCGAGCACCTGCTCGGCGATTTTCTCGAGCTCGCGCGGCCGCGCCCGATCGCACGAGAGCCGGTCGACCTCGTCGCGCTGCTCGAGCGAGTCTTGTCTTTGCACGAGCCGATCGCCAGCGCTCGAGGCATCACCGTCGAGCGTCGCTTCGCGCAGGCGACCGCGCGCGGAGATCGCGAGCGGCTCGAGCAGGTCTTTCACAACCTCGTCGTGAACGCGCTCGAGGCGTCGGCCGAGCATGGCGTCATCGAGGTCTCTGTCGAGCGAGAGGAGGGGCCGACGCCCACGGTCCTCGCCGCCGTTCGCGATGATGGACGTGGGATTCCCGAGGCGACGCTCGCGCGAATCTACGAGCCGTTCTTCACCACAAAGCCCGCGGGCACCGGCCTCGGGCTCACGATCGTCCGACAGATCGTCCAGCGCCACGGCGGCGCGGTGCTCATCGACTCTGCCGAAGCAAAAGGGACGCGAGTCGCGGTGCGACTTCCGGCGTTTGCGACATGATACGGTCCGCGGCGCCTGGGCGAGCCCCGAGGCGCTCGACCGGGTCGCGCGACCGCTCGAGGAATGTTCTATGACCAAAGACCGCACGAAGGTGCTCCTCGAGCGACTCGATTGGCTCGACCGAAACATCACTTCCCTCGCACGCGACCAACAGCGCGCGCCGTACCTCGCGGTCACCGTGCTGCTGGCGCCCGTCGCGTGGTACTTCGTCAACGGACTCGCCGCGTTGCTCGTCGCGATCACTGCGATCGGGCTCGCGTCCGTGGCCTGGTACGTCGTGTGGGGGCACTTCAACGAGTACTCGACCGAGCGACTCGCGGTGCGTCGAGAACTCGAGGTTCGCGGCGTTGCGTTCGACGACCGTGGAAATCCCGTCCGAAACGCATAATCCGCTGCGATTGACCGCCGAGCGACAGGCAGACTGCACCCGTCGATCAGCCCTGCGCGGACTCTTGGTTGCCCTACCAGCGGCGCTCCATCTGGCTGTACCCTGCCGGTGATCTCGTGCGATCCGATCCACCATCCGAGCAGAACACACAGCCCTCGTGGTGGCTCCGTGTATGGCGGGCGATCGAGCCGCGCGCCGCGCTGAGCGACGCGGGGCGGGCGCTGTTCGACGAGCGGCGAGTGCAGGTGCAGGCCGCACACCTCAAGTGGGTCCTGCCCTCGCTGCTGGTGATTCACCTCGCGTCCGCCGCGTATTTCACAGGCCTTCCGCGCGTGGACGAGAGCTCGGCGCTCTGGCTGGACACCCTGACGAAGCTGCACGGAGTCGCGGCGGCGTTCGCCGCGATCGTGCTCGCCGCGGTGACCGCCACTGTTCGTGAGCTTCGCAACAGTACGTGGAGGTTGGCGCTCTTCGAGGCGCTGCTGCGCTTCTATCCGCTGTTTGGAGCGTTGATCTCCGCAAACGCGCAGCGCAGCCACAAGGGCTATGGCTTCTACCTCCTCGCGTCGCTCGCCTCGGCCATCGCGATCCAAGACGCACGTGGGGCCTTCGCGCTGAACATGGTCGCCGCGTCGCTCCTGTCGTTCGCCATCGCGAACACGCAGCCCGATCCAGCGCTGCGAGGCGCAGCGATCGTCACCGTGTTCGGCGCAGGGCTTCTCAGCTTTCTGTGGTCGCGCATCACGTCGCACCTGCTCGCGGCGGTCGTTCGCACCGAGCTCACGCAAAACGCTGCCCGCGAGAACCTCGAGCGCGAGCTCGCCGAGCAGCTCGCGGCGTCAAACGAGCACGTTCGCGAGATCGGGCGGCTCAACCAGCAGCTCGACGTGGTTGTGCAGCGCCGCACCAAAGAGCTCTCTCTCGCCCTCGCCAAGCTCGCGCTCGGCGCGCAAGGTCGTCGCACGATCACGCCGGGAACGATCGTCGGAGCGCGCTTCGTCGTGGACGCGCCGCTCAACGTGGGACGGTCTGTCTGGCTCGCGGACGACAAGCTGACCGACGGGCGCGTCGTGTTGCGGGTGGCGCAGGCGACGTCGGCCGCAGAGCTCGATGAGTTTCACCGCATGCTCGGCACGGTCGATGTGTTCTCGTCCATCCGAGACGCGGTGTTCGTTCGCACCGTGCATATCGACCTCACCGAGGACGGCGTCCTCGTTCAGGCGATGGAGTACGTCCCGGGCGTGACGATCGAAGCGTGGCTCGCGCAGCAAGGCCCGCTCCCGTCGCCGATCGTCGCCCGGATGGGAGCGCTGGTCGCCAGCGGGCTTGCTGCAGCGCACAACGCGGGGCTCTTGCACGGCTCGCTGTCGCCGGCGAGCGTGATGCTGAGCGGGTTTTCTCCGGGGGTGCGCATGCTCGGGTTCGGCGCGATCCGCAGCTCTCAGTCGAGCGTGCGCAACGAAACCGCGATTTTGTCCGGCGTCGACCCAGCGTACGTCTCGCCCGAGTTCGTCGCGGACGGGACGATCGGCGTGTCGTCCGACGTCTACGCTGCAGGGCTCGTGATGTACCGCGCGCTCGCGGGAAGGGCGCCGTTTGACCGAACGACGGGCGCTGGTTGGCTCAAGGCGCACGAGAGCGACGAGCCGAAGCCGCTCTCGTCGCTCGTGCGCAACGTGTCGCCGGCCCTGGCCGAAATCGTGATGCGCTGCCTCGCGAAGAAGCCAGAGCACCGACCCACGGCGCGGCAGCTCGCGGACGAGCTCGAGCGCCTGGCCAACACCCTCAGCGCGGGGGGCGTCGACGAGTACGTTCGCAACACGCAGAGCGAGACGAGCGGCGCGCTCGTGAGCGCTCACGTCGGCATGGGTGTCTGAGCCAGCTCGCTGCCGCGGCGAGTCGCGCCGCTCGTCGCTCAGCGCGCGTCGTCGTGCGTCGCCCAAAACGCCGACAGCTTCGGCCACAGCCTCTGCGACGCCTTCTTGGAGACCACCGCGCCGACGTGCCCGCCTGGCTGGTGGAGGTGCACTTTGTCCGTGCTCTTTACCTCGTCGAGCAGCGCCGCCGCCGAGCGCCACGGAACGATGTTGTCGTGCTCGAACGTGATGGCCATCACGGGCCGCTCGATCGCGCTCATCTTCGCCGTGTGGCCCGAGAGCAAGAACTCGCCCTTCGCCAGCGCGTCGCGGCGGTAGAGCTCGTCGATGTAGCGCCGGTAGAACTCGCCGGGCAGCGAGACGTTGTCGTTGCCCCAGGTCTCGACGGCGATAAACGAGTCGAGAAACTCGTCGTCCCACGCCTTGTCGACGAGCTGGACGGCCTTCCACAGGCTCAGCGTCGGACGAAGCATGAGAAACGCGGGCTGCATGAGCTGCCACGGGACGAGCCCCATCGCGTCGATCATCACGTTGACGTCGAAGCCGGGGCTGCGAACCCAGCGCGAGAGCAGCCCGTCGTCGTCGAAGCGCACCGGCGCGGCGAGGGCGGTGAGGGTGGCGACGCGCTCGGGGCGAACGGCGGCGTGGATGACAGCGAGCGTTCCGCCCAGGCAATAGCCGAGCAGATGGCATTTGTCCGTCGCACCGAAGCTCGATGCCACGCGCATCGCGCGGCCGATCGCGCGATCGCACACGTCATCGAACGTCACGTACCGGTCTTCGCGTCCAGGCGTACCCCAGTCGATCACGAACACGTCGTGCCCGCGGTTGACCATGTCCTCGACCATGGATTGCTGCGGCGCGAGATCGAGGACGTAGTGCCGATTGATCAGCGAAGGCACGAGCAAGACCGGCGTCTCGAACGTGGGCGCGCTCTTGGAGGCGCGCTCGTAGCGCAAGAGAGACCACTTGTTTTCGCGGTGCACAACGACGTGCGGCGTCGCGGCGATCGCGGGCTTCTTGCGTCGAACGAGCCCGAGGAGGTTCTTCAACCGACGCGCCTCGCGCTCGGGATTCTCGGCGCCGAGCGCGGACTTGATCTTGTCGAGCACCTTCGCCACGACGATCACCCTTGCTCGTAGAGCGCCTCGAATTGTCCGCGAAACGCCTCGTAGACCTTCTTTCGACGGACCTTGAGCGACGCGGTGAGCATGCCGCCATCGACCGTGAGAGGCGTCGGCATGATCGTGAACTTCTTGATGCTCTCGTAGCTGGCGAGCTGCTCGTTGACGCGATCGACGCGCGCCTGGGCGAGGGCGCGCACCGCGGCGTCGCGGGCGATCGGGTCGCTCCAGGTCGCCTCGCCGACGAGCGGGCGAGCGACGGCTTCGTTGATCCAGAGGCCCGCGGTCAAGAAGCGCTTTCCGTCGCCGTACACGACGACGTTCGAGAAGAGCGCGTCGTCCGCGAAGCGAAGCTCGATGTTGACCGGGGGGACGTTCTTGCCGCCCGCGGTGACGAGGATGTCCTTCTTGCGGTCGATGATTTGAAGAAAGCCGTCCTCGGTCCAGCGGCCGACGTCACCGGTCTTGAACCAGCCGTCCTCCGAGAACGCGCCTCGCGTGGCCTCGGGGTCCTTGTGGTAGCCGGCGAAGACGTTGGGGCCTTGCGCCAGGATTTCTCCGTCCTCCGCGAGCTTCAACGCGACCGACGGCAGCGCGACGCCGACCGAGTCGAACCTGAACCGATCGGGGCGGTTGAGCGTCAGCGTCGGTGAGCATTCGGTCAGCCCGTAGCCCTCGATGATGAGCACGCCGCACGAGTGAAAGAGCTCTTTGACCTCGCGCTTCAAGCCCGCGCCGCCGGAGAGGCAGAACTGCAGCCGCCCGCCGGTGACCGCGGCGAGCTTCGCCTTCTTGGCCGCGAGGTCTGGCTCACCCATCACGGACATGGCGATCTTCTCCCAGTAGGCCGGGACGCTCATGAAGATCGTCGGCGCGACCTCGGGCAAGCGCGCGAGCACCGTCGCCGGATCGCACATGTACGTGGTGAACCCGAGGGTGTTTCCCAGGCACGCCTCGCCGAAGCCGAAGATGTGGCTGAAGGGAAGCCACAAGAGATCGACGCCGCCTTCGTCGATCACCGGCCCGTTGCAGACGAGCCAGTCGCGACCGTTGAACCCGACGTTGTTGTGGGTGAGGGGAACGCCCTTGGGGTTTCCCGTCGTTCCGCTCGTGTAGAGCATGACGGCGGGGGCGTCGAGGTCGATCGCAGCCATGCTGCGGCGCACCAACTGCGCGTCGGCCTCGAGCGCCTTGCGCCCTCGGGCGCGGACCTCGCCGATGCGCACGACGCGAGCGCCGAGCGCGCGGATCTTCTCCGCGAGCGCAGGGTGCTTCGCGCTCGCCTGCTCGCAGACAGCCCCCGCGTCGATCGCGTCGTCGAGCAGGACGACCGACTCGACCGCGCCGATGGACCCGGCGACCGCGAAGAGCCGCGCCAACAACGGCGCCGTATCGACGAACACGACGCGCGCGTCCGAGTGCTCGATCACGTACGCGGCCTGCTCTGCGGTCGACGCCGGATACACGGGAACCATCACGCCGCCCGCGGCCTCGATCGCCAGCGCCGCGCTCATCCACTCGACCCGGTTCGGCGCGAAGACCGCGCCGCGATCGCGGTGCAGAAAGCCCAGCCCGATGAGGTACGCGGCGAGCTCTTCGATCTCCGTCGCGAACTGTCCCCACGTGACGGGCGACCACTGCCCGTCGGCGCGCGGGAGCAAGAAGCGCGGCTTGTCTCGGTGCGTCTCGAGACGGTTGAACACAGCCACCGGTGCGGGCTCGATCTTTTCGATGTACGGCGTGACGTCCACGGAATTGCTCTCGGTCGAAGGGATGGTGTTGCGGGGGACTTGGGCGTTGATCGCGAGCGCTCAGCGCGCGCGGCTCAACGCTGGCGAGCCTTGCTCTTCTCGAGGTCCTCGAGCCGCTCGCGCAGATCGAAGAGCTGACCCTGAAGCTGATTGAGCTGGTGCAGCGCGCGCTCTTGATCGCCGCGCGTGGGCAGCCGCATCGCCGCCCACGTCGCCTCCATCATCGCGTCCATCGCCGCCTTCGCGCGCATCCCCGCGGTGAGCGCGGCGCCCGCAGGGACGAGCACCACCGGCGCGCGAAGCACCTTCTCGAAGACCTTCGCGGTCTTGTCCTCCCAGCGATCGAAGCCCTTCTTCCACGTGTCCCAGCCGAGCATCAGCAGCTCTCTCCTCGGTGCGTTGTTGTGGCGCACCAGCGCGAACTGCGCCTTGGATTCCATAGTAGACAACGTTTGTCAAGCAGTGCGATGGTGCAGTGCACAAATGAGGTCCGAGTTTCGCTCGAGCGGTAAGCGCGCTACGCTGGCTCCGCACATGAGGCTCACGCGACAGCCCCCGCGGCTCATCAAGAAGTACCCAAACCGTCGCCTCTACGACACGACGGACAGCGCGTACATCACGCTCGACGAGCTGGTGTCTCGCGTCAAAGGCGGCGCGGACGTGCGGATCGTCGACGCGACCACGGGCGAGGACCTCACGCAGCAGACCCTCGCGCAGATGCTCTTCGACGGGCGAGGCGCCGCGCGCTTTCTGTCGGCGCCCTTGCTGCTTCAGCTCGTGAGGCTCGGAGACGACGCGCTCGCGGATTTTCTCGGCCGCTACGTCGCGACCGCGCTCGAGTTCTACCTGCAATCGCGCAGGACGGCGCAGGCGTTCGCGCCGTTCAACCCGTTCGCCACGCTGCCCTTCGCCGCGACCGAGTCGCTCGCCCGGCTGCTCAACGGCGCGCTGCCGTGGCCCGGCGGCGCGCAGGCCTACGCGCCTTCGCCGTACGCCATCGCCCAGGGAGCGGCAGCGGCAGCGACGCCCCCCGCGCAGCCCTTCGCGGCGACGTCTTCGTCCGGTGCCGTCATGGTCCCCGCAGTGCCCGTCGGTCACGAGCAATCGCAGGACGAGGCCATCGAGTCGGTCGTCAACGAGACCGAAGAGCACGCCCGCAGCATCGACGCCCTGCGCGAAGAGCTCGCCGCCCTCCGCGCGCGCGTGCAGTCCGCAGAGACCGCGGCGCTCGTCGCCAGGACGCCCCAGACGGCCCGCGAAGATCGTGCGGCGCAAAAGAGCGAACCACCCGCGAAACGGCGCAAAAATTCAGTGCCAAAGCGCCGATAGCCTGCGACGTTGCCGGCGAAATGGTGCAGTGCAACAAAGTTGCTTGACCCGCCCCTTCGCCTGCCCTACGGTGCCCGCTGTCCCGCCCGAGGTACGCTGATGTTGAGAGCGCTCTACGAGGTTCAGAGGCACGTCCGAGACGGCGCCGAGCACGCCGCCCGCGCCGTCGGACTCCCCGTTCGTCCGCTGCCGGGCCAGACGCCCAGGAGCACGGTGTATCGCGAAGGCGCCGCGCGGCTCGACCGCATCGCGCCCGATCCCGCCGTGAAGCGCGCGGGGCGCACGCCGGTGCTGCTCGTCCCGTCGCTGATCAACCGCTGGTACGTCCTGGATCTTCACCCCGCCGGGTCCGTGGTGAAGACCCTCCGCGACGCGGGGCTCGATGTCTGGGTGCTCGACTGGGGCGTCGCGGACGACTCCGATCGGCACTTGTCCTGGTCCGACCTGGTCCTTCGCATCTCGCGCGCCATGGCCGTTGTGCGTCGCACAACCGGCGCGCCCCAGTGCATCTTGCTCGGCTACTCGATCGCCGGAACGCTCTCGGTCATCGCCGCCGCCCGCGAGAGCGCCCGCGTCGCGGGCCTCGTAAACCTCGCCGGACCCGTCGACTTCTCTCGCAGCGGAATGCTCCAGCGCCTCACCGATCCGCGCTGGTTCTCGCCCGAGCAGGTCGCGTCCGCGGGCAACATCTCGCCCTCGCAGATGCTCGCCGGGTTTCTCGCGCTGCGACCGAGCAACGTCGTCTCGGACATGGTCAAGCTCGCCGACCTGACCCTCTCGGGTCGGCGAGAAGAGCGCGCTGCGGTCCTCGCGCTCGCTGGGTGGGCGTACGACAACGTGCCGTTTCCCGCCCGGGCGTACAGCGAGTACGTAAGCCAGCTCTTTCAGCGCAACGAGCTCATCGCCGGCACGCACGTCATCGACGGCGCCCGCGTCGAGCTCGAGAACATCGACTGCCCGCTGCTCACCATCGTCGCGGACCGAGACGCCATCACTCCGCCGGCCTCTGCGCTGGCGCTCGAGCACTACATCCAGTCCGTCGATCGTTCGGTGCTGGTCGTGCGCGGCGGTCACGTCTCGGGCGTCGTCAACCCGAGCGCCCGCGAGCGATTTCACCCGCAGCTCGTCGACTGGATGACCGATCACGTCCAGCGCGCCGATGAGGTAGCGTGACCTCCATGCGTTGCTCTTCTTCCTTCGCGGCGCTCGCCGCGGCGCTGTGGCTCTCGGCCTGCGTCGAGGAGCGCGTCAACCCCAACCCGCAGCCAGACGTTCGAACAGACACCGGCACGGACACCGGCGTCGCCGAGGACGGCTCTGTCACAGACACCGGCGGCGTCGAAGACTCGGGAGTCCCACCGCGAGACGCGGGTGACGCGGGGCCGTCGTGCGTTCCGAACAACGACGGCGTGATCGATCGCGGAGAGATGCCGTACTCGCTCGGCGCGCAGGTGCTCTACCTCGTCAACGACGACAACACGACGGTCGACGGCATCAACACCGCGCCCACGGACACGCCGTCCGGTCCGCAGTGGGACTTCTCTGCGATGCGCATGAGCGATCGCCGCGTGCTCGACGAGGTGCAATCGCCCATGGGCCGGTGGTGGCAGCCGCTCTATCCGACGGCCACCTTTGCGCTGCCCCTCGATCGCGCCGCGAGCACGTTCGCGCTCTATCGCTCGGACGCGAGCTCTCTCGCGATCCTCGCGACCGTCTCGCGAGACATGGCGCGCACCAACATCTTGTTCAACCCGCCGGTCGACGCGATCCGGTTTCCGCTGCGCGAAGGCTCGACGTGGACCGTCACCAGCGCGGGCAACGGCTTTCTCAACGGCGTCGCCAACAGCACCGTCAACACCTGGCGCTTCACCGTCGATCGCCGAGGGACCGTCCTTACGCCAGCGACGCGCTTTCCGGTCCTGCGCCTGCGCATGGAGCTCGATCAGACCCTCACCGGCACGATCATCCGACGCACGCAGCGCACGTACCTGTTCTTGTCCGAGTGCTGGGGCCTCGTCGCCCGCGTCGCGTCGGTCGACAACGAGATGTCCATGGAGTTCACCCGCGCGAGCGAGTATCGCCGCCTCGGGCTGTGAGAAGGGGTCCCCATGGTGCGACGCACAACGACTGCCAGTCCTCGCCGGTCGAACTCGTTGTTCGTCGCCGCGCTCGTCGCGCTCTCGGCGCCCGCTTCGTGCGCGCAGTATCAACAGCAGGGCGAGTCACTAAACATCCCTCGCAACGGGGGCGGCGAGCGCGTTCGCGTCGAGTCGGGCCGCAACCTCTCGGTCGAGGTGAGGGGCTCGGGCGCGCGCACTCCGGTGCTGTTCGTGCACGGGTTTGCGAGCAACCGCGAGACGTGGGCCACCATCGAGCCCGCCCTTCGCCCCGAGCGCCGCACGATCGCCGTCGACCTTCCAGGCTTCGGCTACAGCGACCGCACCCAAGGTGACTACTCGCCGGACGCCATCGCGGACGATCTCGCGTCGCTGCTCGATCGACTCGGCGTCGCGCAGGTCGACGTCGTCGCGCACTCGTGGGGGTGCTCGGTCTCGCTGGCGTTCGTGCTCAGGCACGCCTCGCGCGTGCGTCGGATGGTGCTGATCGGCGCGTGGGCGTTCGAAGAGCAGATCCCGCCGTTCTTTCGCTGGGCGCGCGAGGGCGGCGTCGGCGAGGCGCTCTTCGAGCTCTTCTACCGAGAGCGCCTCGAAGACCGCGCCCCCATGGGCTTCGCCGAAGGATCCACGGTCCCGCAGTCGACCGTCGACGCGATCGAGCGCTCGCTCGAACGCCCAGGAACGCTCCGCGCCGCGCTCGCCGCGGTCCGCGGCCAGTACTACCTCCAGCTCGAGCGCAGGTACTCGACCATCACTGCCCCGACGCTGGTGCTCTACGGCGACGAAGACCGCGTCGCGCTCCCTCGCTATGGCGCGCGGCTCGCCAACGAGCTTCGCGATGGAAGACTCGTGGTCGTTCCGCGCGCGGGTCATTTTCCCATGTTCGAGAGCGCCGGCGCGACCCGAGGGTACGTGCGCGGATTTCTCGATGACGGCCCCCGAGGAGCGACGCCGTGAATCCCAAACGGACCTTCGCCGCCGCGTGCGCCATCGCGCTCTTGTGCGCTGCACAAGAGTCGCGCGCTCAAGCTACCCCGCCCTCGCTGCCTCCATCGCAGCCGCCTTCGGCAGAGCCCGTCGCGCAGAGCGCCACCAGCGCGCCTGGCACGGACGCCGCAGCGACGACCGCCACGCCCGCGGCCGCGCAACAAGCGACGACCCCCGCCGCTTCGAGCACGGCTGCGACCGCTCGAGCCGCGCCGCGGCGCCCCGTCTCGCGCGACGAAAACGCGGCGCGAGCGCGCGAGCCCTACGCTGACGCGCCGGGAGTCACGCCGATCGACGAGCCTGTGCGCGCGACGTCGTCCCACGCCTGGCCGCGGGTCCGCTTCGAGGGCTTCTATCGCGTGCGCGGCGACCTCGGGGTCGGCTGGGATTTGAACCGCGGACCGACCCCCATGGGCGCGCCCATCTGGCCGGCCGCGTACGTCGACAACGGTCGCTCGTCCATTCAGAGCAACGGCGACATGCGACTGCGCCTCGACGCCGAAGTGAGCGTCGGGTACGGCGTGACCTTTCGCACGAGGCTCCACGCGCTCGACAACGTTCGCTTCGGATCGCTGCCCGACTCGGATTTCGTCGGCGGATCGGTCTCGCAGCGCTCGCCCGTGACGCCCATCGACGTCCGCCAGCTCTACGGCGAAGTGCTCTTGCCGATCGGCGTGCTTCGCGCCGGGCGCATGGGCGCGCTCGTCGATTGGGGCACAGGGTTCTTCGTCAACGCCGGCAACGGGTGGGACGATGACTTCGGCGACGTCGGCGATCGGGTGTCGTTCACCACGTCGCTCGGAGGGCTGCTCTGGACGCTGCTCTACGAGAACAGCGCCAGCGGAGCGGCCACCGACCAGGTCGATCGCCGCGTGAAGCCCGCGTTCGACTTGGACCCGCGAGACGACGTGCGCACCGTCGCCTTCGGCGTCGCCCGCTGGGACACAGCGACGACGCGACGAAGGCTCCTCGACGCCAACCGTACGCGCTTCAACTTCGGCGCCGTGTCGGCCATTCGCTGGCAGGATTTCGACAGCGCGCCTGGGATGGTCCCCACGGCGAGGAGCGTGATTCCGCGAGGGCTCTTCGCGGTGGTCGGGGACGTGTGGGCGCGGCTCGACGTCTCGTGGTTCACGCTCGAGGCCGAGCTCGGGCTGCTCTATCTCAGCGTGCAAAACCTCTCGCTCGACCCCACGGTGACGACCAACGTCCCGGTGCAGGGACTGCAGATGGGCGGCGTCGTTCGCGCGGATTTTCGCGGCAGCTCGAGGCTCTTCGGTCGCATCGAGTTCGGCTTCGCCAGCGGAGACACCGCGCCGGGCTTCGGCGCGCGCCCGCAGGGAATCACCCCAGCGCAGCCCGGTGACATCGACGGCCCGCAGTTCGACATCACGGGCCCGACGCCGGACACGAGCATCGACAACTTTCGCTTCCACCCCAATTACCGCGTCGATCTCATCCTGTTTCGACGGCTCATCGGGATGGTCACGGACGCGGCGTACTTTCGTCCCATGCTGCGCTATCGCGTCGGCCCGATGTTCACGCTCGAAGGCGCGGCGATCGCGAGCATGGCCATGTTCGCCTCGAGCACCCCAGGCGGCGCGAGCCCGCTCGGCGTCGAAGCGAACGTCGCGCTCAACTACGAGCAGGAGTGGGGCTTCTTCGCGCGCGCGGAGTACGGGATCCTCTTGCCCCTCGCGGGCTTTGCCGACGCGGTTCGGGGCGTGAGTCCTGCGCCAGCTCACGCGCTCCGCGCTACGCTCGCATATCGCTTCTGAGTCATCGACGCTGGAGAGTTCGAACATGGTTTCTTGCCGGCCGTTCTTGTGGACCGCAGCGTTGGTGATGCAGGCCTGCGCGATGGGCGAAATGCCGGGGCGAGACGCCGGTGGCGACGTATACGTTCCGCTCCCCGACGCGCAGGTGCAGTGCAGGGGAAACAACGACGGCGTGATCGATCGGTCCGAGGTCGTGTTCATCCCCGGCGCCGAGGCGAGCTATCGCATCAACCCCGCGGGCGTCGGCGTCATCGTCGACACGATGGGAACCATGGGCGCCGCCGGCGCGCGCGTCTGGGACTTCACGAGCACCGCCGGAGAGCTCGTCACGTTGCGGCTCGCCGAGGTGAACAGCCAATGGTTCGCGGCGTCTTTCGCGGGCGCACAATACGCAGCGCGCCTGGACCCGCGAGAGCCGACGCTCGGCGTGTATCGCGCGACGGACACCGCGCTCGAGTTTCTCGGCGCCGTCAGCGAGGCCGAGAGCCCGCGGACGATGTTGCGCTACAACAACGCCGTTTCTCTCCTGCGATTTCCGCTGCGGATGGGGGACTCCTGGTCGGCGACGGCGATGACGGTCGACGGGATGGTCGACGGCACGCCGGTCGCCTCGCGCGACACGTACACGATCGCAGCGGACGCGCGCGGCGAGGTGAGGCTCGGCGCGCTCACGTTTCGTGACGCGATTCGGCTGCGGATCGAGACGACGCAGATGTTTCCTGCGGGGCCCGGTCGCCGACGGATTCAGTACCTGTGGATGACCGAGTGCTACGGCGAGGTCGCGCGCATCACGTCGATGGACGGTCAGGTCGCGACCGAGTTCACGACGGCGCGCGAGTTTCGACGGCTCGGGTTCTAACCGTCCCTCAGTAGAAGCCTTCGCGTCGCGCGTACCGCCCCGCGCGCTCGTCGTCGTAGCGCTCTGCGTCGAAGTCCTCGCCCTCGAGCGCGCGCAGGATCTCGCCGTTGCTCGGCAAGGCGGAGCGATCGAGGTGGAGCTCGTGATTCCAGAAGTCCGAGCGAATGAACGCCTTGCTGCACTGCGTGTAGGCCTCTTCGATGTCGACGAGGATGCCGAGCTTCGGAGCTTTGCCTTCGACCGTGCACGGCTCGAGCAACTGCGCGTCGGTGGTCAGCGTCGCTCTGCCGTTGACCCGCATCGTGTCGCTCACGCCGGGGACGATGAAGAGCATCCCGACGCGCCCGGTGGCGATGATGTTTCGCAGCGAATCCGCGATTCGATTGCCTGGTCGCTCGGGGACGAGCAGCGTCGAGTCGTCGAGGATCCTGACGAATCCGCGAGGGTCGCCGCGGGGACTTACGTCGCAGCGGCCGTCGCGGTCCGTCGTCGCGAGGCAGACAAACGGCGCCAGCTCGATCCAACGTCGGGTCAGCGCGTTGAGCCGGTCTGTCATCTTCGCGCACACGATCGGGGACGGCTCGCCGATCAGCGCTCGAAGCGCGGCCTCGTCGGTGATCGTGTGGTCAGTGAGCCTGTGGGTCATTGGTTCTCTCCGCGGTCCGCGATCGACTCGAGCCTCTTGGCGAGGCCGATGCCCGCGCCGCCCGTCGCCTGAACGAGCGCCTCGTATTGTTGCAGCGCAGCACGGTCTCGCGCTCCCCGCCGCATCGCGCGCAAGAGCGTGTTCTTCGGCGTGTGCTCCGTCGGAACCAGCTCGAGCGCCCAGCTCTCGTAGCCCGCCCCGCGCAACAACAGCGTCCTCATCGTGTCGGTGACGAGGGCGGCCGCCTCTCGTCGCAGGTGCGGCGTCGCGTGCACGGGCGCGAACGGGCCAGCGTTGTGCGCGGCGAGCGCCTTCCACGCGGACGCGAGCTCTGCCTGGCAGCACGGAGTTACGGCGAGCAGCGTCGCCCGCGACGCGACGCCGAGGACGATCGCGTCGTCCGTGGCCGTGTCGCACGCGTGCAGCGCGAGCACGCCGTCGATGCTGTCGCGCGACGCACCGAACGCCTCGTTGAAGGCCGCCAGCGGGTCGAACGTCGACAGCGGCGACGCGCGATGACGAACGATCCGGTCGAGCCCCGCGAGCTCGGTGCGCCGCGCGGACTCTGCGACCAGCGCTTCGCTGCGGTCGACGGCGAGCACACGCACGGGGGTCTGGTGAACGTGCTCCAGCGTGTGGGCCACCAGCAGCGTGAGGTACGAGCGCCCGCAGGCAGCGTCGAGCAGCCACAACGGTTGGGTCGCTCCCGAAGCGCTGCGCGCGGCGACCAACTCGCGGAGCGACGGACCGAGGGCGGCCACCATGTGATTGATCTGAAAGAACTTGCGACGCTCGGCGGGCGGCATGCTCCCGTCGCGGTGCAAGATCCCCAGCGCGCGCAGCAGCGCGGGCGCCTCGTGCGGCTGAATCGCCAGAAATTTTCCTCGCGAAAGATCGTCGAGCCGCTCGCGCGTCCAGAAGGCTCGGGCGGTCTCGGAGAAGGCGTCGGCCCATGAGTCGCGCATCACGCGGTGCGGGACGATACAGCGCGGCGCTACACTCGGCGCGTGCGTGTCGAGTGTTTCGCGCTCTCCGAGGTCGGCCCGCTGCGCGATTCCAACGAGGACGGCTTTGCGTTCGACGAGCGCTGCGGGCTGTACGCGGTCTTCGACGGCATGGGCGGCGGGCGCTCGGGTTCGATCGCGGTCGAGGTCGCGACGCGGGAGTTTCGTTTGTTCGTCGCGGGCCTGGACGGCATTGCGGCGACCCATCAGGAGCTCGAGTCGCGGGCGCGCGCGCTCCTTCAACGAATCAACAGGGCGATACGCGCCAGCTACAACGGCGGGTCGAGTGGTTGGATCACGACCGGCGCGCTGTTGGCGCTGAGCGACAGCGACGCGCTCGTCGCACACGTGGGAGACTCGCGCGCGTACCTCCTTCGGCATGGTCGGCTCGACCGCCTCACGGAAGATCACACGCTGGTCGAGGAGTTTCGCAAGCAGGCACCGTTGTCGAGCGGGCCCTCGCTCCGCGAAATCGAAGAGCGATACGGCAACGTGTTGATGCGGTGCTTGGGAGCGGCTGAAGAGCTCGCCATCGACACGCGAGTCGACGAGCTGCATCCGTCGGACGGCTGGCTCTTGTGCACCGACGGGCTCTGGCGAGCGGTCGGCGAGGGCGCGATGGAGTCGACCATCAGCGCAGAACAATCGCCCGTAGATCTGTGCCGGTCGTTGATGGCGCTGGCGATCGACGCCAAGCCAGACGACAACGTCACGCTGATGGTCGTGCGGCGCTGTCGTTGACTCGGTCGATCGGTGCGAGGAGCGGGACTCGAACCCGCACGTGTGAAACGCTGGAACCTAAACCCAGTGCGTCTGCCAATTCCGCCATCCTCGCGGCGCGGACGAACGTAGCACGGTTGCGCGCCTGGGCTAGCGATCGATCGGCCCGACACGCGCGAGCTCCTAAACGCGAGGGCGATCGGAGCCTGGCAGCTCGCGTATCCTCGGCGTCGTCGTGACTACCACCAGTGAATCTCAGTTCAGCGATGACGCTGTGCTCGAGGCGCTTCGCGAGGCGCTCTCGTGGCTGAAGAAGCAGCGCGGGCTGGAGTACGCCGAAGTGCGCTTCGTCGACGAAGGGACCGAGAGCATTCGCGTTCGAGACGGGCGCGTCGAGGCCGTGCAAGAAGCGGATCTGCTCGGCGTCGGAGTGCGGGTCATCGCCGACGGCGCGTGGGGCTTCGCGTCGAGCAGCGGCGGCGACGCGGCGTCTGCCACGAGGGCCGCCGAGCGAGCGCTCACGGTGGCCCGCGCGACCGCGAAGACCGTTCGCGAGCGGGCGAAAATCGCGCCGATCGAGCCTTCGAAGGGCCGATACGACACGCCGTTCGTGCGCGATCCGTTCGCCGTGAGCGCCGATGAAAAGATCGACCTGCTCGTGCGCGCCACGGAGTCTGCCCGGCGCAAGGGCGCGCTCGTGCGCCGGGCCGAGGCGCGGATGGGCTGGGTTCGCGTGCGAAAAGCCCTCGTGACCACGGACGGAACCGAGGTGATTCAGCGCTTCGTCTTCGGCGGCGCCGGCGTCTCGTGCTTCGCCGTCGGGAGCGACGGCGTCGCGCAGCGAAGGAGCCTCCCGGCTTCGATGGACGGCGAGGCGGGGCAGGGCGGATACGAGCGGGTCGACGCGATGGACCTCGTCGCCACCGCGGAAAGAGCTGGCGAAGAGAGCGTCGCGCTGCTCAGCGCCGAGCCGCTCGCGGCGCGCTCGGACGCCACGGTGATCCTCGAGAGCTCGCAGCTCGCGCTGCAGGTGCACGAGAGCTGCGGGCATCCGTGCGAGCTCGATCGCGCGATGGGAACAGAGATCTCGCTGGCCGGCGGGTCGTTCTTGCAGCCGTCGATGCTCCAGGGATTTCGCTATGGAAGCTCGAAGGTCAATCTCACCGCGGACGCGACCAACCCGGGCGGCCTCGGGACGTTCGGGTGGGACGACGAGGGTGTTCGTGGCACCAAGACGCCCCTCGTCCAAGAGGGGATGTTCGTCGGCTACCTCTCCTCTCGCGAGACCGCGGCGAGGCTCGGGGTCGCGAGCTCGGGCGCCATGCGGGCCGACGGCTTCGGACGCGCGCCGTTGATCCGCATGGTCAACGTGAACCTCGAGCCCGACCCGCGCGGACCGACGCTCGAAGAGCTCATCGCGGACACTGATGACGGCGTGTTGCTCGAGACCAACAAGAGCTGGTCGATCGATGATCTGCGGCTGAATTTTCAGTTCGGATGCGAGGTCGCGTGGGAGATCAAGCGCGGCAAGCGCGTGCGCATGCTGCGCGATCCTGTGTACACCGGCGTGACGCCGCGCTTCTGGGCGGGGTGCGACGCGATCTGCGGGCCGAGCGACTGGCGGCTGTGGGGCATCACGACCTGCGGAAAGGGCGAGCCGATGCAGCTCATGCAGGTTGGACATGGCGCGGCTCCTGCGCGCTTTTACGGCGTGGAGTTGGGCCATGGATGAGCGTCTGGACGCGATGCTGCGCGACGCGCGCGAGGGGCTCGCGCGGTCGAAGGTGCCTGCGGCAGAGGCGTTTGTTCACGCTTCTGACCGGGGTTTTGCGCGGTTTTCGAGGGGCGAGCTGGATCAGCACGTCGAGCTCGAAGAGCGGCGCGCCGTCGTTCGCGTGGCGCACACGGTCGACGGTCGGTCGCAGATCGCGAGCGTCACGACGAGCGACATCAGCGCGAGCGGGATCGCCCGCGCCGCGACGCGCGCGAGCGAGATGGCCAAGGTGACGCCGGTCACCGAGGGCTGGCCGGGCTTCGCGACGCGCGACGAGCCAGCACCGGCCTCGCGCTCGTCGATCGCGGCGACGATGCGATCTGCCGAAGAGCGCGCAGGGGCCGTGGGGCGAATCCTCGAGACGTGCCGAGAGCGCTCTCTCGCTGCGGCGGGCGCGTTCGAGTCGAGCGAACATCGAACAGCGCTCGTGAACACGCTCGGCCTCGAGCGAGCGCAGCGAACGCCGTTCGCGACGTGTAAGGTCTTCGCCCTCGACGCGGGGGGCTCCTCGGGATTTGCTCAGCAAACGCGGCGAAGCGCGGCGGACATCGACGTCGATGCCATCGCGTCGCGCGCGGTCGACAAGTGCATGGCGGGGCGCGATCCAGTGGCCTTGCCGCCGGGCGAATACGACGTCGTGCTCGAGCCATCCGCGGTGGTCGAGCTGCTCGAGTGGCTGGCGTTTACGACCTTCGGAGCGCGGGAGGTGGCCGACGGAACCAGCGCGTTCGCCGGCCGAATCGGCGAAAGAGTCACTGGAAGCAACGTGACGCTTCGCGACGAGGGCGCCGGCGATCGCTCGTTTTCGTCCGCGTTCGACCGCGAGGGAACCGCGCGAAGCTCGCTCGTGTTGATCGATCGCGGCGTGGCGACCTCCGTCGCATACGACAGGCTCTACGCGGCACGCGAGGGCCGTGCGTCGACGGGCAACGCGGCGCCGCCGTCTTCGTGGGACGACGCTCCGATCGCGCAGTCGCTCGTGATGGACGGCGGAAGCGACACCCTCGAATCGCTCGTCTCGAAGGTCGATCGCGGCCTGTGGATCACGCGGTTTCACTACGTGAACGGCTTTCTCGACCCGCGAAGGACGCTCATGACCGGGCTCACGCGGGACGGCACGTTCGTGATCGATCGCGGCGCTCGAGGCCGCGGCGTGCGAAACATGCGCTTCACTGACTCGGTCTTCGAGGCGCTCTCGCGCTGCGAAGGGCTCTCGTCGCTGATCGAAGCTGTCCCGACGTGGTGGAGCGACGGCGGGGCGTTCTATGCGCCGGCGGTGTTGCTCCGCGGTCTGCGCTTTTCAGGGGGCGGCGTCGATCCCCCGCCCGCGTGAGCGGGGGCTCCTCGCTCGAGTGAGCGGCGCTCAGCGCAGCGCGCGCGCGAGCGCCGTCAGCAGCGTCGCGATCCGAAAGGGCTTCTGCACGAACCCGACCGATGCCAGATCCGGTGGAACGTCCCGATCGGCGTAGCCCGACATCATGAGCAACGGGGTCTCCGGTCGTCGCGCGCGAATGGCGCGCGCGGTCTCGTAGCCGCCGAGCGTGGGCATCGTCGCGTCGAGCACGATCGCGCTGAACGCCGTTGGATCGTCCTCGAATCGCGCGAGCGCCTCGGCTCCGTTGCTGCAGGACACCACGGTGTAGCCATCTGCCTCGAGGGCCGCGACCACGATCTCGCGAACGAGCTCCTCGTCGTCCGCGACCAGGATCGAAGCGGTCGGCGCGCGGCGAACGATCGGAGGGCTCGACGCGGGAGCCTCGTCGTCGGACCGATCGAGCGGAAGCAGCACCGTGAACGTCGTGCCGACCCCGAGCGTGCTCGCGACCTCGATCGCGCCGTGGTGCGCGCGCAGGATGCCGTACACCGCCGCGAGGCCGAGTCCGCGCCCGGCGCTCTTGCTTGAGAAGAACGGCTCGAAGATTCGGTTCTTCGTGTCCTCGTCCATCCCCATGCCGTCGTCTCGCACGGTCAGCACGGCGTAGTCGCCCGGCGCGAGGGGGGCGCCGTCCGCGCCGGCGATCGCTTTGTGATCGACGCGAGCGACGCGGGTCTCGACGCGAACGAACGTTCCCCTCGCGCCGAGCGCTTGCGTCGCGTTGGTGAGGAGGTTGAGCACGACTTGCGTGAGGGCGCCGGGGTCCGCGCGGACGCAGACCACTTCGGGGGCGAGGGCGAGCTCGATCGCGCGCCCCGCGCCGTCGGAGCTGCGAAAGAGCGAAGCGATCTCTCGAACGGCGCGGTGGAGATCGACTCGCCGCGCGGTCATCGGCGCCCGACCGGCGTACGCCAGGAGCTGCTGCGTGAGCTCTGCGGCGCGCTCTGCGGCGGTGCGAATGTTCTCGACGAGCGGACGCGCGGGATGATCGGCGGCGAGCTTGTCCTCGACGAGGTCGGTGGATCCGAGCACAGCCGCGAGGAGATTGTTGAAATCGTGTGCGATGCCGCCGGCGAGCAAGCCGAGGCTCCGCAGGCGTTCGGAGTCTCTGAGCTTCTGTTCGATCTGCCGCTGCGCGGTCGTATCGGTCACCATCGCGAGCGCGCCGACGACCTTGCCGTCCGGGTCGGTGACGGACGACGTGCTCATTCGCGTGTGGACGAGCTGACCGTCGGCGCGCACGAGCGTGCGCTCGACCTCTTCTCGCGTGTCCGCGGCCCGACTCTCGAGGTTGCGCCGCGCTTGCTCGCGCGCCGCGGGCTCGAAGAACTCGTCGAAGCGACGTCCGATGATGTCCTGCGTCGATCGGCCGAGCATGTCCGCGAGGCGCCCGTTGGCAAACGTGGTCACCCCGCGGCTGTCGACCATCCACACGCCCTCGGCGCAGGTGTCGATCATGGTGCGGTAGCGCTCGTCGGTTCGGCCGCGCTCGCGTTCATTCTCGATCCGATCGAGCTCGGACGCGGCGCGGGTGCCGAGGATCTTGAGGACCCGTGCCCTGTTGGGGACTTCGTGCGCAGGACGGTTGTGCAAAGCGACCAGCAAGCCCCGAGCGCGACCGTCGGTGAATCCGTACGGGACGCCGAAATAGGCTTCGACGCCCATGTCGACGAGCATCGCATCGTCGGGATACAGCGACTGGACGTTCGCTGGGTACGAGCAGACGGCGCCGTCGAGCACGTTGGCGCACGGCGTGTGCTCGAGGTCGTATTCGAACGGCTCGAGGAAGGCGTCCTCCTTCCACATGGCCAGGACCCGAACGCGAGTGTCGCTGATCCGAACGCCAACCATGCCGATCGACGCCGAGAAGATCGCTGCGAGCCCCTTGGCCAACGCGCGGAAGAACTCTTCTCCCGTGCACGCGGAGGTTTGCTCGAGGACGTCCAGGATCGCTCGATCGGTGATCGACTCCATCTTCACCGATGGCGAGGATACGCGATTGGCGCGACACAACCGCTCCCAAGCAGGGACGCTGCGCGAGTTCTGCGTCGATTTTCGCGGACACTCCAAGTCGAGCGTGTGGCCGGATCGCCGAAGGGTTCGATCGGCCGCGGCGCGCCGAGATCGGCTGCGCGATCGCTGACGTGCGAAGACTGTCAGGGGCGCCGCGGCGACCGAGCGCGCTCAGCCACGAGGGGCGAGCGTCGCGCCGCAGACGGCGCACTCGTAGACGTCGTCCTTGATGACTTGAATCTGTGTGCATGCGGCGCACCGACGGATCACGAACGCGTGCGTCCATGATGCCGGGCGCGCGATCTCGAGCGCGTCGAGCGCCATCGCCAGCGCAGCGAATGTCGAGTGTTTGGCGGCGAGCGGGCCGACGTTCGCTGCGCGGATCTGCGGAAGCATGTGCGCCCCCGCGGACACGGCAGTGTCGGATTCGGTCAGCCGACGCGTCCTCTAACGCCGCCGAATGTCCTACGCTCGCCTTCTCCGCAATGAACGCACCCACGCCGTCTCCCGAAACAAGGCGCACCCTGGCTGTAACATCGAGACTCGTAGCGTTGCTGGCGCTCGCGCTGGTTGGCGGCTGCGAGCGACGCACCGAAGCGCCCCCGATAACGAACGTCGCGCCTGTTGCGCCGGTCGCGCCGCCGCTCGTCACCGCGCCTGCGCCCTCCGCTGCGCACGATCCCGCGCAGTTCAACGCGGCGCTGGAGGCAGCCATTTCCGCAGCGCACGCGCAGACGCAGCGCCGTATGGACGAGGGCGAGACCTTCGGCGGGAGCGAGGGCGTCCCGTGCGTCGACGCCATCGTGACCGCGCGTCGCGCCGCTGCGGGAGCGGTCGAACGAGCGCTGCGCGCGGGGCTCGCTGCGCCGGCCGACGCCTCGGGCGCCGCCGTCGCTTGTCAAGCCTCGCGGGAGCTCACCGCGGCGTTCGCCGTGCTCTCCAACGGCGCTTCGCAAGCCATCAACGTGGACGGCCCTGGCTCGGAGAACCGCGCGCACTGCGACGAGCCCGCGGTGTCCCTCCCCGCGGAGCTCTCGGCGATCGCTTCCCGTCTCGCTGCTCGTTGCCCGTAGAACGCTGGGCAGCAGGAGCCGAGGCGCACTCGACCGCCCGGACGAACACCGCGCCTCGGGCTCATCGAGCACGAGCTACGCCCGCTTCGTTCGCGCCACGCGGTCCGTCCGCTGGCGCTCGATCTCGCACGAGTCCGCTGGATCGGGCATCGCGGATCACGCCGAGTCCACTCCCATCTTCCCTTCTCGCAGTGGCGGCGCTCCGTTGCCTCAATGGACGTCGTTGATCTCTGTCGAGGAGCGCTGCGACAAGGTGTCGCAGGCTCGGGAGGACACAGCGAGTCGCTGGTACTGGTTGTCGTATGAGATCAACGATGGCGACTGCGCTGATGGCGTTGCTCGGAGCAGGCTGCGCGAACATGCCCGCGACTTCTTCGGGAGATCCGCCTGGAACGATGCGCATCGAGTTTCGCGCGACCGTCGGCGCCGAGTCGTTCAACTGCCGCTCGACGTACAGCAACATCGGAACGTCGCGGAGCACGATCACCCCTGCGGACTTTCGCTTCTACGTCCACGACGTGCAGCTGGTTCGGCGGGACACGACGCGCGTGCCGTTCGAGCTCGTCGAAGACGGGCGGTTTCAGGGGCGCGGGGTCGCGCTGCTCGACTTCGAAGATGGCTCGGGCAGCTGCGATACCGGGAGCCCCGAGGTGCGCACGCACCTTCTGGGGCGCGCGCCCGCGGGCGATTATGTGGGGCTTGTATTCAAAATCGGTGTTCCCGTCGAGCGCAACCACCTCAACGCGCCGACCGCCGAGGCGCCTCTGAACATTCCTGGGCTGTGGTGGAGCTGGTCGGGCGGCTACAAGTTCGCGCGGATCGACGTGCGCGCGGCGCGTAACCCGTTCTTCTATTTTCACCTCGGCGCGACGAGCTGCACCGGCAGCGTGGGCGCGGGCTTCTCGTGCGCCTATGGAAACCGCGGCGAGATCACCATCCCGACCATGGACTTCGCGCGGGACGCGGTGCGGGTCGACCTCGCCGCGCTGCTCTCGAACGTCGACGTCGACCGAGCGCCCGACGGAATGTCCGACCGCGTCGCGGGGTGCATGGCGTTCGCCGGAGACCCCGAATGCCCGGCGATGTTCGGCGCGCTGGGGCTGGCGTTTACCGATCAGCCTCCGATGAGCTCGGTCCCGGCGATGTTCGGGACTACGCCGAGGAGCGCGCCTTGAAATACGGCGCGTGTATTCTAGCGGCCGCGACCGTCGCAGCCTGCGGCGGGGCGACGGGCGCGCAGGACGCGGCGGCGCCTCGCGACGTCGCATCGGCGGAGGTGCGCGCGATCGACCTCCGCTCGAGCGCCGAGAGAGCGAGCCACGAGCGCGGAACGAACTGCGCGATGTGCCACAGCGCCGAGGGCGTCGCGCCTGGGTTCTTCACGTTGGCAGGAACCGTCTCGCGCGTCGACGACATGCCTTTGCCGGGCGTGACGGTCGAAGTTCGCACAGCGCCGGGCGGGGCGGGCGAGCTGCTCTCGAGCGCCGTGTCCGACCGCGATGGCAACTTCTACAACACCCAAGCGTTGCCCGAGCCTGCGCGGCCCATGTTCGTCTCGTTGGTGTCTGGCTCTGGCATGCGCCGCTCGATGCCCTTTCCGTCGACGAGCGCGCAGTGCAACTTCTGCCACGTGGGGCGCCAGCGCTTCCGGATGTGAGGCCATGACCGCACGTCCGCTCACGGCCGCGATCGCCGCAGCGCTGCTCGGATGCGCTCCCGCCGCCCCGAGCGGAACGCCCTGGCGCTTTGCGCTCCCCGCGCACATGCCCGAGCCCTTCGTCCCGCCGGACAACCCGATGACGGTCGAGAAGGTCGAGCTCGGCAGGCATCTCTTCTACGACCCGCGGCTGTCCGCGACGGGGACGATCTCGTGCAGCTCGTGCCACGAGCAGCGCCTCGCGTTCACCGATGGACGATCCGTCAGCGTCGGCGCGACCGGCGACCGCACGCCGCGCAACTCCATGTCGCTGTGGGGCGCGGCGTACTTGCCGACGCTCACGTGGTTCAATCCGGTGCTCGATTCGCTCGAGAAACAGGCGCTCGTCCCGCTGTTCGCCGACCGTCCGATCGAGCACGGCCTCAGCGGTCGCGAGTCGGTCACGCTGCAAGCCGTCCGCGCAGACACACGTTATCAAACCCTGTTTCGCGCGGCGTTTCCGTCGCACCAAGACCCGGTCTCGATCGGCAACATCGTCTTCGCGCTCGCGAGCTTTCAACGCGCCCTCGTCAGCGCCAACGCTCCGTACGATCGCTATCTTCGCGGCGACGACGCCGCGCTCACGCCATCGGCGCGGCGCGGCGAAGCGCTGTTTTTCTCGGAGCGGACCGAGTGCTACCACTGCCACGCGGGGCCGACGTTTACGACCGCGTTTCGCAGCGCGCGGACGCAGACCGCGCCTCGGGGCTTCGAGAACAACGGGCTCTACAGCCTCGACGCGACCGGACGTTACCCCGCCGAGAGCCCTGGTCTCAGCGAGTTCACGGCCAACCCGCAGGACCACGGTCGGATGCGGGTTCCGACGTTGCGCAACATCGCGTTGACCGCGCCGTACATGCACGACGGCTCGATCTCGACGCTCGAAGCGGTCATCGACCACTACGCCGCCGGCGGCACGAACCACGCGGACGGACCCAACCGCGGTGATGGTCGAAGCAACCCCAACAAGAGCACCCTCGTTCGTCCGTTCGCCATCACTGCAGACGAGCGCGCGGACCTCGTCACCTTCCTTCGGAGCCTCACAGACGAGCAGTTCGTGAGCGACCCCGCGTGGTCCAACCCGTGGCGGCGCTAAGCGCAACTGCGCGGTTGAGCGGTCCCAACCCGCGTGTTCCGTCCCCACGAGAGGACGATGCGCGCCCGTGCGCGATGTGCGCCCAGGGGTCGAAGATGATCAGCGCGCGCCCCGAGCACCAGGCAGTGCATCGGCGCGTGGCCTTCGTCCTCGAGCCGATGATTGCCCACGATTTCAACGGCCAGCGAAGGAGCTTCGGACGCCTCCCACGCCAGCCGCGCCAGCAAGAGCGGCTCGAGCGACCACCGACTTCGCTGCCGCGAATCAGCCGCTATTCGCCGCGCCAACGACGACGAGGACCGCTGTCGACGTGGACAAACGCGTCGTCTCTGTAGCGACCGACGCCGCCGTTGTGCCCCCGTTCGAGCGCGCGAAACACCGGCTCCATTTCGACCTCGACCAGCCGAAAGTCCACCGCGGTCGCCATCGGGTGCTGCGAGCGCTGCGCGACGTGGCGCCCTTTTTTTCGCAGCATTTCGTTCATCTTGCTCGAGCGGTAGCCAGAGATCACCTCGATGCGCTGCGCCGAGAAGCGCTCGCAAGTCGAGAGCACGGCGCTCAGCGTCTGGTCGTCCATCGTCGCCGATTGCCAGTTGGTTCGATCGCGCAAGAGCCAGTCGATTCGCCGCGGCCCCGTCGAGCGCGGCGCGCACGCGCCGTCCCACGGAATCACCTCGCGAAGATGAATCGACGCCACGGTCACGGTGGTCGCGAGCAAGGCTGGTCGCGCGTCGGTCGCCTGGTCCTTCTTCGACGGCGCAGCCGAAGAGAGCGGCTCCGAGCTCCCGTCGGGCGGCGCAAAGGCGAGCGGAGGGGTCGCGCGAGACTGGCCGTCGGCCTGGGGGGCGACCACCAAAACGACCAGCGCAAGGGCGCTACACCAGCGGACAGTCCGGGCGGACATCGGGCTGCAGTGTGCCGCATGAGCCACGACCGACGCAAAGACAGCGACCTCCGTGCCACGGCCGTCCCCGCGGGTCGCCGCGGCGGGGCCTCTCTGAGCCGGTGACGACCCGCGCGAAAGGTGGTACGCGCTCGGCCCCGAGTGTGCTTCCGTGCACCGGACGCGCCGCTCGTTGCGACGGGCGCGCGGACGACACCGAAGCATTCTTTGCTCCCGCGACGTGATCGCGGAGCTCGCCAGGCGCTCGACCATCATGACCGACGAAATGTTCTGGGCCCTCCTCGCAGGAGTAACACAATGACGGGGCTGCTCGATCAGGGCGCGATTCCGCTCGTCGTTGCGTTCTTCGCCATCGCTGGCGTCGCGGTGTTTCTCGCACGGGGAGGCGACGAGCCGAGCCCCGAGAGCAAGCGCCCCAAGAAGTCGGACGACCGCGACTCGGCGGACGCGGGCGATCAGAGCGCGAAGGCAGGCGACGAATCGCCGTCGCAGGCCAGCGACGAATCAGAGAAGGACGGCGCGAAGAGCGAAGCCAGCGAGTCCGAACAGCCCGAGATCGCGCCCAACGCCGCGGAGCAGAAGGCGCTCGACGACGCGCGCCAGGCGAAGGAAGAAGCCGCCGCCGCGAAGGCCGAAGGTGACTTTCGAACCGCGCCCAAAGCGCCCGAGCCGCCCAAGCCCTTCGAGCCGGCGAAGCGCAAGCGACGTGACTGGGTGATGACGCTCGGTTCGCTCGCCGCGCTCGCGGGGCTCATGAGCTTTCGCGGCGACGTTGTGTTTCCGCGCGGCGAAGATCCATCACGACCGCTCGGGCACTACGCGACCTTGCTTCGATCCGGTCACGTGCCCGGCGGCGTGATCTGGGGCGTCTTGCTCACGCTCGTCGCCGTGGTGGGCCTGCTCGGGTTGCTCGGCGATTCACCGCTCGATTTGCGTGGTGACGAGTCGCAGCCCGACGAAGGCACCGTCGAGCAGCGCAAGAAGTGGTGGCAGCGCGAGGGCGCGTGGCTCATCGGATTTGCGGGCTTGTTGTATCTCCCGATGGCGGGCGCCTACGGTCTCTGGGATCCGTGGGAGACGCACTACGGAGAGGTCGCCCGAGAGATTCTGGCGCGCGACGACTGGATCACGCTGTGGTGGGGACAAGAAGGCTGGTTCATGTCCAAGCCGATCCTTGTCTTCTGGCTCGGCGCCCTCGGAATGGGCTTCGGAAGCACCTTCGGCCTGCCGTTCTGGCGCGATATGGGCCCGGGCGCCCACGAGTGGTTCATTCGCGTCCCGATCTGCCTCTTCGCGATCGGCGCCGTGTACGCGGTCTACAAAGCGGTCTCCCTCGGATGGGGTCGACGCGCAGGTCTCCTTTGCGGCGCGGTCCTCGCGACGATGCCGCACTTCATGTTCCTGTCGCACCAGTCCATGACGGACATGCCCTTCGTGGCGCCGCTCGTGGTCGCGATGGCGTTCTTGATCTCGGCGACGATCACCGACCCCGACAAGCTCGTGCAGCCGCGCAAGGTGAAGATCTTCGGCAAGGAGCTGAGGATCTCGTTCTGGCACCTCGTCGTGGGCGGGATCTTGTTGGTCGCGCTCCCGCAGGTCATGTACCTGCTCACGCGCCCGGTGATGTTCGCGTGTCCCGAAGACACGACGAGCAACTGCCGCTCGATCCTCGAGAACTCGCGGCTCGGACCCATTCAGTTTCCGATCGAGCAGTACTGGTCCGGAAGCGCTGGCAACTCGGTTCCTGGCGATCAGAGCGCCAGCGTCCCGGGCTCGCCCGCGTGGGAGGACCGCTACAACCAGGTGCCCTTCCTCACGTCGCTCGTGCAGGGACTCGTCTGGACGTTCATCGGGACGATCCTGATGCTGACCTTCCGACGCGAGCGCAAGGAGCAGGCGCTTCGCTTCGCGATCGTCTACCTCTTCAGCGCCATCTCGTTCATGGGCAAGGGCCCCGCAGGTCTCGGCGTCCCCGAGATCGTGCTGCTCGGCTTCATGATGACGACCGGCAAGTGGAAGCTCCTGCCGCGCATCCGGTTCTTTCAGGGAATCGCGATCTTCTTGCTCGTCGGCTTCCCCTGGTACATCGGCATCTACGGCCGCCTCGGCAGCGAGTTCACCGACCGCTTCATCGTTCACGACCTTCTGAACCGCGCGTTCGCCGGCGTGCACGGCGACAAGGGCACCTTCCGGTACTTCGTGTGGCAGCTCGGCTACGCGATGTTTCCGTGGACCGGTCTCGTTCCGATCGCCCTCGGCGGTTGGCGCTTGATCGTCCCGAAGGACGCCACCGAAGCGCAGCGCGACGTCGCGAGGCTCGCGCTGCTGTGGCTGCTGGTGACCTTCACCCTGTTCTCGATGATGGTGACCAAGTTTCACCATTACATCTTCCCCGCCGTTCCTCCGATGGCGATCCTCGTCGGCCTCACGCTCAATCGCATGATGGGCGACGCGCGGCTCGGTCACACCAAGAAGGGCGCAGCCGCGGCGCTCGCCACGTTCGCTGGCGTCGCGCTCACGGTGTTCGGCGTCACGACGTGGTTCGGTCCGTGGCACGGCCGCGTCGCGATCACAGAGGGCGCTTCGAGCACCGCTGCGCTCGTGGCGGGATCTCCGACGCTCGGGTTCGCGCTCGCGCTCGTCGGCGTCATGATCGTCGCGCTCTCGTTTCGCTTCGCCAACGAAGCGGAGGAGGGCTACCAGGACGCCGTCGGCGCCATGAAGGGCCTCGAGACTCCCGACCCGATGATGGCGCAGGGAGCGCTGCCCGAAGTGCCCGAGAAAGACCGCGCGAAGTTCACGCGAGGCGGGCTCGCGATGGCCGCGGCCGGCGCCGTCGCGATGATCGCGCTCGTCGCGCGAGACATCGGCTTCGGAGGCACGTCACGGCCCCAAGGCTTCGAGCGCTTCATCCACCTTTTCGTTTACAACTACGAACGACAGTGGCCGAACCGCTCCTTCGACTACACGCCGATCCTTCGCGGGTTCGGCATCGTGGCCGTCGCCGCGGCGGTGCTGCTCGTGATTCACGCGACGCGTCGACACGGCGCGCGCGTGATGGTCGCGCTCGCGGCGTGCTTCGGCTTCTGGGCGCTCGACAAGTACATGATCGACCTGTCCGGTCACTGGTCGCAGCGCAACATCTTCTCGAAGTACCACGCGGTTCGAAACTCGCGCGAAGTCGCCTCCATCGGCTCTGGCGAGGACGCGCGCTACTGGACCGACCCGATGGTGGCCTACCAGATGAACTGGAAGGGCGAGAACTTCTACACGGGCAATCACGCGGTGATGCTCGAGTGCGGCCTGCCGCTCTGCCGCGAGCGAACGCCGGACTGGCTTCGTCGGCACCGCGGCCAGCGCGTGTTCTTCGTGACCGAGCACAGCCGCTCGTCGAGCATCATCTCGCAGGTGCGGACCGCAGGCGGAACGGCGAACACGATCACCAACGAGATCGACAACAACAAGTTTGTCATCATCGAGGGACGGCTCTGATTTGAGCGAGCCTCGCGACAGCCTCGAGTCGGTGCTCGAACCCGTGCGCGAGGCGATTCATCGCGCTCACAAGCCCTTCGCGAGCGCAGGGCTCTCGGCGGACGACGTCGCGGCGGAGTTCGCGCCCTTCGTCGAGTGCGCGGCGAGAGCGCTCGCAACGTCACCCGCAGGAGCGCTCTCGGGCGTCTCGTGGAACGAGGCGCGCTCGATGGCGTGGCTATTCTCCCATCGCATGGCCAACCACGGACTCGCGCCCGCGGTCGTCGTGGCTGCGCTCTCGTCGTGGCGCGACGTCGTCACCAAGGACCAGCCCCTCGCAGGCTCGACGCTCCAGCGTGCGTGCGACGAGCTCGTCGCGCTGGTGATCGAGGGCTACGCGCGAGGCGTCGAGGAGCGCGAGCGACTTCGAGCGCAGCGCGCCCTCGCGGACGCAGCGCCGGTGCGCGAGCTCGAGCCAGGGTTTTTGCTGGCGATCGCGGCGGGGCCGATGGACGCCGAGGGCGCGCAACAGTTCGCCGAGCGCGTCTCGCGCGACGTCCTCCGACGCGACGCTCGCGTGGTGGTCCTCGACGTCGGGGACCTCGAAGAGGTGACCGGGGCGGTGTTGGCTGAGCTGTGGGCGATTCCGAGCGCCGCACGCACGCTGGGCGCGCGGACGTTTGTCGGAGGCGTTCGCGGAGTGGTGCTCGAGCTGGCGTCGAGCGCCGGTCTCGCCGACGAAGGCGAGGTCCGGGTCCCGCTCGTGTCCGAGGCGATTCGTCTGGCGCGAGAGGCAATCGCGCCGCCGCCGCCCGAGCCGTTTTGGAAGCGTTGGTTCAGCGCCCGTAGCGCGCGCAAAGCAAGGTGACGTCGAGAGATGGCAAGCAACGCGAAGATCATCGTGCAGAAGTTCGGGGGCTCGTCGGTCGCGGACATCGCGAAGATTCGCCGCGTCGCCGAGCGCGTGGTGGCCACCCGTCGCGCGGGCTTCGCGGTCTGCGTCGTCGTCAGCGCGATGGGAAAGACCACCGACCAGCTCCTCGCCCTCGCCAACGAGCTGACCGCCAGCCCTCCGCGCCGCGAGCTCGACATGCTGCTCAGCGTGGGCGAGCGAACGACCATGGCGCTGCTCGCGATCGCGCTGCAGGCGATGGGCGAGGACGCGATCTCGTTCACCGGGTCGCAGTCGGGGATCATGACCAACGACCGCCACTTCGACGCGCGGATCATCGAGGTGCGACCGTTTCGGATCGAAGACGAGCTCGCGCGGGGCCGAATCGTGATCGTCGCTGGCTATCAGGGCATGAGCTACAAGCGCGAGATCACGACGCTCGGGCGAGGCGGAAGCGACACGACCGCCGTCGCGCTCGCCGCGGCGCTCGAGGCTGAGCGCTGCGAGATCTACTCGGACGTCGACGGCGTGTACACCGCGGATCCCCGCGTGGTGAGCGACGCGCGGCACATCGGCGAGCTCGGCTACGAAGAGCTGCAAGAGATGGCCGAGGCCGGCGCGAAGGTGCTCAACGCCGAGGCCGTAGAGTTCGCGAAGCGCCACGGGATCGCGATCTACGCGCGAAAGACCGACGATCCGCTGAAGGGCGCCAAAGAGACCGTCGTGCGGCTCGGGGTCGTGCGAGAGGCGTCTGGCGTTCGCGCGGTCGTCAGCGAAGCGAAGATCGCGTACGTCAGGGTCAAGGGCGCGGCGCTCGCGCGGCTGACGCGTGCGTGCGGGGCGGCTGACGTTCCGATGAAGGAGCTGCACGCGGGCGGCGACGAGGTGCGGTTCGTCGTGCCGCTCTCGCGCGTCCCGGATTGGGCGAAGGGCAAGCGCGCGATCGAGAGCGAGGCCGGCGAGCTGCGCGAGGACCTCGGCGCGGTGTCGCTCGTCGGCGACGGAATCACGCGGGATGTGCGCGTGCTCGAGCGAGCGATCGCCGTGCTCGAGCGCGAGTCGATCGCGGCCGAGAGCCTCGTGACGACGGCGTTTCGCATCAGCATGCTCGTCGATCGCGCGAAGCTCGACGCCCTCACGCGCGCGCTTCACGCGGAGTTCGTCGCGACCGACGGCGTGAGCGTGGGGCTCGAGAGCGAGTAGCGCCCGACGCGCGCACATGTTCTCCAGTGCGTTCCCTCGCAGCTTGCTCAGAGCTGCACGGTCGCGCGCACGTAGGTGTCGTAGCGACTGGCGGTGACCGGCCAACGCACCGCGCGTAGCGCACGCTCGATGCACTGTCGCTCGACGTCGGTGCCGTCGTGCGCCACGACGTGAATCTCTTCGACCGCGCCTTCCTCGGTGATCCGCACCCGATAGCTCCCGAAGAGCCGCTGCGCGTAGTGCGTCCGCGGATCGACGCAGCGCTCGAGGCGAGGGGTCGCGTCGGGCGCGACCGCGGCGGCGCTCGAGTACTGCACCGAGAGGCGATTTCCTGGGCGATTTCCTGGGGACGATGGGAGCACGACCGCAGGCGCGCCGCTCCACGGAGACGCTGCTTCGACGGGCGTCGAGCGCGGCTGCGGGGCTCTCGAGGCCGCGACGACAGCCGGGTTGGTCGCCGTCTCGACGGGCTGGGCTTCGATCGGCCGCTCGGGCACCGCGGGCAAACGAGCACGATCGCGCCCGAGTCCCACCGTAGGCGAGGCGACGCGATGGCTGACAACCGGGTCTGCGACGGACGCGATGCCGGTGTCTTGCGTCTCCGCGGACGCGCGCGGAGCGAGCGGAACCCGATCGTCGACGGCGATCACGCTGTTCGACGAGAAGCTCTCTGGCGATTGCGCAGTGCTTCGAGCCATGGATTGAACCGCGAGCCCGCCGGCGACCGTGATGACCGCGCCGATGGCGATTCCGATGACGATCGGCGTCGCCGACCGTCGCAGGGGTGGAGCGACGATCGTGCTCGACAGGCCGCCATCGAGCGCAGCTGCCGGGCGCCCGATCGGCGCGTTGTTTTGCGACGCGCCAGGACTGGACTGCTCGCCGTCGACCCGCGCCGCTTCGGGGGAAGCCGCTTCGGATACGCCCGCGCGCTGACGCAACGAGCGGAGCTGTCGAGCGACGTGACCCGCGCTTCGAGGACGATCTTCGGGAGCGTGGGCGAGCAGCGACGCGACGAGCTCACCGAGCTCTGCAGGTACGTCTCGCACGATCTCGTGAACGCGTAGCGGCGCGGCCTGCGCTCGTTGCGTCGAGAACGGATGAAACCCGACGATGCACTTGTAGAGAACGACGCCCATCGCCCAGAGATCCGCGGCCGGGCCCACGCGCTCGCCCGCGAGTTGCTCTGGCGCCATGAACGCGGGCGTTCCGACGGCGACGCCTGTGGCGGTCCGAGCGTCATCGATCGGAGCGGTGATCAACCGCGCGACGCCGAGGTCGATGAGCCGGCAACGCTCGGTCGGACCCGAGCCGACGATCATGAGGTTGCTCGGCTTGATGTCTCGGTGGACAACTCCTGCGGCGTGCAAGGCGTCGAGTCCCTCGAACGCGTCGATGGCGATTTTCGCTGCGCGTTGCCAGGGGATCCGCTGCTCTCGGGACAAGAGCTCTTCGAGCGGAGCTCCGTCGACGAGCTCCATGACGAAGAACGGCGGATCGCTGTCGAGCGACAGGTCGTGCAGCGCGACGAGCGACGGGTGTGACACCGCCGCGGTCGCGAGCGCCTCTCGCTTGAACCGCGCGCGCAAGGCTGGGTCCACGAGGTGGTCGCCGCGGATCACCTTGATCGCGACGCGTCGGCTCAGCACCTCGTCGCGCGCCTCGTAGACGGTCCCCATTCCGCCCGAGGCGATCGTGTAGAGCACACGAAATCGACCGCCGAGGGTCTGCCCGAGAAGGGCCTCAGGCGAGCGATGGGCCATTGGGTTCTCGGCGAGAGTCTGCCTCGAAACGACGGGGCACGATAGGCGCGCTCACCACGGGTGGCCCTCGAGCGTGAGCATCGAGAGCGGCGCGACCGGCGCTCCGTCGCGAACGGCTCGAAAGCACTCGCGCACTTCGTCGCCCCTGAGCTCGAGCTGGTCGAGGTCTTCGACGGTGACCCAACGAGCGCCGAGCGAGTGCTCGTCGGCCTCTTGCTTGAGCGAAGAGCCATCGAGCGGACGGGCGAGAAAGAACACTCGGCATCGCGCCGATCCGTCGTGCTGCGGCGAGTGCTCGACGCGAAGCAGGCCCGTCAGCTCGACGTCGAGCCCGGTCTCCTCGCGCGTCTCGCGCATCGCCGCCTCGCGGATCGTCTCGCCGATCTCCACGCGGCCCGCAGGAAAGTACCAGAGCTGCCCGTGTTTTCTCTCGTGGACCAACGCGAAGCGATCTCCCAGGCGGACGATCACCATCGCGAAGTACCAGGTTGGAGTTGGGTGTCGGTCGCTCACGACTCGTCGCTCCTTGTTGGGCGCACGCGCCCGAGTTGAACACCGCCGAACTTCAACGGTTGTCGGCGCGGCCGCGAGGGCCAACCGCCCCGACCTGTACGAGAAGAGCACGAGGATCGCTTCGTGGGGCGCAGCGACTCGTCGGACGGCGCGCTTTCGTACGCGCGATTGAATCGAGCGCACGCTCGGCTCGTACTAAGATGTCTCAGCCATGATGCAACGAATTCACCGCTACTCGGCGCGCGCCATCACACTCTCGTTCGCGCTCGCTTCGGCCGGAGCGTTGGCGCAGGTCGTGCTCGGGGGCACGGGATTCATCACGGTGTCGGTCGCGGGCGTAGGCGCCGTGGGCGGGGGACTCGCCGGAGACGCGAGGTTGCCCGTGACCGCTTCGGGCGCGCGCTTCGAGCCGATCAACAACCGCGTTCGGATCTCGGCCAACGGTCGGCGCAGCGCCGTCAGGCGTATCGAGATCGATGTTCCCAACGCGCGTCAGGGCCAGCGGATCGACCTCGGGTCGGCGACCGGCGCGGTGATTCACATCACGCTCGATCCGAACGTCGCGCTCGATTCGGGCCGAGGGTTCGTCCAGTTCGACACGCTTACGTCGCAGCGCGGCGTCGGGCGATACGAGGGGACCTTTCAGCAAGGTCAGACGCCGATCGTCGTGCGCGGCCAGTTTCAAGTGACTTTTTCGCCCGCCGTTGCGGGCCCGCCTGGCGGCGCCAATCCAGGACCCGGCCCGACCCCCGGCCCCTCCAACGGAACGCCCCGCACAACCGCGGACGCTGGCCGTCGCTGAACAACCGCCCCCCGATCGACGGCATGTGAAACCGCGCCCGAGCGCCGGTGCTGCGCCTCATCGGCGCTCATGGATGCCATCATCGGGGGCGATGAAGAGTCGGGATCACCGTCGGGGGTGCGCGCGATGACAGCGACCGTCCTCGTCGTCGACGACGAGAAGAACATCCGTCGCGCGCTGCGCATGGTGCTCGAAGGCGACGGGCTCTCTGTGCGTGACGTCGAGCGCGCCGAAGACGCAAAGCCGCTGCTCGCCGACGGCGAGGTGGACCTCGTGTTGTGCGACGTGCGCCTGCCGGGAATCTCGGGGATCGAGCTTCTGCAATGGGCACGAAGAGAGCCTGAAGTATCGGACGTTCCGTTCTTGATGATCTCGGGGCACGCGTCGGTGAGCGACGCCGTCGAGGCCGTGCGCCTCGGGGCGACGGACTTCTTCGAGAAGCCGCTCGATCGCGATCGCGTCCTCGTTTCGGTGCGCAACGCGCTCGCTCGCGCGACGCTCGAGCGCAAGGTCGCCGCGCTCGAGGCGCGCGTGGGCGCGCGAGAAGAGCTCCTCGGCGACGCCCCCGAGATGCGAAGGCTCTTCTCCGAGCTCGAGCGGATCGCTCCCACCAAGGCGCGCGTGCTGATCCTCGGCGAGTCCGGGACCGGCAAAGAGCTCGTCGCGCGCGCGATCCACCGCGTGTCACCACGCGCTGGGCAGCCGTTTGTAAAGGTCAACTGCGCCGCGATCCCCGCAGAGCTCGTCGAGAGCGAGCTGTTTGGCCACGAGAAGGGCGCGTTTACCGGCGCCATCGCCCGCAAGCGCGGGCACTTCGAGGCCGCGCACGGAGGGACGCTGTTTCTCGACGAGATCGGCGACATGCCGCTGCACGTGCAGGCGAAGGTCCTGCGCGCGTTGCAGCAAGGCGAGATCACCCGCGTCGGGAGCGACACCGTGCAGCTCGTCGACGTTCGCGTGATCGCCGCGACGCACAAAGACCTCGAAGACGCCGTCGCGAAGGGCGCGTTTCGCGAGGACCTGTACTTTCGATTGAGCGTCGTGCCGCTGCGGGTTCCTCCGCTCCGCGAGCGGCCCGAGGACATCGCGACGCTCGCGCTCGCGTTCGTGAAGCAGTGCTGCGATGAACACGGATTCAAGCGCAAAGAGCTCACTCCGACGGCGCTCGGCGAGCTCTCGACGAGGCCGTTTCCCGGTAACGTCCGCGAGCTGAGAAACCTCGTCGAGCGCATGGTGATCCTCTCCGGCGATCGGATCGAGCGCGAAGACGTCCCCGAAGAGCCGCGCTTGTCCCGCGAGCTGCGAGCGCGACTCGCGACCGAGCGTGGAGCGAGCGCTCCGCCGCCGAGCGGCAGCGCGTCTCTCTCCTCGTACGAGAGCGATCTCGGCGACGACAGCGACGATGGCGACGAGCGTGACGATGACGACCCACCGCGGCCGATCGTCGCTCGCGAGTCCGGAGCTCGCGTGACGCTGCGAGAGTTTCGCGACCAGGCCGAGCGCGACTACATCCTCTCGACCTTGCGCGAAGTGGACTTCAACATTTCGCGCGCGGCGACGATCCTTGGAATCGAGCGGACGAACCTCCACAAAAAGATGCGCGCCCTCGGCGTCAAGCGCGACGAGTGATCGCGTCCCTCGCCGCGAGCGCGTGATCGATGAACGTGTGCGCGACGCGCAGCCGCGCGAGCTCTGACCGAGAACCCTCGGTGGCGCGCGCGCCTTCGACGGGCGTGAGCACTTCGACCACCACTGGCCGCGGCGCATCTTCGTAGTCGAGCACGAACCCGGTTCGCGTGAGCCTCGCGTGCTCGATCTTGCGCAGGTCGAAGCGAAGCGGCTTCGCCGACGAGCGCTCGATGATCGCCAGCCTCTCGGCGGGCTCGACGCGAAAGCGGCTGAGGCTTCGCGCGACTCCCGCGCGAGCCAGAGAGACCGTCACTACCAGCGCCGCGCCGGTCACCGTCACCGCGGAGACGCCCGCGATCGAGCCGAGGTAGCCGAGCGCGGCGTCGAGGGCCACTGACGACACGACGGTGGCGCCCATCGCGCGACGGACGTGCGTCTGCGAGCGCAGCCATCGAGCGCTCGATGCGGCGCGCGCCCCTGGCTCGAACAGCGTCCATGTGTAAGGGCGCGACACTGCTCCCAATCCCAGCGAAGCGATGGCGGCCAGCGCTTCCGCTCGCTCGTTGGTCGCGACGCAGAGCCAGCGATCGCGATCGATCGCGAACACGAGCCAGCCGACGAAATCCGCGGTCACGACGATGGGGCGCTCTTCTGCGTGCGCCCCGCCCAACGCGAGCCCGAGCGCCCGCTCGACAAACGCGGGAACGAACCACGCCCCACCGATCGTCCCGCGCTCGATTCGCTGGGATGTCGCCCCAGCGCGTCGGATTTCGACCGCGTCCGCGTCGATGCACACGCGCGACGGGGCGAAGGGCAGGTCGTGCACCCACCGAGGGTCCACGTGATCGACATACGTCGCGTCGTGCTCGGCCCTCGCGATCCCGGCGGATTCCGACAAGAACTCGATCTTGCTGCGATCTGGCTGCGGCTCCGACGACTTCGATAAGTGCTCCATGATGTCGTTCTGTGAGTACGTCGCGGTTGTCTGTCGGGCCCGAACCCATTACAACCGCGCGCGATGTTCGCGTTGAAGTCTGTTCGTCGTCCGTTGGTCGCGGCGCTCGCGTTGGTGTTGGCACTGTCTGCGTGCAATCGCAACGGTGAGCCCTTGCTCACCCCTGCGCCGCCGCCGACCGCGAATGCGCTGCCCGCCTCCCCGCTGCGCTCGATGCTGCTCCCCGACCCTGGCGCGTTCGGCGATGCGGGGTCGGGCTCGCCTTCGGGGCTCGCGGTCCCGCCCAATTTTCAGGCGCCCCCCGCGGCGCAGCCCGCTGAGCGCGTTCACGTCGCGCACGTCCTCGTGATGCACACGGGGTCGGCGATGCGACAGCCGTCGGTCACGCGATCGCTCGACGAGGCGAGGGCGTTTGCGAACCAGCTCCTCGCGCGCGCTCGCGGCGGCGAAGACGTCGTTGCGCTGGCGAGGCAGTTCAGCGACGAGCCCGGCCACGAGGGCAAGGGCGGCGACCTCGGCTTCATCACCCGCGGGCAGACCGTGGCGCCGTTCGAGAACGCCGCCTTCGCGCTGGCCGTCGGGGCCGTGTCGGACGTCGTGCAGACGGACTTCGGCTTTCACGTCATCAAGCGCATCGAGTAACGCGCTCGATGTGCTCGATCGTGCGGTCGAGCGAGCGTGTGGCGTGGTCACGGTGGCCGTCGCTCACGACGATCTACGCGCGGTCACGGCATCGTTCGCCCGCGGTGAACGGCGTCATCAGCTCGGTGTTGGCCTGAACCCACGAGCCCCGCGATGGCTGCTTGCGTGGTCTACGGCACGAGCCAGCGACGCCCCAGCCAGGCTCCGACGAGGCTGCACACCACGAAGGACACTCCGTGGGTCACTGCTGTGTGACACACCGACGGGGACGGACAGGTGAAGTGCTGAATCACCGCCGTGAACGCGGCGACCGCGGCGCCCACGGACGCTCCGGTCAGGGCAGGGTGGACGGGATCCATCCCGCGAAGCGACAGCATCGTGAGCGGAACCAGCGCCCAAGGCAGCGCAGAGCCCCAGAGCGCGCACTCGATGTGGTGCGTTGCCTCTCCGCCCCAGAGCGGCCGTTCGCCGAGCGTGAGCGAGAGCACTTCGAAGACGCCCACTGTGGTGACCGCGAGGGCGAGGCGCGAGGTGTGCGCCGGGCCGAGGTTGTCTCTTCCACGAAGGACGGCCACGATGACGCCGAGAACGCCCAGAACGCCGAGCGACAGCGCCGGAGCCCAACGAGCGATCCACGAAAGCGTAGAAAAATCCCGGCGAATCGCGACCATCACGACGATCCCCGTCACGACCGCGGCCGGCGCGAGCGCGGCGATCGCTCGCGTCACTGGCGCGCGAAGGCGCGATGGCGAGACCGGCGCGGAGGCGACTTGCGCGAGCGCAGAAGACATCGGAGGCGCCGGCGATCCGTCGGACATCGCCGCGAGCAGCGCGTCGTCCTCTCCCGTGAGCGCGCGACAGTTCGCGCACTGGCGAACGTGATCGTTCGCCTCGCCGTCGAGCGCGAGGCCCTCGGCGAGCAGATCGATGGTTCGGTCACAGGGACTGCTCACGACGGGTCTCCGACGGTGCTGCGCGACCTTGCGCGCTCGTCCGCAGTTGGATGCCCGAGCGCGTCACGGAGCGCTTCATAAGCGCGATGAGCGCGAAGTTTCATGGCGCCCGGCGTGGTGCCAGCGACGCGAGCCGCCTCGGAGATCGAGAGCCCCTTCACCTTGAGCAACACGATAGCCTCGCGTTGCGGTTCAGGAAGTTCAGCGAGTCTCGCGTAGAGGGCCTTCTCTTGCTCGGGCTCGAGCCGGGAGTCCTCCGGCGTTTCGTCGTGGTGAGGCTCGGGGGTCGCTCCATCGGAGCTGAGGTCTTCGGGGCGGCGCTTCTTTCGACGGCGCTCGTCGAGGAGCGTGCGGCGCGCGATGGCGAACACCCACGGCTCGACGCGCGCGCCGATGGCGTAGGTGTCTCGCGCGCGATGAATCTTGAGAAAAGTCGTCTGCGTGAGGTCTTCCGCGAGGCGACGGTCTCCGGACAAAGCGGCCAGAAGCGAGCAGACGCGCGGTGCGAGCCTCTCGTACATCTGGTTGAACGCGCGAATGTCTCCGTTGATGAACGCTTCCATGAGCGCCTCGAGCGCGGGCGGCGAACCGTTCGCCGCTGCTTTGTCTTCGGAGTCAGTACGCACGATGGACGGGGTTCGGTTATGGGGAAAGTTACTTCGCCGACACAGGGGGCGGAGCGCGCTCGTCGGTCGATCTTGCGCTCAAAACGTCGCGACGACGCCGAGGTGTAGACCCAACCCGTTTTCGGGCACGGGATTCCCGAGGTCGCTGCGGACGCCCCACACACGCCAGTACTCGACGGAGCTCTTCACTCGATAGCCGCGCGCGATGATGAAGTTGGCTCCCAGCGTCCCGCGCAGCATTCCCGCGTTGAAATCCAGCGGAACGCCCACAGGAACGTTGCCGATCCTGCGGATTCCGTCGAAGCGGCCGACGAGCTCGACCCTTCGGTTCACGGGTCCGTCGACCTCGACATAGAAGCCGTCTTTCACCATGAAGAGCGTCTCGGTGAAGTCGCTTCGGTCCGCGAGCAGCGGCAGCTCGTACTGCCAGCGCGTCGGATCCTGTCCGGTGGCCATCTCCGTGCGACGGATCAGGTACTCGCCGCGGATGTTGACCCTCCCGATACGCAGAAACGTGTCGATTCCGAGCACGGTGTACGTAAAGAGCCCCTGCGGATCGTACGCACCGTGCAGCGCAGAGCCGCCCACGGTCCAGTCGACGCGATCTGCCAGGCGAACGTTGACGCCGACGCGCCCGCCGACGCTCGGGAGCGAGTTGTTGTCGACCATGAACGACGGCGCGTGCATCGAGATGAAGTCGACGTCCGTCGGCCCGTTGACGGTAGCGCGCAAACCGGTCGCGATGTGCGCGGCGTAGTCCACCTGCACGCGCGATCCGAAGAAGTGTGAGCCCGAGACCTCGACCGCGTTCTCGACGTACGGCAACGGCAGGACGCTGCGGTTGAACTGATAGAGATAAAACATCCGGCCCATGTCGTAGGGCAGGGGCTTGTCCGAAGTTCGGTGGTTGCCCGGGTCGTGTCGGAGCTGAAACTCTCCGAACTGCGGGTTGAATCGACCCACACGAAAATTGAGCGCGTCGTTGACGCGAAAGTCCACGAACGCCATCCCGAGCTCGAAGCCGTGGCAGCCCCAGCAGAGCTTCACGTTGCCCGAGATATGCGAGGAGAAATCCAGGGCCACCTTGATCGACAGCTCTTCGGTGAGCCCGTCGATGGTGTGCGACCGCGGCCGAGGATCGGTCACGTTGCCCGGATTGAACGGCACGAAGTGGTAGTCGAGCTGCGTGCTGCCCGCGAGCGTGAACTCCACGGCGCGCGCGCGGCTGGGGACCGCCACGGCCGCGAGGGCCGCGAACGAGAGCGCTACGAAACCGAGTGCGTGCTTTCGTGCGCTCACAGCTCACCTCCGCCCGCGGTCGCGCGGTTGGCCGAATACCAGACCAGGAATCGCACGAGCGGCTCCTCGTCCTCTGGGGCGATCCCAGAGCTCGGCTGCCTTCGCATCCTTCGCACATAGTTGCGCCACTCTCCTTCGCGGGAGATCCCGGCGTTGAGCGGGCGAGCCAGCGTGTGACAACGCGAGCAGCGATCGGCGAAGAGGTTGTACTCGGCGCGGCGCTCTGCGGGCAGGCGCGAAGGCTCGAGCCCGTCTGTGCGCGCGAAGGCCTGGCAGCTCGAGGCCGCACATACAATCAAGAACGACCGCGCGAGCCCGAGGGCGCGGCGACCCGCGGCGCTAGTTTTCACGAGCGCCCTCCGAGATCCAGTCGTGGATGAGCCTGATCTGCGCGTCCGAAAGAAACGGAGGGCCGTTGCGAGGCATCCGCCCGCCGAGCGGCGGAGAGGCCGTGACCTTGAGGTACAACGTCGATGCGCAGGGCCGTCCTGGCAGCACGATCGTCGCGGCCGAGTTCATCCCGCCCCGTCGTGTGGCCGAGAAGGACGAGAGGTCGAGCCCTGACATCTGCACACCCACGGGAAGCGCGTCCATCGGGTTGTGACACGAGCAGCCCGGCGCGGTGTTGCGGTTGACGAGAAAGATTCCCGCGAGGATGTCTCGCTGAAACGAGACCTCGACCGCAGGGTTGGTGTCGCGATCGTCGCAGCGAAAACTGAGGTTCAGCGGCGTTTCGACCGGTGAAAACTCTGAGCAGCTGCTCGTGAGTGACAGGGCGACGCCGATCGCGAGCGCCGCGACTCCGACCTCGCGTCTCGTGTCACGCTGGTGAATCAGGCTGCGAGCAGGCCTGCGTGCGAGGGACGGCAAGCGTTGGTTCCTCCGAGCCGCCGATACTCGCTCATCGCACGCGCACAGTCATCATCTGCGCACAGAACCGTCAGCGCTGCGGCGCGAGCGAGACCCGCAGCGTAATCGTGTACTCGGGGTCATCGGCCTCTGGCAGATCCCCGGAGAACGCTGGTTCGGCCTCGCGTACGCACCCCCGCACGAACGCAAGCCCGCCGAGCATTCGGGCGTGATCGATGCGGCGATCGACGACCGTGATGTTCAGCGTGACGTCCGACGCGCTCGTAAAGCTCGCCTCCGCGCGTTGCGCGCGCGCCTGCTGCAACGCACAGCGGGCCAGCGCGTCCGCTGCGGTCTGCGCTCGACCTTGGAGGCGGTTGACGAGCACTCCACCCGACGCGTTGAGCTGCGCGACCGAAGCACGAACCCCCGTCAACGGCGGCACGGTCGGAGCGACAGTCGGCTGCGTGACCGTCGGCTGCGCGGCCGTCGTGTTGACGGCGGGCGGCGTGCTGGTCGGTTGCGCTTGAATCGTCGGACCTTGCGCTCCCGTCTGGGCACTCGGCGGACTCGTCGCGGGCGTCTGCGTCGTGCCCGTCGTCGCGGCGACGTTGGTCGCGGTCGCTTGCGCGCTGGTGTTGCCCGCGTTCGCGGCGTTGACGCGCGCTGCAGTGTTCTGCGCAGCCGCGGCAGATTGCGTTCGCGAGGGCCGGCCAGGGTTGTCCGTGCTCGTGCCTCCCGCTGCTCGAGGATTCGTCTCGACTCCGCTGTTCGAGGGACTGGGGGTTGTTCCTGCAGCGTTGGCGGTCGGCTCGGCGTTGGTGTTTGCTGGCTCTTGCGTTGGTTGTTGCGCCGCGCCGTTCGCGCCGTTCTGCGCGCCTGGATTGCCGACAGGGCCGACGTTGTTCGAGTTGCTCGCGATGGTGTTGTTGGCGGCAACGGGCAGCTGATTGGCGGCCTGCGCCTGCGCGTTGATCGAAGCCGACTGATTGTTGTTCTTCGCGAGGCCAACAACGGCGAGCGCGCCGATGGAAACCGCAGCCACGATCGAGGCGACGAGCGTCCCCTTGCTGACTCCTCCGGGCTGCGTCGTCGGGGCCGGAGACGCTTGCGCGACGGGGACCTCGACGCTCGCCGTCGACGGGTGTGTCGTCTCTCCCTTGGGTCCCGACGGCGTCCTTGTGCCAACGGGCGCACCCGACGGCGCGGGCCCGATCGCTCCTACGCCTGAAGCAGTCTCGAGCCGCGGTGTCGCTGCCATCGGCCCCGTAGCGCTCGTCGCTGCCACCGGCGCCGGAGCAGGAACGCCGACCATCGTCGAAGCCTGCCCGAGGCCCTGCGACGACTCACCCCCATCGATCGCCGCGATGGCCGCGATCGCTTCAGCGCTGAGCGACGTCGTGGTGACGTCCCTGATCCCGATCACCGCACGGAGCGCGGCGCGCATCGCGCGGGCGTCGCTGTAGCGATCACCGGGCGATTTGGAGAGCGACTTCATGATCAAAGCGCTCATCGCCTCGGGCAGGGCGGGGTTGAGCTCGCGTGGATCCGACGGGGTCTCGGTGATGTGCTTGAGCACCACGCCGATCGGCGTTTCGGCGGCGAACGGAAGCTTGCCCGTGCACATTTCGTACAGCATGACGCCGCACGAGTAGAGGTCAGCGCGGCCGTCGATCGTGCGCGCCTGCGCTTGCTCGGGCGACATGTACTCGGGGGTCCCGGTGATGTTTCCCGCGGTCGACAGCCGCTCGCCGGTGGCGCCCGAGCGGTGGCTGTCCATGATCTTGGCGATGCCGAAGTCTGCGACCTTGACGATGTCGGCCATCGTTCCGTCGTCCTGCTTCTTGGGCACGAGCATGACGTTCTCGGGCTTGAGATCGCGGTGAACGATCCCTTGCTCGTGTGCGACGGCGAGCGCCGACAGCACCTGCGCCATCACTTCGACCGTGCGCTCGATCGAGAACGGCCACTCTTTTCGCAGCGCCGTGAAGAGGTCTCGCCCCGCGAGAAACTCCATCACGATGAACATCATCCCGTCGCGCTCGATGCCAAAATCGATGACGCCCACCGAGTTGGGATGGTCCATCTTGCTCGCGGCCTTCGCCTCGCGGTGAAAGCGCGATTGGAACTTCTCGTCCTGGCCGAGGCCCACGTGAAGCACCTTCACCGCCACGACCTTGTCGAGCAGCAGCTGCGTCGCGCGATAGACTTTGCCCATCGCGCCGCCGCCGACAAACGCGTCGATTCGGTACTTTCCACCCAGGACGACGCCGACGAGCTTCTCAGCTTCAGCGCGCTCTCTCGCCTTCTCTTCTGCGAGCTCGCGTTCGTACTCTGCGCTCTCTGCGTCGTCCATCGTGCTGGCCCTCGGGTTCCTACGGGTACGTGGAAAGTATGGGCGGTTGTTTCGGTTCGAACTATCGAAACATCCAACACAGGATTGTATTGTGATCGTTTGTAATCGAGGTCGCGATATCCGCTGTTTGGTTGGCAATCGACTGCACTGTCCGAGGCCGCTTCGTCGCTGAGCCTTGATCGTGCGGTGGAAAAACATTACGCAGCCGCTTATGTCTGCGCGGGATTTCAAGGCGACGTTGCGGCTGCCCGAGGGGGCCTTCTCGATGAAGGCAGACCTCGCCAAACGCGAGCCGCAGTGGCTGGACCGATGGAACAAGGCTGGGCTCTACCGAGCGATGCTCGAGCGCCCCTCGGAGAAAACCTTCGTCTTTCACGACGGACCTCCGTACGCCAACGGCAACCTCCACTACGGTCATGTGCTCAACAACACGCTGAAGGACTTCGTCACGCGGTGTCGGACGATCCTTGGCGAGCGGGTGAAGTTCATCCCGGGATGGGACTGCCACGGGCTTCCCATCGAGCAAAACGTCGAGCGAGCGCTCGGGCCGAAGATGCGCGAGCTCACGCCGATGCAGCGTCGCGCGAAGTGCCGCGACGAAGCGCAGAAGTGGGTCGACGCGCAGTCCGCGCAGCGACAACGACTGGGCATGCTCGGCACCTGGGACGCGCCGTATCTCACGATGCAGCCCGCCTTCGAGGCGCGCGTCCTCGAGGCGCTCGCGGCTTTCGTCGATCGCGGCCTCGTGTACAGAGGCCTCAAGCCCGTGTGGTGGTCTTCCGCGGAGCGCACTGCGCTGGCCGAGAGCGAGCTCGAGTACGAGGACGATCACAAGAGCCCGTCTGTGTACGTGCGTTTTCGCGGCGATCACGCGGTGAGCGACAAGCTCCGCGAGCGATTTCCCACGCTGCGCGAGGGCGGACCGGTGTCCGCGGTCATCTGGACCACAACACCATGGACGCTCCCTGCCAATCGCGCGCTCGCGGTGCACCCCGAGCTCGAGTACGTGTTGCTCGAGCGATCCAAGCGCGACGGCTCTGTCGAGTACCTGCTCGTCGCCGAGCCTCTCGCGAAATCTGTCATCGCCGCCTGCGGCTGGAACACGCCCGAGCTCTTGCCTCGCACGATGCACGGCGCAGGCAGCGCCTTCGTCGGCAAAGAGCTCGAGGGGCTCGTGTTTTCGCACCCGTTCGAAGAGCGCCGCTCGCCCATCGTGTTCGCGGACTACGTCGAGTCCACCGCAGGAACGGGCATCGTTCACACGGCGCCCGGCCACGGCCGCGAAGACTACAACACCGGCGTGAAGTATGGCCTCGAGGTCTATTCGCCCGTCGATGACGCCGGTGAGTTCACTGAAGAGCTCGGCCCCGTCGCCAAGAGCTGGGGCATCGTCGGAAAGCACGTCTTCGCGGCGAACCCCGTGATCTCTGCGAAGCTCGAAGAGCTCGGCGTGCTCTGCAACGCCGACGGCGCCTTCATCGTCCACCGCTACCCGATCTCGTGGCGCTCGAAGAAGCCGCTGCTCACGCGGGCGACGGTCCAGTGGTTCATCGCCATGGACGAGCCCATGAAGGGCGGCGTCAACCCAGGAAAAACCCTGCGAGAAGTCTCTCTCGAAGAGATCGATCGACTCGCCAAGGACGGCGCGCTCGCCCAAGAGCAAGGCGCGGAAGCGCGAGGCTGGGTCCCCGCCTGGGGCCGCGAGCGCATCCACGGAATGATGTTCGCACGACCCGACTGGTGCATCTCGCGTCAGCGGGCGTGGGGCGTTCCGATCCCGGCGCTTCACTGCGAGCACTGCGGGCACCCCAACCTTTCGAGCGCCCTCGTTCGCCACGTCGCGAAGCTCTTCGCCAGCCAGGGCGCAGACGCGTGGTACGACGAGAATGCTCCCGTTGTTCCTGAGGGATTTTGCTGCGAAAAGTGCGGCGCAACGCACGGCTTCACGCGCGACGCGAGCATCCTCGACGTGTGGTTCGAGTCGGGCAGCTCGTTCTACGCCGTGTGCGCGAGCGATCCCGACCTCGGGTTTCCGTGCGACCTCTACCTCGAGGGCAGCGATCAGCACCGAGGGTGGTTTCACTCGTCCTTGCTCGTCGGCGTCGCGACGCACGGGCAAGCGCCGTACAAGACCGTCGCCACCGCCGGGTTCGTCGGCGAAAAAGTGCAGGTCGCTCAGCCCGACGGCAAGATGAAGACCGTGCTCAAGGCCATGAGCAAGAGCGACATCGAGAAGAAGCGCCAGGGTGGCGAAGACGTCTCGGTGTACGACCCGCAGAAGGTCATCGCCGCAGACGGCGCGGAGATCCTTCGATTGTGGGTAGCCTCCAACGACTACACCGATGACATCGGCCTCTCGAAGGCCGCGTTCGATCAGGTCAAAGAGAGCTACCGCTCGATCCGCAACGTCCTGCGGTTCTTGTTGCAAGTGGTCCGCGGCGAAGTGGTCGAGACGGTCGCCGAGGTCGGCGCCGCGCTGCAGCCCATCGATCGTTGGCAGCAGCAGAAGCTCGTCGCGCTCGTCGCGCGCTGCGAGAGCGCCTATCGTCACTTCGACTTTCGCGCGGTCGTCGCTGCGGTGAGCGAGTTTCTTTCGGACGCGAGCGGCTTCTACCTCGATGTGTCCAAGGACTGGCTCTACAACGACTACAAGAGCGACCGCGTTCGTTCGACGCTCGCTGTGTGCGACGCGATGGTGCGCTCGATCGCAGTCATCCTCGCGCCCATCCTTCCGTTTACGACGGAGGATGTGTGGGACCACCTCCCGCGTCGCAAGGACGACCCGACGAGCGTTCATCTCTGCATGTGGCCGAAGCTTTCGTGCGAGCACGACTCGACGCTCGATGACGCCGTGCGCGTCGTGCGCGAGCTTCGCGATCGAGCCAATCTCGCGATCGAGCCCGTCGTGTCTGCCTGGGGCGCAGAGAAGAAGGCCGCGCAGCAAGAAAAGCGCGTCGCCGGCGAAGACGAAGTGAGGTGGCCCGAGTCCGCCCGGATCGATCACCCGCGAGACGCGGACGTCGAGCTGGACGTGAGCGAGGGCGACGCGTCGATTCTTCGGCCGCTGACCGGCGTGCTCGCCGAATGCCTCTTGCTCGGGGCGTTGACAGTGAATGTCCGAGACGGGGTGCCCAGGACGCGCGCCGTCCGCGGGGCCAAGAGCGCCTGCGTGCGCTGCCGACGGCGCATTCGCGACGTCGATAGCGCCTCCGGGCTCTGCGTCCGTTGCTCCACCGCCGTCGCGCGATGGGATGCGGAACACCCGGCGCCGTCCGCGGGTTGACTCCTCTGTTGTATCGTTGCGACGCCCGGTCGGTCTTGGATTGGGCAGCGCGTTGCGCTACCACCCCGCGGTTCCCTTTCGAGCACCTTTGATCGCGACGACCCTGCCATGAGCGACACCGACGACACCAAGAAGCCCGCTGAGAGCGCCGACGCGCCGACGACCAACGACGAGCTGCCGAAGACCTCGGCGGACGCTGACAACAAGTCGGACAGCGACGAGAAGAAGGCCAGCGACGCCGACAACGGTGACGTCGAGGGCGGCGAGGTCGTCGCGTCGAAGAAGCCCGTCAAAGAGCCACCTCCGCCTCCGCCCACGATGGGTCAGTGGCTGTTTCTGGCGGGCATCGCCGTGGTGACCGCGGGCGTCGACCTGTGGTCCAAGGGCTGGGCGATCAAGCGGCTCTCGATTCCGTCGCCGCGGATCGTTCCGCTCTGCTCGCCGCCCTCCGGGATGTCTCACTATCTCTATCAGCGCGTGCCGCAGAACGAGATCGTGCTGTCTCGCAACTACCTCGAGATGCGCTACGCCGAGAACTGCGGCGGCGCGTGGGGCCTGTTGCACGGCGCCAGCGAGAAGGTGCGAAGGCCGTTCTTCTTCTTGATCACGGTCCTCGCGATCTTGTTCATCGTGCACTTGTACCGATCGCTCGAGAAGGATCAGCGCGCGATGCGCATCGCTCTGCCGCTCGTGCTGGGCGGCGCCATCGGCAACCTCGTCGATCGTCTGCGCCTCGGCTACGTCGTGGACTTCATCCTGATGCACTGGAAGGACAAGTTCTACTGGCCCACTTACAACGTCGCGGACATCGCGATCACCGTGGGCATCGCGCTCATGCTCTACGAGTTCATCTTCGGCGGTAAGCCCAAGACGGTCAGCACGAAGGCCGAGAGCAAGAAGAGCGACAAGAGCGAGAGCGCCGAAGCCGCCGCGGCGAGCTGAGCGCCTGGCCTGCCACGATCGACACTCACGTCGGCGAGGGGATGATGACGGGGCTCGGCGTGACCACCGCGCGCGAGCGCGCGTTCATGGTGACCGGCTGACCTGCCTGTCCGTTCGCGTTGCGACCCCAACACCAAACCACCTGCGCGGAGTCGACGGCGCACCCGTGTCCCGTGCCCGCCGCGATCGCGCGACAGGGAGCAGTAAACGCTCGCGGAAACTCGATCGCTCGCGGCAGCGTTCGCGCTGGCGAGACTTCGCCCGACGACGCTTGGGTCCCGAACGCGCACGCGCCTTCGGCGTTGGATCCCCAACAGTAGACACGCCCGTCTCGCCCGAGCGCGAGGCCGAAGTCATCCCCGAGCGCAACGGCTGCGATGGGCGATCCAATGGCGACTCGCTGGGGCGCAGTGTACGTGCTCGGCTCTCCCATGACTGGAAACCGACCGAGCACACCTGACGGTCGATGCTCGCCCCAACAAAGGCTGTCCGCGCCTGAGGACCTGCAAGCAAAACGGGAGCTGAGCGAAAAACTCGCGTCGGCGAGACTCGGCGAGATCGCCGTCGAAACCGGCACCAATTCGTCTGCGGCGCTGATGTCGCCGAACCGATGGCCTGTGTTGAAGCCGAAGCATCGTGTTCGGGCATTCGAAACGAAACAGCCGCCGCGGTGTCGGGCCACTGGGCTGCTCAGATCAGCGGCAGATGCGAGGAGCGTTGGCGCGACGGCAGGAGACGTCAGGCCGATCCCGAGCGCCCCATCCGCGTTGGTTCCCCACGCATACAGGTCGCGACCCACCTGCGCGTAGGACGATTCGCGACCGAGCGCGATCGCGGAAGGCGCAGCAGCGACTGGCAGCGTGACAACCTGCGGCGACACGACGCTATCGGCCATCGCTCCGGGAATCAGCGCCCCGTTCGGATTCGCGCCCCAGCACAAGAGACGCTGACTGCCGGCGGCGCCAGAGGTCGCGCACGCGTGGTCGTGTCCGGCCGCGAGCATCGTCGATGAGTCGATCGCGCGCAAAAATGCTGGGGTGTGCAGACCGAATGAGCCATCTGGTCTGCGAGGGGTGAGCGTGTCTCGGCCGAGCTGTCCCCGCTCGTTGGCACCCCAGCACGCGACTCGGCCGATCGTGAGCCGAGCGCACGTAAAGTCGTGCCCCGCGGCGAGCTGTTGAACGGGAGGACAACCTCGCGAACTGCACAGCGGAATCACTCCGCTGTCCGCGGGCGCGTCGGTCCTTGCGTCCATCGGCGCGACAACGTCGCGCGCTGGCGGCACGTCCGTTTCGGGGGAGGCATCGCGCATCGAGACATCCAGCGGCGCGACGGCGTCCGGAGCAGAGCCGTCGAAGACTGAGCCGTCGAGCGGCGCGCCCGATACGGGATCGATGCGGACAACTCCTGGCGGGCGGTCAATCGAATAGCAGCGAGCGCCTTCGCCGCACGTGTAATCGGTGGGACAAAACACCCCCTCGCAGTCGCGCCGAAGAAACATCGGCAGCCGCAGGGTGTAGCCCGGGATGAACCGCAGCCGCGCGGTTTGAGACACCAGCGCGGCGCCTCTGACGGCGTCGTTGCCTCGAACGGCTTCGACCGTGATTTCAGCGGGCTGGTCGTCGCCTCGTCCGGCCGCCGGGACGATCAAGAGCGACAACGGGATACAATACCGCGCGCTGTCTCGCTGATCGACGCAGCCTGTCGACGCCGTTCCGTTGAGCACGAGCGGCTGCACCGTCGGAGCTCCGCCACGGGGGTCTCGGACGCGAACGCGAAGGGACCCAACGCTGGACGGAACGGGATAGTCCGTGTCGATCGCGACCACGATCTGTGTCCGAGGCGAACGACAGGAAGCCGCGGTCAGCGCGCACACCAATGCCGCGCGCCAACGCTGCCGTTTCGCTGTGTCGCCTTGCCAGAATCTCACGCGAGTAACTTCACAAGTTTCGTTGCTCTCTCGGGGTTTGTCGAACGATCGTTCTACTCATGACTTTCTCGCGATTTCGGCGCCCGATTCGCGGATCGTCGCGGTCGTCGTCGACGGGCAGAGGTGACCGGGAAGTCGACCGCGATCGGAGCTTGCGAGCCCTGCGCGTCCTGCAACACTCTCGCGCGCATGAAGCACACGCTCTTCGCGATCTTCGGGATCGACGTTCCAGCGTACTTCGGGATGCTGGCGATGGGGCTGGCGCTCGCGACGTGGATCGGGTCCCGTTGGGTGGGCCGCATCGGGCGGGATCGCGAGGTGATCATCGACCTCGGTCTGGCGGCGACCATCTGGGGCGTGATCGGCTCGCGGCTCTTGCACGTGCTGGCCGATGGGTACTTCTGGGACTACGTCCACGCGTGCACCGACCCGTCGCTCGTCGATTGGAAGATCTCGATCGAGCAGTGCCGAAGCACCTACTACGACGGCGTGTGGGACGCGGCGAAAGGCGTCTGCCACCCCAAGGAGCGCAACTGCTTTGCGTGGGCCGCGTTCTGGGCCGGCGGCCTCACGTACTACGGCGGTCTCATCGCCGCGAGCGCGTACGCCTGGTACTTCCTGAAGCGAGAGAAGTTTCCCTTCTGGAAGGCCGCTGACATGGCGGGGTTCGCCATCGCGCTCGGGCTCGCGTGGGGAAGGATGGGCTGCTTTCTCGCGGGCTGCTGCTTCGGCGAAGTGTGCGAGCGGCCGTGGGCCGCATTGTTTCCCAAGTACTCGCCCGCGTGGGACCTGCACCTGCGATCGCATCGAATCACCGCGGCGGCGGCGCACCCGCTGCCGGTGCACCCGACGCAGGTCTACGAGTCGCTGGGCTCTCTGGTGATCGCGGTGATCGCGTACCTCGTCGTCGTCCCGCGAAAGCGCTACGACGGAATGGTCTTTCAGTTCTTTCTCGTCACGTACGGCGTCCTGCGATTCGCGCTCGAGTACCTGCGCGAGGACGACCGTGGCGGCGTGCTCGGGGTGTCTACGTCCCAGTGGATCTCCCTCGCTTTGATTGCGTGTGCGCTCGCCGCCACCCGCTACCTCAAGCGCTCGAGCGCTGAGCGACCGCTCACGCCCGCGTGAACTTGTCCCGGACGCTGCCGACCGCGTACGGAAGCGCTCGCCACGAGGGCATGTCGAGCACGCACACGTCCGCGACGCCTCCGACGCGCAGCGCTCCGCCCTCCCAATCGAGGCTCCGCGCAGCCGCTCGCGTGAGCGCCCACCACGCTTCGACCGTGCTCAGCCCCATCTGACGCACCGCGAACGCCGCCATGAGCGGGAGGTTCTCGACGAAGCTCGTCCCGGGGTTGCAGTCGGTCGCGAGCGCGACCTCGACGCCCAGCGCTCGCATGCGTCGCGCGTCGGGCATCGATTGACCCAGCGAAAAAGCGGCTCCGGGCAAGAGCATCGCCACAGTGCCGGCGCTCGCCATCGCGCGCAGACCTTCGTCGCTCACGTGCTCGAGGTGATCGGCGCTCTTCGCGCCGAACTCCGCCGCGAGCTCCGCGCCTGCGATGTCCGCGAACTGACCGACGTGCATGCGAGGCGCGACGCCCGCGCGCTTCGCCGCTTCGAGCAGTGGTCGGGTCTCTTCCACCGAGAAGCCCGTCGTGTCGACGTACGCGTCGACGTAGTCGGGCCGCGCGCCTTCGCCCAGGGCGAACACGGCGGGTACCGTCTCGCTCATCGTCCGCTCGAGAAAGCGTCGTCGCCCGTCGGGCAGAGACCGCAGCGCTGGATCGACCGCGTGCAACGGAAGAAACGTGCTCCGCACGCGCACGCCCGCTCGCTCGCTCGCAGCGCGAATCGCGCGCAACGAGCGCAGCTCGCTCTCGGTGTCCAGGCCGTAGCCGGTCTTGACCTCGACCATGGTGGTTCCGAAGGAGCGCATCCGACGCAGGCGCGCGGCGAGCTCGGCGATCAATCGCTCGTCGTCCGCGGCGCGCAGCTCGCGCACCGATCGCGCGATCCCGCCGCCCTTCGCGGCGATGTCCGCGTAGCTCGCGCCCTCGATCCTGGCCACGAACTCGTCGGCGCGGTGCCCTACGAAGAGCGCGTGGGTGTGCGCGTCGATGAGGCCTGGCGCGACGACAGCGCCCACACAATCAAACACGCAGGTGTTCTTCGGGTCGATCTCGACCGATGCGAGCACGTCGCGCGTCGGTCCGAGGGCGACGACGCGGCCGGCGCGCACGGCGATCGCCCCGTCTTCGATCACGCCGAGCGGGGCCGAGTCGAACGGTCGCGTGGGGTCCGGCGCGGGCCCGGCCATCGTGACGAGCTCGGTGGCGTTTCGATAGATCGCGTCGACGGCAGCGCTCATCGGCAGGGATCCCTCACGCCCGATGGGGAACGTGGACGCCGCGCTCTTTCGCGCACTCGATCGCGAGGTCGTACCCCGCGTCGGCGTGGCGAATCACGCCCATTCCTGGATCGCTGGTGAGCACGCGCTCGAGTCTCTTGTCCGCGGCCGCGCTTCCGTCCGCGACGATCACCATGCCCGAGTGCAACGAGTAGCCCATGCCGACGCCGCCGCCGTGGTGAACGCTGACCCACGACGCGCCGCCCGCGCAATTGACGAGCGCGTTGAGCACCGGCCAGTCTGCGATCGCGTCGGAGCCGTCCTTCATCGCTTCGGTCTCGCGGTTGGGCGACGCGACCGAGCCGCAGTCGAGGTGGTCGCGACCGATGACGATGGGGGCTTTGACCTTTCCCTTGCGGACGAGGTCGTTGAACGCGAGCCCGACCTTGGCTCGCTCGCCGTAGCCGAGCCAGCAGATGCGCGCGGGCAGGCCCTGAAAAGCCACACGTTGCTGCGCGAGCTCGATCCAGCGTCGAAGCGACGGATCGTCGGGCACCGCCTCGAGCACGGCGCGATCGGTGACCGCGATGTCCTCGGGATCTCCCGAGAGAGCGACCCAACGAAACGGTCCGCGGCCTGTGCAAAACTGCGGTCGAATGTACGCGGGGACGAAGCCAGGAATCTCGAACGCGTCCTCGGCGCCCGCCTGCTTCGCCTCTGCGCGGATGTTGTTGCCGTAGTCGCAAGCGAACGCTCCGCGGCGCTGCATCTCGCGCATCGCGTGGATCTCCGCGGCCATGCTCTCTCTCGCGCGGCGGATGTAGTCGTCCGGGCTCGACGCTCGGAGCGTCGCTGCGGCTTCGAGCGAAAGTCCGCTGGGAATGTACCCGCGCAGCGGGTCGTGCGCGCTCGTCTGCTCGGTGACGAAGTCCGGGATCACTCCGCGACGGACGAGCTCGGGGTAGACGTCCGCGGCGTTTGCGACGAGGCCGATCGAGATCGCGCGCTTCTCGGAGCACGCTTGCTTCACCTTGGCGAGCGCGTCGTCGAGCGTCGTGCACATCACGTCCACGTATCGCGTGTCGAGCCTGCGTTGCACGCGCGTCGCGTCGACCTCGACCGCGAGGCAGACCGCTCCGTTCATCGTCGCCGCGAGCGGCTGCGCGCCGCCCATTCCGCCGAGGCCCGCGGTGAGGATCCATCGACCAGACCAGTCGCCGTTGAAGTGCTGGCGACCCGCCTCGGCGAAGGTCTCGTACGTGCCTTGCAGAATTCCCTGCGTGCCGATGTAGATCCACGAGCCCGCGGTCATCTGCCCGTACATGATCAGGCCCTGCGCCTCGAGCGTGCGAAAGTGCTCCCAGGTCGCCCACTTCGGAACGAGCAGCGAATTCGCAAGCAAGACGCGCGGCGCATCGGGGTGCGTTCGAAACCGCCCGACGGCCTTGCCCGACTGGATGAGCAGCGTCTGGTCCTCTTCGAGCGCGCGAAGCTCGCGGACGATGACGTCGAACGCCTCCCAGTTGCGGGCGGCCTTCCCTGTTCCACCGTAGACGACGAGGTCCGAGGGGCGCTCGGCGACGTCGGGGTCGAGGTTGTTCATGAGCATGCGGAGGGCCGCTTCTTGGACCCAACCTTTGCAGCTCAACTCCGAGCCGCGTGCAGCGCGAACGATGCGAGAGCCTGTTCCGTCCATGGCGCCGCGAACGCTACCAGAAGCGCGCGCTCGCGACGGGGCTTCACTTCTTCGGAGCGCTCGGCTCGCGAGCGTCTTTGCCGTCCCGCGCCCCGGGCCGGTCCTTCATGGTGACGTCGACGTCCGCCGCCGGTCGCATCGTCGTGCGTCCGTTCTCGTCTTCGGTGGCCTTGAAGCGCACTTCCATCTTCACTTCGAACGCCAGGCCCGTCAGCGCCTTCTTGAACTCGCTGGCGAGGGAGGTGTTCTCCAAGAAATCGCGCATTTCACGGGCGACCGCGCGATAGAGACCGTTCTTGGTCTCGTCGATCTGGTCCATCGCGACCTGCGCGATCTCCTTGTCCTTGATCTTGTCGATCACGGACCGGACCGTGTCTTCGCTCTTGGAGATCGCCTCGAAGCCGGACTCGACGGTCCGCTTCATGATGCGCTCGATCAGCTTCTTCGGCCGAGCCGAGAGCCCATCGCGTTCTTCATCATCACTGGGGGGTGGGGGAGGCAGATTCGACTCGCGCTCATCGTTGACTGCCATCGTGCAAGCTCCTCGACCGCAGACGTCGCGATGCTCGGTATAGACGAGCGCCAGCGGGAGTCAACGCGCCGTGTCAAACACGACGGTATTTCCTCGGCCAACGTGGGCCTGTGCTTACACGGAACCGGTGTGCTCGAAGGCGGGCACCGCCGTGGCTTCTCGTGGCTTTGCGACACCGCATGCGTCTGTCGCCGCAGAGGATTCGACGCGTCGCCGTGACGTTCGCGCCGCGACGCTTCACGGTCGCGTTCGCGCGTAGACAAACGTGTCGGAGAACACCCCGTCGAGCGCACGCCTGTGCTTCACCAGCCGCGCTTCTCGGGCGAATCCCGCTCTCTCTGCGACGCGCCAGCTCCGCTCGTTGCGCACGTCCATGCGGATCTCGATGCGGTTGGCGTGCAGCGCGTCGAACGTCCACTCGGCGATCGCGCGGACCGCTTCGGTCACGTACCCCTTGTTCGCCTCGGAGCTCCGAACCCAGTAGCCGATCTCGAAGCACCGCGAATCCCAGTCGGGACCGTGAAGCCCCGAGCCGCCGATGAATCGCCCGCTCTGCTTGTCGAAGAGCATGAGGCGAAGATCCTCGCGAAGGATCCAGTTAGCGACTCCGCGTCGGATGCTCTTCTCGCAGCTCTCGACGGACATCGGGAGGTGCACCCACTCGAGCCACGGCCGAAGCGCCTCGATCGACTCGACCGCGGCCTCGTACACGACCGCTCCGTCGCCGACCCGAGGCGCTCGAAGCAGCAGCCGCTCGCTCTCGAATGAATCGGGAAAATCCTGCAAAATTGGCTCGAGTTCGAACTCGAGCGAAGGCGCCTCGTCGCTCACGATCTCTTCCTCGTCAGTCCACGCTGTCGCTATACACCCAGGCAGCCAACGGTGATCCCGCTGCGCGCATCGCCCGTACACATCGCGGCCCGCGGTGAACCGCAGAGCGCCGCGCTCACGCAGTCGCATGTCGGCATGGCTGCGCACGGCGCGGGAAGGGGCGCGCACGAAGCCGGCGGGAGCGGCGGACAGCCCGGGCAGCCGCGAGGGCAGACCGCGCCGCCTGGAGGCGGGCAGATCCCGGGGCCTCGGGGGCGCTCGCAGAACTGCCGCGTCGCATCGCAGGTGGATTCACCGCACGCGAAGCGCGATCCCGCGTCGGGGGTGGCGTCCGACCCTGCGTCCGCGCGACACGGACCCATCGATGCCCAGGACTGCGCGGGCAGGCAGGCGCTCGTCCCTTGGATGGTCCGTCCATCGCAACCGCAGTACTGCGGAGCGACTGGCAGTGACTGACACCCATCGCTCGTGCAACGCCCTGTGGTCGCGCCGCAGCCCATGTCGAACTGACACACTTCTCCTCGACCGCAGCCTGCGCTGTCACGACAGCGCCGCTCGCCGCTGTCGATCGGATCGGGGACGTCTCGCTCGCCCGCGTCCATGCACTCGATTGGAGGGCATCGCGGCGGATTGCACTGCACCTCGCCGACGTACCGACATCCCGGCGGCGGCGCGGCGCAGCTGATCTGACACTGCACGTCGCTCGTAGAGTCCATCGCGGTCGCGTCGATCGCAGCGACGTCAGCGTCGAGAGCGGGCGCGGTGGACGCGCCACAGTGCCAGGACGCGGCCGCGAGGATCGCGACGAGCGGCAAGAACGAAGTCGATTTCGAAGCTGTCATGCGCGGATTGTATGCCTGATCGTGTCGGCGCGCCGGCTCGCGAGCGCTCGATTGGCGGACGGTTGCAGTTGGCGCGAAAGGCGCGGTGCGGTAGCCAACCAAACGCCCCGCCGCAGCGATCGCCATGTTCGACGTCTTGTTTGTCTCCAAGCCCGTCGCCCCTCCGTGGACCGACAGCAACAAAAACCTCGTCCGTGACCTGTCGCGTGCGCTCGTGCGGTATCACCCGCGAGTGCTCGTTCCTTCGGGCGCTCCCCTCGCTGGCGTCACGAGCGAGCAACTGTACGAGGGCGCGGGAGAGTACGCGCCTGCGTTCGCGGCGAACGCGCGCGTGATGGCGCGCCTCCTGGTGGGCCGTCGCTCGGACATCTGGCACTTTTTCTTTGCTCCCAACCCGGTGACGCTGCTCGCGGGCCGCGCGGCGAAGCTCGCCAAAGGGACGCCCACGGTCCACACGATCGCCAGCGCGCCGGACTCGCTCGAAGCCGTGAGCGGCGAGCTCTTCGCGGACACCGTCGTCGTGCTCAGCCAGCACACGAAGGCGCGACTCGAAAAAGTGGGTGTAAAATCAAGGGTGATCGCCCCGGCGCTCCTCCCGCCGGAGGTGTCCGAGGGGCGCGTGGTCGCGACGCGCGCGCGATACAAGCTCGAGGGCCGCTACGCGCTGTACGCCGGAGACCTCGAGTTCGGCGACGGAGCGCAGACGTTCGTGCGCGCCGCGGCGGCGGACAAAGAGCGCGAGCTCCGCTACGTGGTGGCGTCTCGACCGAAGACCGCGAAGGCGCACGACGCGAGGGCGCGGCTCGAGCGCGAGGCGCGCGAGCTCGGCGCGGACCTCGTCTGGCTCGGGGAGATCGACGATATTCACGCGCTGGTGAAGGGAGCGTCGGTGCTGTCCCTCGTGACCGACACGCTTCACGCGAAGATGGACTGGCCGTTGGTCGTGCTCGAGGCGCTCGCGCTGGGAGTTCCGTCGCTGGTTGGCGAGGGGACTGCGGCGGCCGAGCTCAAAGCGTCTGGGGCGTGCGAGCCGATTCGAACCGGCGATCCCAGGGCGCTCGGCTTCGCCCTGCGCGCGTGGAGCGAGCGAAACGACGCGGTTCGCTCCCGCCTCGAGAGCGGGGCGCGATGGGTCCAGGATCACTGCGGCCCCTCGGTCGTGGCCGCGCAGTACGAAGATGTCTACGACGACGTCGTCGTCCGCGCTCGATCGCGCCGTCGTTGATTCCACCCCCTCGACCGTGTGGCGCTGCTGACGAACTTGCGCCAATCTGCGCGGGTCCCATGGACACACGGAGCTACTACGACGAGTTCAGCCGCTGGTACGAGCGCGACCGCGGCCGCGGCTATCACCAGATGATCGACGACCTCGAGCTGCGCCTCGCGCTTCCTCGGGCCGAGCGAAAGCGCGTCCTCGAGGTCGGCTGCGGGACGGGGCTCATCCTCGAGCACGTCGCCAAGGTCGCGGAGCGCGCACAGGGCATCGATCTATCCCCAGGAATGCTCGAGCTCGCCCGAGAACGCGGCCTCGACGTCCGCGAGGCGAGCGCCACTGAGCTGCCGTTCGACGACGCGCAGTTCGACCTCGTGTACTCGTTCAAGGTGCTCGCGCACGTGCCGGACATCTCGACGGCGCTCGGCGAGATGGCGCGCGTCGCGCGACCCGGCGGGACGCTGCTCGCGGAGTTCTACAACCCCTGGTCGCTGCGCTATCTGGCGAAGCGACTCGGCCCCGCTGGGCAGATCTCGGACAAGACCACAGAGGCCGCGGTTTACACGCGATACGACAGCCCCGAGACCATTCGCTCGCTCGTTCCCGCAGGATGCGAGCTCGTCGCGTTTCATGGTGTCAGGACGGTCACGCCCGCGGCGGTCGTCTTCAAGCTTCCCGCGATGGGCGCGCTCTTTCGCCGCGCTGAGTTCTTGGTCCAATCCACGCCGCTCGCGCAGCTCGCGGGCTTCGTCGTCGCTGAGATCCGAAAGCGATGACCAAGAGCGCCGCGCGCGTCCTCGTGGTCGACGACGAGCCCTCGCTTCGGCAGCTCGTTAGGGTGCTCTTGCAGCGCGCCGGGCACGAGGTCGTCGAGGCCGCGGACGTCACCGTCGCCAACGACGTGATCGAGAGCGCGCCGGTGCCGTTCGACCTGGTGGTGACCGACCTCATCATGCCCGGAGGGTCGGGGCTCGACGTGCTTCGCGCCGCACGCGCGCGCTCGCCAGAGACGCAGGTGTTGGTCGTCACCGCGCACGCGACGGTCGAGACCGCGGTCGAAGCCATGAGGCTCGGGGCGTACGGCTACGTCGAGAAGCCGCTCGACCTCGCGACGGCGCGGGCGCACGTCGAGAGAGCGCTCGAAAAGCGCGCGCTCCTTCGAGACAACGAGCAGCTGAAGGCCCTGTCGCGAAGCGCGCGCCTGGGCCTTCCGGGCGACGTCATGCTCGTGGGACGAAGCCCCGCGCTCGCGTCGGCGCTCGATCTCGTGCGCCGCGTGGCCGGCTCGAAGGCCAACGTCTTGATTACTGGTGAGAGCGGGACCGGCAAGGAGGTCTTCGCGAGGGCGCTTCACTCGCTCAGCGACCGAAGCAGCCGACCGATGCTCGTCGTCAACTGCGGCGCGCTCCCGGGCGAGCTGCTCGAGAGCGAGCTCTTCGGCCACGAGAAGGGCGCGTTCACGAGCGCCCACGCGCGACGCGAAGGCCTGTTTCGCGAGGCGAACAGCGGCACGCTCTTCCTCGACGAGATCGGCGAGCTCCCGCTGCCTTTGCAGGTAAAACTGCTGCGCGTGTTGCAAGAGAAGCGCGTCCGCGCCGTGGGCTCCTCGCACGAAGTCGCCGTCGACGTGCGCATCGTCGCCGCCACCAACCGCGACCTCGAAGCAGAGGTGAAGGCCGGTCGATTTCGGCAGGATCTCTTCTATCGATTGAACGTACTTCGCATCGCGCTCCCGTCGCTGCGCGAGCGAAGCGAGGACATCCCGCTCTTGGCCGAGCATTTTCGCGCGCGGTTCTCGAGCGAGCACGGCCGACATTTTCTCGCGTTTTCTCCGGACGCGCTCGCGGCGCTCGTCCGCTACCCTTTTCCCGGCAACGTGAGAGAGCTCGAGAACGCCGTCGAACGCGCGGTCGCCCTCGCGCCGAGCGCGATGATCGAAGCGCGCGACCTCCCTGCGGAGATCGTCGGTCACGTCGCGGACGCCGAAGCCAGCGCGGTGCTCCCCGACGAGGGGATCAACCTCGAGAAGTACCTCGAAGACGTCGAGCGGACGCTGCTCACACAGGCGCTCAATCGATCGAACGGCGTTCGCACCAAGGCAGCGGCGCTGCTCGGGCTTTCGTTTCGCTCGTTTCGGTATCGTCTGGCCAAGATGGGCCTCTCGAAGGACGAGCCCGACGACGGCAAAGGAGGGCTCGAGTGATGCGTCGCTCGCGTGGTTCGCACCCAGGGCTCACGCTGGTGCAGGTCTCGATCGCCGTGCTCGTGTGCTCGGTCCTCATCGGCGCGCTCCTCCCGGGATTTCGCCAACGCGTCAGGCTCAGCCGCACGAGCGAGGCGGTCGATCGACTCGCAGAGCTCTACCGCAGGACGCAGACGTACTGGGCGGGGCAGCAGGTCGGTCCCGTCGCGCCCACGCGCTCGACGCTGCACACGATCCCGCCTCCTGCGCCGCTGACGCCCGCGACCATCCCCGCCGCAACGGCGCAGCTCGACCCGCCGCACACATGGTCGTCGTCGCCGACGTGGAACGCCCTCGAGTTTCGCTTCGATCAGCCGCACTATTTCGCGTACCAGTTCGACTCGACGGGCGAGGGCGCAACCGCGGCGTTTACCGCGCGCGCGCACGGCGACCTCGACGGCAACGGGCTGTCGTCGACCTTCGAGCGCGCTGCGCGGGCGGACGGAGCGCTCGTGCTTCAGCCGCAAAACGGGCTGTGGATCGATCGTCCGACGGAGTGAGCGAACGATGAGCGAACTCGACGCCGAACAACGAAGCACCCGCAAGCGCGAGACCGTGATGAAGCTCATCGTCGTCGCTGCCGTCGCGGCGCTCGTTCCGGTCGTGCTCGAGTCGCGCCTCGCCGCGCGAACGCACGTCGTGTTGCGCAGGCGCCCTGTCGACGAGGCGACCATTCCGTCGGCGCTCGCGGCGCGAACGATGGCGCTGGGGCATCGCGAGTGGGCGGCGGACCTCTTGTTTACCAGCGCGCTCGCGTACTTTGGCGAGTCGCTCTCGACCCGCTCGCAGCTTCGCTACTTGCAGACGTACGCGCGCACGACGCAGGAGGTGGATCCGCATTTTCGCCGCGCGTATCTCTGGGGAGCGACGGTCAGCATCTACACGCACCGGCGAATCACCAGGCAGGCAGTCGAGGCGTCCGTCGAGCATCTGCAGCGCGGACTCGAGGTGTTTCGTGACGACCCAGAGATGTTGTACGCGCTCGGCTTCAACCTCGCGTACGAGCTCGCGCCGCTCTTGCCCGACGGTGAAGAGCGGCGCGCGACGAAGCGACGAGGCGCGCACTTTCTTCGACGAGCCGCGGCGGCGGGGCAGGGACCAGGATGGCTCGCGCTGTCGGCGGCGCGAATGCTCGAAGAGAGCGGGGCCGACGCGAGCGCGATCGAGCTGCTGCGAGACACGCTCTTGCGCACGGAAGATCCTGTGATCCGCGCGAGGATCGAGCGGCGCGTTCGTGACCTCGGCGGCGCGGGCGACGAGGGTCTCGCGCAGCTGCGGGCCATCGAAGAAGAGCGAAAGCGCGCTTTCCCCTATGTCGCGCCCGCGCTCTACGTGTTCGTCGGTCCGCCTGTGCGCTGAGCGCGAAGCGGCGTCCGCGCGTCGCGCTCAGTTGAGCGGGTGGTTGATTTCGCGGGTCTCTTGACCGTCTCGAACGCTGACCGAGAACGTCGCGCCCACGCCGAAGTCGCTGTTGTTGCACTGCACTCGGTGGGTGCCCGCGGGCAGGCTCAAGCGAAGGCGCGGCGTCGAGAAAGTCTGTCCTGCCACTGTGCAGCGCGACGCTGGTCGCGTCGAGATCGAGAGGAATCCACTGCCCCCGCCGCCGCTGTTTCCCGACGACGAGACGAGTCGCGGCGTGACGGACCCAGACGACGACGAGCTGCTCGAACCGCCACGGGGTTGGCGGCGAACATTTCGGTTCGAACCACCGGAGGATGGCTGCTGCGTGGGTTGGTTGACCGCGACGGGCTGTGTTTGCACGGGCTGTCCGCCCATCGGCTGCACACCCATGGGCTGCACTCCCATCGGCTGTACGCCCATCGGCTGTACGCCCATGGGTTGCACGCCCATGGGTTGCACGCCCATGGGTTGCACGCCCATGGGCTGAGTCCCCATCGGCTGCACGCCCATTTGTTGCACGCCCATTGGCTGTACGCCCATTGGCTGTACGCCCATGGGTTGCACGCCCATTGGCTGTACGCCCATCGGTTGCACGCCCATGGGTTGCACGCCCATGGGCTGTACGCCCATCGGCTGTACGACGCCGCCTTGCACGGGCATTCCTTGCGTGCCGGTGTTCATCGCCATCTGCGGTGCCTCGGGCTCGAGCACGACAGGCACCGGCGTGACTTCACCGCTGGCGACCTGCACTTGGAGCTCGCGCGTCCGATAGCCCTGCCGTCGCGCGACGATCGTGTGGGGGCGGTTGGACTCGAGGTTGCCGACGGTGAACCGCTGTCCCATTCCTGTCGTACGGCCGTCGACCTCGAGCTGCACGTCGGGAACGTTGGAAGAGACCTCGATCGTCCCGACCTTGGGCCGAGTGAACATGATGATGAGCCCAGCGCCTGCGGCGAGGGCGAAGAGGCCAACGCCAGCGAACACCAACGGCATCGAGTTGTTCTTCTTGCTCGACTGCGCGGCGTGCGGCGCGGTGGCTGTCGCCGACGCTGGCGGGCGAGCCGCGACGGGCTGGCCCTGCACAATGGGCGGGGCGATGGAGGGCGCTGGTCCCATCGAGTATGGGTTTGCTCCCGGCGGCGGCCCGTTGAAGTTTGGCGCGCCGACCGCGGGTCCCGAAAGCGAAGGCACCATGGGAGCTCCCACCGCGGGCCCTGGTGCGGGAACGCTCATCGGTGACGCCATGGGCGGCGGCGCGGGGATCGCTGGGAGCGCCTTCGGCGCGTTGATTCCAGCGGACGGAAGCGGCTGCGTCTGTGCACGCGGAGGCGCATAGCTCGCGCCACCCTGCGCGCCTTGGGTAAAGCCCGGAGGAGGCGCGACGGGTCCCCGGCCCGGCGGTGGAATGCTCGCGGGCGCGGGCGGCGGAGGCGCCGCAGTCAGCGGCTTCATGGGGTGCGAAGGGATGTCGATCTTGTCGTAGACCTGGGTCGCCAGCTCTTCGTCGTCCCAATCCATGTCGAGGCCCGCGCTCGCGCCGGAAGCCGGTGGCGCTGGCGCGTGACTGCCGTTGACCTTGGGCGCCGAGGCCGCAGGGCCGCTTCCCATCAGGGTTTTTTGCGGCGAAAGAGGCGGCGGCGGCGAGACCGCAGGGGCTCCCATCGGCGCTTGCAGTCCACCCATCATGGTGGCCTTTCCGACCGACACCTTGGGGGCGCCTGGCGGTGGAGGCGGAACATTGCGGCCGTTGGTGGTCATGGCAGTCGGAGCCTGTGCGCCGTCGAAAACATCGAGGTCGGAAGCGCGGCGCGAGTCGAACTTCCGATACTCCTCATCCTTGGCGGCTTCCTTCGTGATGTCGTCCTGGAAGGCGCGGTGCATGAACGAACCGAGGTCTTTTCGGGCGAAAAAGTGGCCCGACGTGTACATGAACGACTGCAGCTCGTCGTGCAGGTCCATCGCCGTGCGATGGCGCTCCTCGACGTTTTTCGTGAGGGACTTGAGCATGATCTGCTCGAGCTCCTCGGGAATCGTGGGGTTCTTCTTGCTCGGCGGCGCGAAGTCGCAGTTGCGCACGCGCTCGAGGGTCGAGAAGTCGTCGCCCCCGCCGAAGAGACGCTCGCCCGTCAGGAGCTCGTACAGCACGATTCCCGCGGCGAACACGTCGCTGCGTCGATCGACGCCCTGTCCGCGCACCTGCTCGGGCGACATGTACCCGAACTTGCCTTTGAGGATCCCAGCCTGGGTGCGCGAGCTCTTGCTGGCGGCTTTGGCGATGCCAAAGTCGATGAGCTTCACGTCGCCCTCCCAGGACAAAAGGATGTTCTGCGGCGAGACGTCGCGATGGACGAGGTCGAGGTTGCGCCCGGCCGCATCTTTCTTGTTGTGCGCGTAGTCCAGGCCCTCGCAGAGCTTCATGATCGAGTAGCAGGCGAGGGGGATCGGAATCGGCTCGTTCTTCTTCTTGGCGCGCTCGAACACCGTTCGTAGGTCGCGACCTGGAACGTACTCGAGCGCGATAAAGTACGTGTCGTTGACCTTACCGAGCTCGAAGATCTGCGCGATGTTCGGGTGCGTCAGCTGCACCGCGAGCTTCGCTTCGTCCACGAACATTGCGATGAATTCGTGGTCCTCGGCGACCGACGGGAGGATGCGCTTGACCGCGACGAGACGCTCGAAGCCCGCCTCGCCAAAGGATTTGGCCTTGAAGATCTCGGCCATTCCACCGACGTTGATACGCTCGAGGAGGTAGTACTTCCCGAACTTGACCGGGCTCTTCACCGCTGAGCGCTCCTCCGTCTACCTGGGGTTATAAGCGAGGCACACGTCCGCGACGTGTCGAGGCAAAGGTGAGCCTGACCGTCGCGAGGCGCTGCTGTGTAGCTAGGTTTGGCCACTGATGTGCTGAGTGTGCAAGAATTTTCTACCGTCCGCCGCCGCGGTCCGTCAATGAAACCGCCGCGAAGGGCGAGCCCTCGATTCCGCTGTGGACGGACGAGGGGAGTGAAAGGGTGTCGCGTGTACTTCGATTCTCGCGGATGGCCCCGGCTTGGGTCGGCGACCTAAACCGCGTGGCGCGGCAAAGCGTGAGATGCAGCGAAACGGTTTTCCCCAACGGCGCGCCCGGTGTAGTAATCACGCCCGCTACAACGGAGAGTTGGAGAGATGGGTCGCATCGCAGTGATCTTCGCGGCATCTGCCGTAGTTCTAGCCGCAGGCGTGGCTGACGCCCAGGCTCGGCCTCGAGGTCGAACCCCAAACGCCCAAGCAGGACAGAATGCGCCGTCGCAAGACATGTCCCTTCGCGAGGCGCGCGAGGCCATTCAATCGAGCGACGTCGAGCGCATCGTCGACGGCCTCGAGGCGATCCCGGCGTATCCGTCGGCTGAAGCCGTGCAGCTCGTCGTCGAGCTCATTCGCCGCGGAAACGCTGACCGCGTGACGGACCAGGCGATCGAAGCCCTCGGCCAGCTCGCGCGCCCCGAGGCCATCGAGGAGCTGTCGACGCTCTTGCACCACCGTCGGGTCGCGGCTCGCGCCAAGGCTGTCCAATCGCTTGCGTCGATCCAGGATCCTCGCGTGCGCGGGCTCGTCGAGAGCGCGCTGCACGACTCGGCTCCGGAGGTTCGCTCTGCGGCGGCCGAGACCCTCGGTCGCATCGGCAACCGTCAGTCGGTCACGCTGCTGTTTCGCGCGTTCGAGCGCGGCGTCCCCGAGGCGGCCGCGGCGATCGGACGGCTCGGCGGCGTGGACGACGCGGTCAGCGCCGATGCCGCGCACGACTCCGAAGACCCGCGCCGCACCTCGCGGCACCAGACGCTCACGATGTGGATCACGCACGCCTCGATCAGCGTCTTGCTCTCGGGTTTCGAGCAATTTCTCAATCGTAGAGACATCCCCGCGGCCGTGAAGATCAAGATCATCGAGCGACTCGAGCAGCGCGCTGCCTCCGCGGCGGTGCGAGATTTCTTGCAGCGCTGGGTGGCCAGCCGACCGGCGAGCGCGGCGCGATCGCCAGAGGTCGTGCGTGCGCAGCTCGCGATTCGCCAGATTCAAGGCGGCGGAGGTTCGCGATGAGCCGCTCGATCCTAAGCTCGAGGGGCGCTCTGCTCTTGCTCGCGGCAACGTCCGCGGCCGGCTGCATGCCCGCGATTCGCAGGATGAACGCCTTCTCCTCGCGCTTCGAAGACAACCAGCGCGAGCCGATCGAGCGCATCTACTCGCAGCTCCCTGCGCGAGACGGCGAGCCCGCGGCCAACGCCCTCAACACTTCGATCCTCGTCGCGATTCGACAAGCGACGCCGCGCGCGGTGGTCGCGTTCGACGCGCAGACCGGACGCTCTTTGTGGACGCGTGAGCTCGACGCTCAGAGCGCTCCCGAAGTCCTCGGCGACGTCGTGCTCGTCTCGACCGGAGCCCGTGTCGTCGCGCTCGACCTTCGCTCTGGTGAGCGGTCGTGGGACGTCGACCTCCGCGCGATGCCGTTTCAAGGTGCGGCGCGGGAGGGCAACGCGATCGTGATCGTGGCCTCCTCTGGCGCAAACGGCGGCGCGCGCGTGGGACGCGTGGTGACGGTCGACGCGCGATCGGGTCGCGAGCGGTGGTCGCACCAGGTGGTCGGGATCCTCGGACGCCCCGCGGCCGCCTCGGGCAAGGCCTTCGTCCCGTGGGACCGGCAGTCGCTCGCGGTGCTCGACTTGAATACTGGTGTCGAGTCTGCTCGCGTCCGCGCGACGGACGACGTTCTCGGATGGGTGTTCTCGGCGCCGCAAGGGCTCTTTTACGGCTCGCGCGGCGCGTATCGTTGGACGCCCCGAAGCGCTTCGGGCACCCGCGCGCAGAGCGCGTTTCTCGCGAACCCGATCGAGGGCGTGCCCGGCGATCCTCCGCTGTTTCGCGACGCGTTCGCGGGCTCGACCGGCGCGCGAACGGCGCGAGACAAGATTCGCTTCGCGTTTGCTCCGCGCGCCGCGCAGGGCGACGCGATCGCGGTCGCTCACGACACGCTCTACCTCGTCTACTACCGCTTCATCATCGCGTTCGACGCGCAGACGGGCGCTGTCCGGTGGGCACGCTCGATCGGTCCCGACGAGGCCGACGCGCGACCTGGGCAGAGCGAGTCGGCCAACGAGGCCGCTCGTCGCGCGCAGTCTGCGATGAGCCAATACGACATCGAGTCCATCACGGTGACGGGAAGCTCCGTCGTCGTGATCTCGGGCAACGGAAAGCTCCGCGCGCTCGACCCGCGCACTGGCGCGATTCAGGGGCAGATCGACCTCGGAGCGAACATCGGCGCCATCGCGACGGACCTGTCGGGGTACCGGCCGCCGACCGCGGGAGCGCAGCCCGCGCCGGAAGGAACGCCCCGCGAGCAGCTCGTCTCGCTGATTCGCGACGCGGACAATCGACTCGTCCCTGTGCGCGCGTTTCTCGTTCGGATGCTGGCGCGCGATCCGGCGCCGGAGGTCACGGGAGATCTGCTCGAGCTCTACAGGGCGCGCGCGATTCCCAGCACGATGCGGCAGGAGATCTCCCAGGTGCTTCGCCAGCGCGAGACCGGCGAGCGATTCTTGCTCGAGGCGATCGACGGCGAAGAGGATCACTTCAACTTCCTCGAGAATCGCTCGGCCCCGCCGCTCGACGTGATCGCCCCGACGCTCGCGTCGATGGGCGCGCGCGAGGCTGTTCCTCTGTTGTTGCAGCACCTGTTCGACCACGAGACGCCGGCCGAGTGGCTGCCGACGATCATCGAGGCGATCGTCGCGCTCGAGGATTCCAACGCGGTCGCGCAGCTTCAAGCGTTTGTGCAGCGGTATCGCTCGGACTCGGCGTTCGCCGGCGAGCGCTCGACGCCGATTCAGGCCGCAGTGCAGGGAATCTTCAAGCTCGGCGACGCCGCTGCGAGGCAGTGGCTCACGCAGCTGCGCGGCGATCAGTCCGCGCACCGAGAGATCCGTGACGCGGTTGCGCGCGCGTTCGACGAAGAGGCGCGAGGCACCCAGGGACGCAGCGATCAAGAGCGGATCGCGCAGGCGCGCGAGCAGCTGCAAGGTCGCGTCAACGCCCTGCGCGCCGCGGTCGGGCAATACCCCGCCGCGCTGTCGCAAGAGCAGTTCGACGACGAGTGGAACAACCACCTCGACGAGCTTCGCCAGTGCGCCCAGAGCGTGTTGACGCGTCGGCCCGACCTCAATGAAATCCGCATCACGGTGACGGTTCGGTCCGAGCCGAACTCGGAGCTCTTCAACACGACCCCGCCCGCCGCCCGCGTCGCCAACAACGCGTCGCTCGAGCAGCGGCTCGCTGCCATTCAGCAGCAGGTCGAGTGGGTCGAGCAGCAGATCAACGCGCTCGAAGCGTTCGAGTCTGCGGTGAGATCGACCGCGTACTCGCCCCAGGATCCCGCGATGCAGCGATGCATGGAGGCGATCGTTCGGCCGCTGAAGTTTCCGGGCTTCGGACGCAGCATCTCGACGCGACAGTTTGTGCAGCGCATCTCGACGGTGCGCTCGACCACGCGCACCACGACGCCGCCTGGCTTCGGTGTTCCGCGCGGAACCAACGCGCTCGTTCCGTGGTTTCTCGTCTCGAGCCCGTCGCTCGACAGCTCGGGTCGCCTCGTCGAGGCGGCGCCGGCAACGCCCACTACGCAGGGCGGCTCGACCGGACCCGCCAACACCACGGGCGGCACAACCACTGGAACGGGTGGACCTCCGTCGCTGACTGGTGGCTCGAGCGGCGGACCTCCGTCGCTGACTGGTGGCTCGAGCGGCGGACCTCCACCTCCTCCAGGCTCTGGCAGCGGCGGGCCACCCTCACCTCCAGGCAGTGGTGGACCTCCGACGCCTCCAGGCAGCGGTGGGCCGCCCCCGCCTCCAGGAAACGGCGGGCCACCCACGCTTCCAGGTGCAGGTGGGCCCCCGACGCTTCCAGGCAGCGGCTCGAACCGTCCGCCGCCGCCCGGCAACAGCGGGCCTCCGACCCCACCGCAAACGCCTCCTGCAGGCCCTCCGACGCCTCCAGGCACCCCCCCCACGGCGCCGGGAACCACCCGCCCGTGGTGGGAGCAGTGAGGGTTTTCAAGGCCAATCTCTCGGTGCGGTGCGTCCTCGAAGCGCATCGCCCGTTTGCCCACGCTCGCCCCTCGCGGCGGGTCGTGGGTCCCGAAGTTGTGTTCTCGCGAAACGATGTTGCCCCTGGCGCAGAGGGTAAACAAATCTGTATGCGCACGAAGGAATGCCCCGTGAAAGAGCTGGTTCGGTACCTGTTGGACAACCTCTTCGTCGATTTTCAGGGCACCGTCGACATCGATCATGTCCGAGAGTTTCTGCGTAAAGACGACAGCCGCGAGGCTCGCGTCCTCCTCGCGAAACTCAACCAAGAAGGTGACGTTTCGGACATGCTCGAGACCCTGTCGGATACCCTGAAGACCGCGCTGAACAAGGGGATCAACGATGCGGTGCTCAAAGAGCACCTCCAGATGTATTCAGAGTCGTGACGGGACGGTCCGAGGAGGCCCCAACGCTGGTTGGGTATCGCGCGGGTCGTAGCTGTGTCTGCGCCCTGCGTATCGGCGTGAAAGCAGGGTGATCGGCGTGCGTGCGCGCACGGCGTTCGCTGCGTCGCTCCTCTGGGCGTGTGACCTCGCGCCGCCTGCGCCGACCTCGGGCGCGCCGCGTATCGTCGCGAGCTCAGTCGAACCCGGAGCGCTCGGGTACGCAGAGCACCCGGTCGGGGCGCCGTTGTCGATCGACTTCGATCGATTGCTGCTTCCGCGCACGGTGAGCCGCGTCACGGTGCAGTTCGTGAGTGGCGAGTCGGCGCTCACTCCGCGGCTCCGCTACGACCCGGCGCAGCGGCGCGTGCGGGTCGAGCTCGACCAGGCAGCGCTTCGCATGGACCTGGAGTACGAGCTCCGCGTTCGACAGGGAATCGCCTCGTGGGACGGCGTTGCGTCGACCGAGTCGCGCGCGTTTCGTGTGCGTTTCGTCGAGCGGCCGGTCGCTGTCGAAGCGACGCCTTCGCTTCGGAGGGATGTCGCGCCGCTGCTCGCGGCGAGCTGCGGAACCAGCGCGTGTCATGGCGGCGAGCACCCCGCGATGCGGCTCGATCTTTCGTCGGCGGAGGGAATCCTGCGGACCGCGGTCGGCGTCGAGTCCGTCGAGTGGCCCTCGCCGTCGGGCGCCGTGGATCGGGGTGAGTACGGATGGGCGGGATTTGTGCGAATTGCGCGGAGCGAGCCAGCGGAGAGCTACCTCGTTTACAAGCTCGTCGGAGACGGTCCGGTCCGCGGGGCGCCCATGCCGAGGGGCGCCGAGCCGCTCTCGAACGCCCAGATTCGAGTGGTGTCTGCGTGGATCGAGGCAGGGGCGCGGGACGACCCGCCTTGACACAGTCGCGACCCGCACGCTAACCGCTCGCCCATGAAGCGCGCGCGTCCCTCGTTCGTCGCGACCCTCTCCGCCGTTGCCGTGCTCGGTGCCATGTGCATGGCTGCGAGCTGCAATCGCAACAACACGAGCTCTCCGAACGTCCAGCAAGAGAACCCGCGCAACACCGCGCAGAACGGGACGAGCGCTCGACCGCAGCCCACGGATCAGGCGCCGCAAAACGCGGCGAACTCCGACCGCGTCACCGAGCTGGCGGGCTTTGACACAACGACGCTCTCGACCGCCGAGCGCGACCTTCTGTGGAACGTTGCGAACGACGTCCTGTCGCCCTGCGGCGACCCCCACTCGCTCGCGGTCTGCGCCCGAGATCGGCTCTGCTCTTCGTGCAGGCCGGCGCTGCGCTTTCTGTCGCGCCGGGTGCAGGACGGCTTCGACGCCGAGCGCTTGGGCGAGCTGGTGCGCGCTCGATTCGCGCGAGACGTCGTGCAGCGGATCAACACCGACGGCGCCGCGATCCGCGGCAACGCGGCGGCGTCCGTGGCCCTCGTCGAGTTCAGCGACTACGAGTGCCCGCACTGCGCCGCCGTGGCTCCTGTCTTGCGCGACATCGAGCGAGAGTTCGGCGAGCGTCTGAAGGTCGTCCACATGCACTTCCCGCTGTCGGGACACATCCACGCGATGCCGGCCTCGCGCGCCGCGGTGGCAGCCGGTCGGCAGGGGAAGTTCTGGGAGTACCACGACCTGTTGTTTGCCAATCAGAGCGCGCTGGAACCTGCCAATCTCGAGCAGTACGCGCAGCGACTCAACCTCGACGTCGCGCGCTTTCGAGCGGACCTCGCGGGCGCCGAGACCGAGAATCGCGTCGCCGCTGATCGGCGCGAGGGTGAGCGCCTTCAGATCGACGGGACTCCCGCGGTCTACATCAATGGGCGACGCTGGCCGACGGCGCTTCAGCTCGATCGCTCGCAGCTTCGCGAGTGGATCAACGACGAGCTCGAGCTCGCAGGTCAGGCCGCTGCGCCACCGGCGGGCGGGCCGAGCGCCGCCGCGCCTGCCGCGAACTGATTTCGCTACGAGGGGGCTCGCGAAAGGCGTCGTTCGCCGCTCGATCGCCGGACCGGCGAGGATCGACTACGAGCGTTGTTTGTCGTCTCGAAAGCCCGCGCGCTTGGACTGATCGAGCAAGAACTTCGCGAGCTGCTCGGCGATGTACGCAGCGGCGCCTTCTTCGTCTTCGGCGAACGCCTGCTCGCCGACCTGGCGGTGCAGTTCGAGCACGCCGAACAATCGTCGATCGAGGGCGACCGGAACGAACAACGCGGGACCGATAGGCGCCTCGGGAACGAGCGCGTCGGGGTTCCAGTTCGCGAGGCGCGCGGGGCTGCTTCGTCGCGCGACGTCGCTTCGAGTCTCGCCTTTGGCGATCTTCGCGCGACGTCCCTTCGCCGAAGGAGCGAGCTCGCAGAGGTCGACGACGAGCTCGTCGCGGTCGATGTCATAGAGCGAAATCGCCACGAACGGAGTGTGGAGCAGGTCCTTCGCGATCTGCGCCGCGAAGTCTGTGGCCTGAGTGGCGTCGCTGAGAAACGCCATGTCGCTGAGCGCGTCGAACGCTTCGCCCAGGAGATCGTCGCCGCGCACGCGTGCGGACCGACGTCCGCTCGGAGGCGGAGGCGCCGCGCGAGGCGGTGCGGGCGGCGGCGAAGGAGGCGATTGGGAGGCGGTTGTTCGCGCGGGAGGGACCGACGCGTGCATCGGCGGCTGCGATCCATGGCTCGGGGCGGCCGTCGGCGACGGCGGAGCCACCGAACCGGTCTGCGCGGGAGGCGCGACCGACGGACTGGCGACGAGCGGAATCGCGGGAGCCGCCTGCGCGACGAGCGGAACCGGCGCGACAGGTTGCGAGAGCAGCGCGGGCGGCGGCTCTGAAACGACAAGCGATGCAGCGGCGGACGTCGGCGCTTGCGTGTCGCTCGAAGCGACCGGCGCCTTGGTTGCCACGGGCTGCTCGACCACGGTCGGCGGTTGAAGGTCCACGACCGTTTTCTGCGCGATCGCCGCTGCCACCGCGGCTGGCATCTCGTTGAACGATACCGTCTGCTTCGGAGGTGGCGCGACGGAGACCGTGGTGGGGGCGTCGGGCAGCCGCGCAGGCGCTACGGGCGCTACGGGCGCTACGGGCGCTACGGGCGCTGCGGGCGCTACGGGCGCTACGGGCGGCTGCGACGCATGGACCGGCGCGCTCTCGTTGGGCGCAGAGACCATCGGTTGCTGCGGCTGCGCTGGAGTCGGGGGCGCAAACGAGTTGGGTGGGATCGACGTCGTGATCGCGGGCAGGCTCGTCGCGCTCGGGCGAGAGACGGTGATTTCGGGCTCGTCGCCGCGCCAGTCCTTCCATCCGAGGACGAGGATCGGCGGTCTCTCGGGGCGGGACTTGAAAACGTGATCAAAAACAGCGATCGAGACGAACTTGCCGGCGGGCATCGGCGCGAGCGCGTTGCGGAGGTGGGTGAGCAAGACGCGGGCGATGTTCGTGCACAGCTCGACGGACGTTCCTGGCGGAACTGCGACGAGTCGCTCTCGGTATGTCAGCCCGTTGGACGCGGCCGCCTCGCGGTCGCGCGAAAAGAAAATCGAGCCGGGAGCAGGGACGACCGGCTCCGATGGCGACCCGTCAGGCGAAGTGTTGGTCGCGATGGGCGCGTGGGGCGGGACTGTCTGCGCGGTCGCCGCAGGAGGTGACGGCGAGGGGTCGGTCGTCACGGGGGCGGTAGCCGCGGGGGGCTGCGCGTTCGGAGGAGGGACCGAGCCGATGGGCTTCGAACTGCCGGGCGGAGGAACCGAGCCGGTCGGTTTGGCTCCGGGCGGCGGGACGACGGCCTGCATCGAATTCGCCGAAGGCCGACCGGTTGGGCCTGGCATGGGAATGCCGCTCGGTCGGGGAGCAGGCGCTGTCGGGGGCGCGTTCGGCGCCGAATACGGCTGCGCTTGTGCAGCGGCAGGGGCGGGATTGGCCGCAGGTTGCGTCGCAGCGATCGGCGTCGACGATGCGGGCGCTTGCGGCGCCGTCAGGGGCGTCGCAGCGGGCGTCGCGCCGACGCTCGCGCTCACGGGCCTGAGCGTAAAGCGCTCGTTGCTCACGAGGTCATGAACGCGGACGGAGTTGTCCTCGTCGAAGTCGACGCGAAACTTCGTGAGCGTCTTGCCCGCGCGGGCCTCGGTGAGTGCGCCTTTCCAAGACTCGGCGTCGACGGTGACTGTGGGTCCAGTCCCGCCCGACGTTGCAGGGAGTTCGACGGCCCAACGCATCGTATTTTTTGCGGGTATCACTGCGGTCGCGCTCGGGTCAAGCGAGCGATAGCGGGTCGGCGAAAGCTCGGGGAGATTCTCCGCCGGACAGTGGTAGCGTCGCGACGGAAATCGCATGCGCGTGACCGTCGTGTCAGCACTCGGTGAGGCCGTGGCCGCCACGGCGCTCGCGGATCTCGGCTGCGCCGTGCGAGAGCGGCTCGCTGTCGCGTCACCGAGCGAAATGGTGGACAGTGTAGACGCTGTGTTCGTCGAAGCGGGGGGCGACGGCGAGCTCGGCGCGTTCGTGGTTCGGCGCGTTCGGGCTGTGGCGGCGAAGATTCCTTTGTTGTTGGGGATCGAGCGGTCGCAGTTGAGCCGGCTCGATCCGTCGTCGGGGTTCGACGACTTCGTGGTTGTTCCCTACGATCCGCACGAGCTGGTGGCGCGGCTGCGCGCGGCGGAGTGGCGGGCGAGCGAGTTTTCGCAGCCCGAGCGCGTCAAGGTCGGTTCGCTGGTGCTCGACGTCGCGGCGCACGAAGCGCGCGTCGGACCGACGGTGCTCGGCCTCGCCAACAAGGAGTTCGAGCTATTGCTCTTTCTCGCCCGCGGGCGAGGACGGGTCTTGCGCCGTGCGGAAATCCTCGCAGCGGTGTGGGGCGTTCGTGGCGATGGGCACGGCCGGTCGCTGGACGTGCACATCCGGCGGCTTCGAGAAAAGCTCGGGACGGCAGCGCATATCGAGACAGTGCGAGCGGTCGGCTACCGTCTCGACCCTGTGTAAATCTTCGCGTTTCTCGGGGTGCGAGGACAACCGACAACAGACCGCTGCGCTGCGCTAGAGTCCGCGCTCGCAATGACCACCCTCGCCGTGAGCGTTGGCTGTCCTTCGGGCATCGGTCCCGAGGTCTCGGTTGTCGCGATCGAAGCCCTCGCTTCGGCGCGCACAGCAGATCGCTTCATCCTCGTGGGAGACAACGCTGCGATCGAAGCGGCCGCCGCGGTTCGCCGCGTCGATCTGCGCAAGTTTCGCAACGTCACGATCGATGCGACGAGCGACCTGCCCGAGGTGCAGCGGCGCCCAGGAAAACCCAACATCGAAGCTGGACGCTCGCAGCTCGCCTCGATCGACCGAGCGCTCTCGCTCGTGCTCAACCACACGGCGGACGCGCTCGTCACCGGGCCGGTCGCCAAGTCGATCATCGCCGCGGCGCAACAGGGCGGAACGCCGTTTACCGGCCACACTGAATACCTCGCGGAGAAGACCAGCACGAACGCCGCGGTGATGTGCTTCATCGGACCGTCGCTTCGCGCCTCGCTGGTCACGACGCATCTGCCGCTCAGCGCTGTGCCCGCCGCGATCACTCGAGACGCGGTCGTCAAATCGATCGTGCTGACGGCGCGCGCGCTGTGGCGGGATTTCTCCGTCGATAGTCCGCGCGTCGGCGTGTGCGGACTCAATCCGCATGCAGGAGAAGACGGGATGCTCGGCGACGAAGAGCGACGCGTAATCGGTCCGGCGATCGGCGACGCGAGGGAGATCCTGCGGGGCATCGCGACGGTCGAAGGGCCGATCCCGGCGGAGACGGCGTTTCGCCACGGTCGCGGCTTCGAGCGGTACGACGCGGTGGTCGCGATGTATCACGATCAGGCCACGATCGCGGCCAAGCTGGTTGACTTCGGCGAGTCGGTCAACGTGACCCTCGGTCTTCCGATCATCCGAACATCCGTCGATCACGGAACGGGGTACGACATCGCGTATTCCGGCCGCGCGGACGCTCGCGGAATGCTCTCGGCCATGCGGATGGCGTTGGCGATGGCCGAGGCGCGCAGCATCCGCGCCGACAAGGGGCGTTGATGGACAAGATCGTCGTTCGAGGGGCCCGGACACACAATCTTCGGAACGTCGACGTCGACCTTCCGCGCGATCGTCTCGTGGTGGTGACGGGGCCGTCGGGCTCGGGCAAGAGCTCGCTCGCGTTCAACACGATCTACGCCGAAGGACGGCGCCGCTACGTCGAATCGCTGTCGGTCTACGCGCGGCAGCAGCTCGGTTCGCTCGGGCGGCCAGAGGTCGAGCTGATCGACGGTCTATCGCCGGCGATCGCGATCGAGCAGCGCGCGCTCGGCCGCAATCCTCGATCGACCGTCGGGACGATCACCGAGCTCGACGACTATCTCCGTCTTCTGCTCGCGCGGGCCGGCGCCGCGCACTGCCCGAACTGCGGCCGCCCCGTCCGGGCGCACACCGTCACGCAGATCGTCGACGCCGTCATGGCGCTCGGCGAAGGCACTCGCGCGTCGATTCTCGCCCCGGTCGTGCGAGGGGAGAAGGGATCGCACGAGCGACTCTTCTCCGCGTGGAAACGCGAAGGCTTCGTTCGCGTGCGGGTCGACGGCGCCATGCTCGAACTCGGGGACATCGAGGGCCTCGACCCGAAGCAATCACACACGGTCGACCTCGTGATCGATCGCGTCGCCGTGAAAGAAGCGGCGCGCGCCCGCGTGCTCGACGCCGTCGAAATCGCGCTCAAGCAAGCGCAGGGGCTCGTGCGCATCGTGCCGGTCGACGGGCCCGAGCAGCTCCTCTCCGAGCGCTTTGCCTGCGCCGACTGCGGGATCACGCTGCCCGAAATCGAGCCGCAGCTGTTCTCGTTCAACTCGCCGAAGGGGGCGTGCCCGACGTGCCACGGGCTCGGCGTGCGAACGGTCGCCGATCGATCGAAGCTCGTGCCCGACCCGACCAGGTCGCTTCGGCAGGGCGCGCTCGTATCCTTCAAGAAGTCGTTGCCGCGCGAGGTCGATCAGTGGGCGCGCTCGATGGGCGTCGACCTCGACATGCCCTTCGAGTCGCTGCCAGACCGCGCGAAGGATGAGCTCTTCTATGGTGACGGCGACAGCTATGCGGGCGTGCTCGCGCTGCTCGATCGCGCGGCGAGAGCGCGTTCACGGCATCGCGAAGAGGAGGAGGACGACGACGACGCTGAGGGATTCGTCGATCGATTTCGTCGCGAGGCGCCGTGCGACGCTTGCAAGGGAAAGCGGCTTCGGCCCGAGGCCCTCTGCGTTCGCGTCGGCGGCCTCGACATTCACGAGCTCATGCAGCGGCCTGTGCGGCAGCTCGCGCGGGACTTCGTCGAGATCGAGCGGCGTTTCGACAAGCGGTCGCGCGCCGTCGTGGATCGACTGCTCGTCGAGGTTCGCGCGAGGCTGTCGTTTCTCGAGTCCGTCGGGCTGCCGTACCTCACGCTTGCGCGCACGGCGTCGACGCTCTCGAGCGGCGAGGGCCAACGCGTGCGGCTCGCCACGCAGATCGGCTCTGCGCTCGTCGGCGTCTTGTACGTGCTCGATGAGCCGTCGGTGGGGCTGCATCCGCGAGACAGCGGGCGGCTCCTCGAGACGCTTCGCGCCCTCGTTCGTCGAGGAAACAGCGTCCTGGTCGTCGAGCACGACCTCGACATCGTTCGCGCTGCGGATCACGTGGTCGACATGGGGCCTGGCGCGGGGGCGCGCGGCGGTTTGGTCGTCGCGCAAGGCTCGCCAGAGGAGATCGCGCGTTCGTCCACGAGCATCACCGGGCCGTATTTGTCCGGCGCGCGCTCGATCCCATTGCCCAAGCGTCGTCGCGCGGCGCAGGCGCAGGTCGTGGTTCGCGAGGCGACCCTGCACAATTTGAAGAACGTGACGGTGAGCTTCCCGGTGGGGTGCCTCGTCGCCATTACGGGAGTTTCGGGCTCGGGCAAGTCTTCGCTCGTGCTCGGGACGCTGTTGCCCGCCGCGCGCGCGTCGGTGGCGCGAGACACGAGCCGCGAGATCGCCGCCAAATCCGTGGACGGACTCGCTGCGTTCGACCGCGTCGTCGCCGTGGACGCCGCGCCGATCGGCCGCACTCCGCGCAGCTCACCGGCGACGTATACGGGGGTCTTCGCGCAGCTGAGAGAGCTCTTCGCGGGCGTCCCAGAATCACGCGCGCGTGGCTTCAAGGCAGGGCGCTTCAGCTTCAACGTCAAGGGAGGTCGCTGCGAGGCGTGCCAGGGAGAGGGCGTCTTGCGGGTCGAGATGCACTTTCTGCCGGACGTGATGGTTCCCTGCGAAGTGTGCGGCGGAAGTCGCTACGAGCGCGAGACGCTCTCTGTGAAGTACCGAGGATTCTCGATCGCTGACGTGCTCGCGATGAGCGTCGACGAGGCGTATCCGCACTTCGAGGCTGTCCCCAAGGTGCGCGACGCGCTGGCCGCGCTGCGGGACGTCGGGCTCGGCTACGTGAAGCTCGGTCAGCCTGCGACCACCCTGTCGGGCGGCGAGGCTCAGCGCGTCAAGCTCGCCAAAGAGCTCTCGCGGCGCGCCACGGGGCGCACGCTGTACGTCCTCGACGAACCGACGGCGGGCCTGCACCTTCGAGACATCGAGGTCCTCGTCGAGCTCGTCGGGCGACTCGTCGAGCACGGCAACACCGTCGTGGTCATCGAGCACAACATGGACGTCGTGAAATGCGCGGACTGGGTCATCGACGTTGGTCCCGAGGGCGGCGAAAACGGCGGCTCGATCGTGTGCGCAGGAACGCCCGAGACCGTCGCGGCCCACCCGGCATCGCTGACAGCTCCCGCGCTCGCCGCCGCGCTGTTTCGCACGGACAACAAGCAGTCCGACGGCGCCGAAGGGCGACCGCGCAAGGCGCAGAGCCGCCCCGACGCGACGCGGCCCAAGGGCACGCGACGGTAGACCCAGGCGCCGGTCACGTCGGCGCACGACGGTCGATACCGCTGCGCCGTCGCGGTCGATTCTGTGGTAAACAGCCGATGGAATCGAAACCATGACCGAACGCAAGGTACGCATCCTCGTTGCCAAGCCCGGGCTCGACGGCCACGACCGCGGAGCGAAAGTCGTCGCACGCGCGCTGCGCGACGCCGGCTTCGAGGTGATCTACACAGGTCTTCATCAGACCCCGGACATGATCGCCGCCGCCGCCGTGCAAGAAGACGTCGACGCGGTGGGGCTGTCGATCATGTCGGGCGCCCACAACACGCTGTTTCCCGCGGTCATCGACGCGCTGAAGAAGAAGGGCGCCGACGACGTCGCGGTCTTCGGCGGAGGCATCATCCCCGAGGACGATTTCGGCCGCCTCGAGGCCGCGGGCGTCAAGAAAGTGTTTACCCCCGGCGCGACGCTCGGCGACATCATCGAGTGGGTCAAGGGTCACGTCCTGCCGCGCGCTGCGGCGTAGCTCGACGCGTTCGCAGCAAGTCCAGCGCGAACGACCCGTCGCTGTTCGTGTCGATCGACGCTGCGATGGAGCTTCGTCGCGCTGACCCTTAGCAGGGAACCGGATTTGGGCGCGACAGCCCTGGTATTCGTGAGGGAACAACGCGGACGCTCGCTCGCCTCACAGCCAGAGGTCGAGCCCTCATCGTT